>JAABUD010000250.1 GCA_011389555.1 Desulfotignum sp. | reverse complement strand
CATGGAGAGTGGATTGTCCGATTTTTTTTCCATTTGCTCGGCCAGGCGGAGCCAGCCCAGGGCCGCGCCTTCAGTATCCGGATACCGGTTCACCACCCACTGGAAATAGCGGGCCGCATCCTTTTCCCTGCCCGCCTGGAGAAAGGCATCGCCCACACGGGCCAGGATCATGTCTTTTCCCCGTTTCGTGGGCACGGAATTATAATGATGCAGCAAATGTTTACCGGCCCGGTCATACCGGCCCAGTTGAAAATAATTGTTTCCTGTATACAGTGACACGTCCGGGTATCGAAAATAATTGGCCCTGTCCCGGGAAACCAGTTGGTTCAACAAATTCAAAGATTCGTTGAAAAATTTTTGTTCATACCGGATCCTGGCGATTTCAAGCAGGGTTTGATCTCGAATTTCCTGGATATCGGTTGCTTCCAGAAGGTTTTCCAAAAGAAGCAGGGCCTGATTCATTCGGTCCGTGGTCTGATAAATTTTTGCCATGTCCAGCATGGCCAAACCGGCAATCAACGTATCGCTATCAGGCGAACTGTTTCGGGCCAGTTTATAATAGGCCAGGGCTTCTGCATGGTTGCCCATGTTCCGATGCAGCCGGGCCAGCCCCAGCAGCGCGCCGCCCCTGTAGGGAGACTCCGGATACCGGTTCAAGACATCTTGGAAACTCTGTGTCAGTTCCCGGTAGTGTGCGGCAGGATCGTTGGCATACATTTCCTGCAAAATATCGGGCAGGAGAAAACGGGCCTTCTTTGCATAAGGGGTTTCCGGATACCGGTGGATGATTTGCTGTACCTTGTTGCGGGCCATGGCCCACTGCCGGTTGTCAAACAGAACCATCGCGTCCTGAAACAACCGGCTGTCCGGCGTTGTGACCGGATCGACACGATCATCCAATGACTGCCGAATCATGTGTGACGTGCTGCGGGCCTGTGTTTTCATACGAACCGGATCTTTTTCAACCGGTGCGGCCTGATCGATGGCAGGGATCACAGGAATCGCGGTCATTTTCGGCGGTGTGCCGGGTGTTTTTGTATTCAGGGTGATCACCAGCCCGTCGTTTCGGCGGACCGCTTCGGCCCGGGGCAGATCCAAATTCTCCCCGTCCAGAGCAATGCGCAACCGATCCCGATGATGGCCCAGGCGTACATGCGTCACCCAGCCCATATCAACAGGCAATACGGCTGTCTTGAAACCGGGCAGGGTCTCAAAAAGATCGATGAAGATCACCGGTGCGGTTTCAGAAGATGCCACACGATACTCTCCATCCGGGTGCCACCCGGATATGTCGATGACAGGATTGTCATACTCTGCCGTTTGCAGCACCGCCACAGTCAACACACGGCCCTGGAATGCCACGGACAGGGTGTTGGTTTCCAGATTCACCCGAACGTCCGTGCCCGGGGTCTTCGGCCGGGGGGCCGCACACAGAACCCCATCCATCATCATCACCATCACCATCACCCCGAAAACGATAAATCCTTTGAATTTTATCATGAAACTGACTCCTTGTGATCCAGATTTCGAAAACCATCCAAACCGACCGTGTCAAAATCCGGTACCGCGTTTCACACAAGAACAGCAAGAAAAGTGCCAGAAAAACAGAAACCCTTATACCTGGGTGTCGTGCGGCTAAAAACAAACAAGCAACAGCCATGTTTGCACCGGCCAATGGGTGATCCGTCAAATTATCGACAATTTTTTGACTGCTGCGTCAGGAATCGACAGAGGAAATATTGTGTTTTTTGATTTTTTCCACCAAAGTGGTTCGTTTGATTTTGAGCATCCGGGCCGCTTTTGCCTTGACCCCGTCGCTTTTTTCCAGGGCGTTGCTGATCATCCTTGTTTCATAGGCTTTGACCGCTTCAGACAGATTCATGCCGTCTTCGAGCAACATCCCCTCTTTGGTACCGACATCGATATCGACGTCGGTATCCGTGGTGTCGGCGATATCGACATCCTCTTCGGTATAAAAATGTTCCGGCAGATCCGTCAGCGCCACCACCGGGTTTTCACACAAAATGATCAGGCGCTTGATCAGGTTTTCCAGCTCCCTGACATTGCCCGGCCAGTCATACCGCATCAGTGCGGCCATGGCTTCTGAAGAAAACGACTGGATGAGCGTGTCCTGGTCTTTCTGGAATTTTTTCAGGAAAAAATCCACCAGCAGCGGGATATCGGATCTTCGCCGGGTCAATGGGGGGACATGGATGGGAATCACGTTCAACCGGTAAAAAAGATCTTCCCGAAACGTACCGTCTTTTACCGCTTCAGCCAGGTCTTTGTTGGTGGCGGCAATGATCCGGGCCTGGACATCGATGCTCCGGGTACCACCCACCCGTTCAAAGGTTTTCTCCTGAAGGACCCGTAAGAGTTTGACTTGCAGCAGCGGGCTCATTTCTCCCACTTCGTCCAGGAATATGGTCCCTTGTCCGGCCAGTTCAAACCGGCCCACCCGTTTTTTATGGGCCCCGGTGAACGCCCCTTTCTCGTGACCGAACAGTTCGCTTTCCAGCAGGGCTTCAGGAATGGCACCGCAGTTCACGGCCACGAAAGGATATTGATTCCGTCGGCTGAAGCGGTGAACGGTCCGAACAATCAGTTCTTTGCCTGATCCGGATGCACCTGTCACCAGAAGCGTATTTTCGGTATCCGCCACTTTTTGAACCATGTCATGGATTTTTTTTATCGCCGAAGAGTCGCCGATAAAATCATCATAACTGTACCCGGAGCAGCCGGACTGTTTTCGATCCGCCTCTTTTTTCTGGAGCCGGGAAAGTTTCAATGCATTTTCGACATGGTTCAACAGTTCCCGGAACCCGACCGGTTTGGTGACATAATCAAACGCCCCTTTTTTCACGGCGGTGACCGCCCCGGGGATACTGCCGTAACCGGTGAGAATAATGCACATTGTTTCCGGGGTATGGGCCATGATATGATCCAGCACCTGCATCCCGTCCGGATCCGGCATGTTCAAATCGGTAATCACCAGATCGAACGCACCGGGAACAAGATTCGATATCGCTACCCGGCTTTCCGGATAGGTCGTCACATGATATCCGCCCCTGTTTTTAAGCATATCTTCAAGCAGATTCAGGATCTCGGGATCATCATCCAGAATCATGATTTTTTCGGTGACTTCCATGTAACCCCTTATCGCTTACAGAAAATCACCCCGGTGAAATTTGACCGTGGCAACCCGGGCCGTGAGGGACAATTCATTGACCCACTCCATCAGGGCTTCGTCCCGGGAAAATTGGTCATTGGCACTTTTTTCAAGCCGGGTCACTTCATGATCGATGGCTTCCACCAGCGGCGCCATCTGTTTCAATGTTTTACAGGGGTCCTCCAGATCCGCAGCATAGGTTTCCAGCAACGTCAGAATACCATCTCCCCGGGACAGCATTTGCGCCTTGCCGTCGGTCCCGCCTGAATCCACCCAGGGCATATCAGGGGTTTTCTGGAGCGCAGTAAGCTCCCGACTGAACACATCATCGAATGCCGTCGAATTTCCCCTGGAAGAAGACGGTGTCTGCCGGTATCCGTTCACCGGAATGTCGATCCCATAAATATTCATATCTGCCTCCCTGCCCCCATCAGCCGCCGAAAACCTTTTCCAGTTTCTGGGTGATGGTTTCGGTGGTAAAGGGTTTGACCACATAGTTGTTCACCCCGGCCTGGACCGCCTGGACGATGTTATCCTTCTGGGCTTCCGCGGTCACCATGACAAAAGGGATTCCCTTGAGCGCATCATCGGATCGTATCGCTGTCAGCAGATCCAGACCGGTCATCTCCGGCATGTTCCAGTCACACATGATCAAATCGATTTTCTGATTCTTCAGGATTTTCAATGCATTTTTGCCGTTGTCCGCTTCATATAGATTCGTGAACCCGATCTGAACGAGAATATTTTTCAATATCCGCCGCATGGTCGCAAAATCATCGACAATCAGCACTTCCATATTGAGATCCATAGAATATACCGCCCTTTTTATCTAATGTTGTAGTATGGTAACTGTTCCTGCCCCGGAAAAATTCCCTGTTTATCCGGCGATACCGTCATACCCGGCCATCCCCGGATTGTGTTTTGAATATTATCTTTCCGGCGGTCTTCTGTCAAGCCCGCAGACCAAAGAAACATCCGGATCACGGCATGCCGGTTTCAGCCGGCTGATCGGGGAAAAGTCCCCGGGTGATGCGGGCCCCGGTTTCCGAATCCACAAACGACAGGATATCGCCGACCACATCCCCTTTCATCCGGGAAAACAATGCGGTCACCAGATCGATATCCAGCTGTTCGATCAGCTGGGCCACTTTCTGGGGTTTCATGGTTGAGTAAATTTTTATCAAATGCTTGACCTCCGCCTCCTGGACCTCGGTTTTCCGGTCCATCGTGGCAAGGATCTCTTCCCGAAGCAACGTCAGCTCCTCGATTTTCCGGGTAATTTCCTGTTTGAGGTCCAGAAGCCGGGCTTCCTGCCTTTCAAGATATTTTTCCTTTTCCGCCAGGCGGTCTTTTTTTGCATCCAGCCGTGCCGCTGTCTGATCCGGTGTCATGTCATTTGTCTCGGCTGCTTTTCTGGCATCACCGGTTTTTTGGGCATCGGCCTTATCCGCCGCATTGGCCGATGCCATCAGGGAAAGCGGGGCCGAAACCGCCGGTTCGACCGGCGCAGGAACCCCAGCCGTCTCTTTTTCCGAAATTTCCGAAAAGCCGGGGCCACGGTCCGGTACCCCGGAAGGCAGCCCGGTCAAATAAAATGCCACCAGGGCCACTTTCAAGAGGATCATCCACATCAGTACCGGCAAAACAAATTGTTTCATATGCCCCCTCCTTTGCGGATCAGCACCAGTTCATCACTGGATTTCTGCAGTTCGGTCTCCACCTGTTTTTTATGGATCCCGGCATGGGTGGTTTTCAAGCCTTCCAGGGATTCTTTTTCAATATACTGCTGCTTCAATTGCGATCGAAGAACCTGAACTTTTTCCTCCTGTTTTTTCAAATCGGATTGAACAGACGTCAATTCCCGTTCCAGCCGGCTGACAAAATTCTGGCACGCCAGATACCGGCCGGCAGCGATCCCTTCCTGGCTGTCTTTTTTCAATTGCGCCTGCATCTGTTTTTTTTCATGCCACACATCATCGAATCGGGATCGAATTTTTTCACACGCCATCCGGGCTTCCGCCAGGTCCATCCGGGCTTTTTGTTCCCGATGTCTGCGGTATTTCAACACCGGGTCCAGCTTGAACTGAAACTGTTTCATGATCCGACCCTCCCTTTTTTAAAACAAATGCTGCAATTGTTCCAGGCTCTCTTCAAAAGAGACTTTTTCATGAACCTCCTGCTCCAGAAAAGCGTTGACATCCTGGATCACTTTTTTGGCAAAATCGATGTCCGGATCACTGCCGTCCACATACGCACCGATGCGGATCAGATCTTCCGCCTCCCGATAGGCGTTCAATACCCGCAACAACCGCTTGGCCCACGCTGCATGCTCCGGGGAAACAATATCATTCATGATCCTGCTGATACTGGCCGGTATGTCCACGGCCGGATAATGGCCTTTCTGGGCTATGGCCCGGGACAACACAATGTGACCGTCCGTGATGGACCGCACCGTGTCAGCCACGGGTTCGTTCATGTCATCCCCTTCCACCAGCACGGTATAGATCCCGGTGATACTCCCGCCCTGTTCCAGGATTCCGGCCCGTTCCAGTAATTTGGGAATCCGGCCGAACACACTGGGGGTGTAGCCTTTTGCCGACGGGGGTTCCCCCACGGCCAGTCCCACTTCCCGCATGGACATGGCAAAACGGGTGATGGAGTCCATGATCAGCAGCACATCTTTGCCCTGGTCCCTGAAATATTCCGCCAGGGTGGTGGCTGTGTAGGCCCCGCGAATCCGGACCAAAGGCGGGGCATCGGAAGTGGCCACCACCACCACCGATTTTTTCAGCCCTTCTTTTCCCAGACTTCGCTCGATAAATTCCCGGACTTCCCGGCCCCGTTCACCGATCATGCCGATAATGATGACATCCGCCGCCGTGTTTCTGGCAATCATGCCCATGAGCACACTCTTTCCCACCCCGGAACCGGCCATGATGGCCATTCGCTGCCCCTTGCCCACAGTCACCATGGCATTGATGGCGGAAACCCCGACATCCATGACTTCGTGGACCACTTTGCGTTTCAGCGGATTGAGCACATTGCCGTACACGGGATACATGGCGTTGGGCTTCAGCGCCCCTTTATCGTCAATGGGCCGGCCCATCCCGTCCACCACCCTTCCCAGAAACGTATCGCCCACCGGCACATCCGGGGTATCACTCACCGCCAGGGTCCGGCTGCCCGGCCGAATTCCTCCCATCTCTCCGAACGGCATCAGGATAATGTTCTTTTCGTTGAATCCGATCACCTCGGCCGCTATATGGGTCCCCTGATTGTCCTCGATATCACAGATGCTGCCCACACTCAGTCGGGGACCATTGGCTTCGGCCACCAACCCCGTCACCTTGAGGATGGATCCGGTCAGGCGGACCATGGGGCAGGCGGTCAGTGCATGATGGTATTTCTCCCAGTCAATCGAAGGCATCGAATCATATGTGCGGGGTTCAGCCGGCATGGGTCGAGGACGTCTCCACAGATTCTCCGGCGCCCGCGCGTGTCAGGGCCTCATACACATTTTTCAGACGGGTTTCGATCGTGGCATCCATATCCCCGTGCGGGGTTTTCAGCCGGCACCCGCCCCGGGAAACCGATGTATCGGAAACCAGGGACACCTGGTTCATGTCCGTGGCGGAAACGTCAGCGCTGGCTATGAGATTTTCAACCGCTTCCATGTCCTTTGGATTCAGCCGAAGGGTGATAAGCTGACCGGCCGGGGCATCCTCCAGGATTTGGCCCACCGTCTCCCGGATCACCCGGGAATCCAGAGAGATCTCACAATAAATAATTTTCCTGCAAATAGCCAGCACCAGGTCCAGCAGTTCAGGTTCATACTGTTCCACCAGATCCTGGCGAAGTCCGGCCAAAGATTGGATGACCGCTGACAGGTCCGCCGCCAACGCCTGCATCTTTTTTTCACCGGCCTTGATCCCGTCTTTTTCACCCGTGGCAAACCCTTTGTCATAGGCTTCCTGTTCCAAAAGTGTGCACTGGCGGCAGGTCTCTTCCTTGAAAGCGGCCATCTCTTCTTCGGTCTGGCGAACAATATCGAGCGCCTCACGGCAATTGGCCCGGGGGGAAGGAACGGATTCAAAGGATGCCAGTTCCGGATGATCCGTGATGGCAAGAAACTCACTCGAAGTTTCCGGCGCATCCGCCAGTGCATCAAACCGCTCTTCCGGCGATTTCGGACTGTCCTTGGCGGCCTCTTCCTGCAACGCATCGAATGTGTCGAAACTCACTTTGGAAAACGACTGCGCTTTTTTCAGCACTCTCGGGGGACTCTCAGACCAGGACATCTTCCTTACCTTTTCCAGGAAACACCACCCGACCTTCGGTTTCCAGACGTTTGGCCGCCGCCAGTATTTCCTGCTGGGCCTGTTCCACGTCACGCAACCGGACAGGTCCCATCACCTCCATATCTTCCTTGAGCATTTCAGAAGCCCGCTGGGACAGATTCTGAAACACCTTTTCCTTCAATTCCTCGGAGGATGTTTTCAACGCCTTGATCAACACCTGGCTGTCCACGTTCTGCAAAATCTCCCGGAAATTTTTGTTGTCAAATTCCATCAGGTCTTCAAACACGAACATTTTCTGACGGACGGACTGGGCCAGATCCGAATCCTGTTTTTCCAGATGGGCCATAATGTTTTCTTCCGTGGTGCCATCCACCTGGTTCAATATGGATGCCAGCGCTTCGATACCATTGAATTCCCGGGAATCGGTCCCGGCGGCGACCAGGTTTTTCTGTATGGTCTGATCCAGTTCCCGGACAAATTCCATGGGCACATCGCCCAGATCGGTCAACCGGTAGGCCACCTCGATGCGGATATCTTCAGGCAGCAGCTGGAGCACTTCCCCGGCCTTGCGGTCGGACACATAGGACAAAACCAGGGCAATGGTCTGGGGGTGTTCGGCCCGGATGGCCGTGGTCAGCTGTTCCGGGGACAAATGAACCAGATTTTCAAACGGTTTTTTTTGCAGCTCGATATCCGAGTCGCCCTCTCCCAGCGTTTCCCTGACCGCGTTTGCAAAAAATTCCTTGCCGGATATCATCAAGGTGTCTGTCTGATTGTATGTCTGCAGGAAGTCATCCATCACTTCATCCAGCACGTCAGTGGAAATATTGGAAATCTCGGACATACACTGGCCGATTTTCCTGATGGTCTGTTTGTCCAGGGTTTTCATGAAATGGGTGGTGAATTCCTCCCCCGCACTCAAAAGGAAAATTGCCACCTTTTGATACCCGTTCAGTTCTCCGGTTTGCAGTTGTTTTGAAGCCATTGATCTCCCGTTTACCCGTCACAGACTGTTGAGCAGGTCATCGATACCGTCCTGATCCAGACCGCCGCCTTTTTTCTGGGGGCCGGCCAGCAACTGGGCCTGTTCATCCACTTTTTTCTGGATCTCTTCCGGGGTCAGTTCCGGATTGTTCTCCCGCACCGTTAATTTAAGACCAAATGAAACCACCATTTTGGTGATCTTTTCCTCGATTTCACCCACCAGTTTAATGATCCGCTGCAGCCGCTGACCGGTCAGATCCTGGAAACTCATCTGGGTGAAGGTGTCGGTGATCAAATCCATGTATTCCCCATTGTGTTTTGCCAGAACGTCCAGGGCCGGCACCAGATCCGCCACCACGTCCGGGGCCAGGGTGCACCCGTTGACCGTGCCGTTCTGCATGGCCGTAACGACGTCTTTGTTCTCGGCAACCAGTTGATTCATGCGGTCCAGGTTGTCCATGATGGTATTGGCGGCCTGTTCCGTGGTCTCGATGATCCCTTCCAGCTGGTCGGATGTCTGGGGAATGAAGACATTGGCGATATCTTCAATATGGGGGCGGATCTTGCTGGTGAAATCTTTTCTGAAATTGATGAGCACCAGGGCCAGATCCTTGACATTCCCGGTCATTTCCGTTGTCACGGACCGGTAGAACTCTTCGTCGTCCTGGTCCATGGCATGGGATACCGCCTGCTTGAAAAAAAAGGTCAACTCCTCCACTTCACTTTCGGACAGCTTGCCTGAGACAATATTGATAATTTCTTCTCGGTAATCGGTTGTCATATCATTTCGTTCCTTGCAGGTTATAATTCCAGGGATTCGGTTGGATGTAAAATGGTTGCCACGGCCAGTTTTTCCGTATCAGTGGTGACCCAAACCCGGGTTCCCCGGATCTGCTCGAGATCTTCAGGGATCAGGGACGTGCCCCGGATCAGTTCGGGGATGCCGAGCTGAACCCGCCCATCTTTGTCAAACAAAGAAAACATATGGCCGGCAATCATGTTTGTCGCTTCCTTGATGGTATCCGCTTTCTGGTCATTTGTCACGCAATCCGGATCGATCCCCAGAAAATCCGCAGTCATCCGAGATACCCATCGATCCGGAGCAATCACATAGACTGCACCTTCGATCCCTTTTGAAAACCGCAACACCGTGCCGACCAATGACGTGTCTCCAAACCCGGCCATGGAAAAACCTTCCTGGATCGGCTCGATCTCGACGGTTTCAAAAAAAGCGGTTTCAAACACCTCAGAAATCGAGGTCTTCATCATCGTCGTCAAATCCGGCATCTCCACTGCCCACCTCCAGTATCTTATTCAGTGTCTGTTTGATCTCTTCAGGGACAAACGGTTTTTTCACATATCCCACCGCCCCCAGTGACACGGCTTCCGCCATTTTCTTTTCACTGCCTTCGGTGGACACCACCACCACGGGAATCGATGCCAGGTGATCGTTTTCCTTGATCCGTGTAATCAGCTCCAGTCCGTTCATATTCGGCATGTTGATATCGGTCAACACCAGATCCACCCGATTGGCTTCCATGACCGCCAGGGCTTCTTGTCCATCGGATGCGTCGAGAAACCCGGCGACATCGAATCCGGACACCTTGATGATTTTTTTGATAATCGCCCGGATGGAGGATGAATCATCCACTACCAGTACCGTATATGCCATTGACCTATTCTCCTGCTGAAAGTTGTATCATCTCTTCAATTTGTACGTATTTTTCCCGGAACCGGACAATAATCTGCTGCATATCCAGCGCAGTCATGTTCAGCCGGTCCACGGTTTCCTTGTAATACCGGTACGCCAGGCCGTCGGCCCCGACCCCCTGGCCGATCATCATGCAGATGCAGTCCGCCATATAGACGATGGGCAGAGCCAATCCCTGACTGTCGCTTTCCAGCGGATTGTGATGATGACGAATGACATCCACCATCTGCGGATCGAATCCCCATTTTTCCGCTGCCAAGGCTCCGAGCTCGGCATGGTCGATTCCCAGCACCTGTTTTTCCGCCTCCTGAAAGCTTTTACCGGCTCCCGACACCTGGTCTCTGATCTCGTCAAACGCGTCTGAAATATACGTATGCAGGATCACCTTCCCCAGATCCTTGATCAGCGCGGATGTGAACACCAGCGACACATCCCCCGCGTCCTTTTCCTCGGCCAGCTCCCGGGCAATGATTGCGGCAGACACCGAATACCGCCACAACTCTCCATGCCCCAGATCGTATCCGGACTGACCGGACCTGAAGTTCGGGGCACTGTCCGCCAGCATCACCAGAGAAGACAGTTTCTCCATGCCCAGCAGATTGACCGCCTGTTTCACATCGGTCACCTTTCTGACACTGCCCATGGACACGGAGTTACACAGGCGCAACAGATTGGCGGTCATGGACTGGTCATACTGGATCACCGCCGCCAGATCCGCACCCGTGGTATCGGGATCTTCAATCAGCTGCAGCAGCCGGGTGGTGATATGGGAAACCGGCTTCAACGTATCGATTCGGGAGACAATCCGGGCCACGTCCGTCATATTTCGATCTCCTTTGCACCGGATATTTTCAACAAGGTCCGACCGGTTGAAAGTTCCAGTTTCAACGTCCGGTTCACGGTACCGCCCACTGCTTCATAGTGAATCATGACCTTGTTTTTCCAGAACAGTTTCCGCAACATGGCATAATTTCTTTTGCCGATATTGAACAGATCGTTCTGGTCCAGGATCTGGGCGCCTCCCACCACGATCACGCGCATCCGTGCTTTTTTGGCGCCGTATTGATACGCGGCCTTGAACAGGGACGGTATGCCGGTATCACCGAACATGTATGGATTTCGGGCCGCCTTTTCCCGGTCGATCTTGGATTCGGGCAACATGTAATGCAACACGCCTCCCACCCGAACTTCCGGATCATATACAGCCACCCCGATGCAGGATCCCAGCGAATAGGTGGCCAGAACCGCGGAAGGATCGGCAGCCACCTTCATATCACCTACCCCGACAATCAGCTGCATGCATCAATCCTCGCTGTCCGGTGAAAACCCATCATCCTGTTCCACATTTTTCCGCAGGGTCTGGCGCTGGCGTTTGAATATACTGGCAATGATCTGTTCCCGGGTCTGGACATCCAGATCCGAAAACTTGATGCCCAGATAATAGAACCCCCCGCATCCGCCGGAAGGGGCATCCACCCGAACCACCTGCCCATATACATCGATATGCATCAAAGGCTGCCGGGAAAGCACCAGCTGGATATGGACGAACTCCCCCACACGGACCGGGCTTTCCACGGCCATTCTCATGCCGGCCCCGCCGATGTCCACGGCCGTTCCCTTGTGAAACCGAATGGTTTCGGAGGTATCTTTGGACACCGCGGAAAGGATGTTGTCCAGTTTGTCATTGAGATGGATCATAAATTTGATCAGTTCCCGGTCGAGCCCTGCATTCTCCAATTGGGTCGTACTGATGAGGCCGTCAATATATTGACTCTCCTCCACTTTCGGCGCCAGCTGGGAAATCTTTTTCTGGGACAATTCATACTCTTCTTTATCCACCACCCGAAACTTTACATCAAAGGTCAAACTGGCCCGGACAAAATCACGTTTCTCTCTGAAATCCTGGGGTTCGCTCATATCTGTCTCCTGACTTGGAAAATGAATCTCATTCTCATGGTTTCTTTTTCCAAAAATAATGCAATTGCCATGCCTGTATTGATATCAAACCACCATCATTCAGAGAAAAGAGAGAAAATTCCCTGGACATCCAGAATCAGTCCCACAGTCCCGTCCCCGAGAATGGCCCCCCCGGAAATGCCCTTGATATGCTCCAGACTGTACCCGAGATTTTTGATCACATATTCATCTCTTCCCAGCAGCTCATCCACCAGAAGCCCCCGTTTCTCATCATTGGATTCCAACGCCACCACCAGCGCTTCCCAGGGATTTTCCAGTTCATTCTGGATATCGGCAAACCGTTTCATTCGAATCAGCGGGATCAGGGCATCCCCGTCCTGAATCATTTCCGCTTTTCCCTTGACCGTGCTGCAGCTGTCCCGATCCGGGCGGAAAGACCGGCTCACCGCCAGGGTGGGAATGATGAATTTTTCTTTTCCCACGCGCACGAGCATGCCGTCGATAATGGCCAGGGTCAGGGGCAGTGCAATGGTGAACCGGGTCCCTTTACCCGGCCGGGAAAAAATGGTGATCTCCCCTCTGAGTTTTTCAATGGCCTGCTTGACCACGTCCATGCCCACGCCGCGACCGGAAATATCGGTAATTTCACTGGCCGTGGAGAACCCGGCCGCCATGATCAGCTGATCCACCTGCTGGGTGGACAGGGTGTCTCCGGATTGAATGACTCCCGAAGAGATGGCTTTGGCACGGATTTTTTCACGATCCAGCCCCTTGCCGTCATCTTCGATCTCGATGACGATGTTGCCCCCTTTGTGGAACGCACGCAACGCTATTTTCCCCTGGGCCGGTTTTTCCGCCGCCAACCGGTCCGCCTCCGGTTCAATGGCATGATCCACGGCATTGCGGATCATGTGAACCATGGGGTCGTACAGCGCTTCCACCACGTTGCGGTCAATCTCGGTCTCCTCGCCGAACATCTCCAGCTTCACTCTTTTGCCGGACCGTCGGGAAAGATCTCTGACCAGGCGGATCATTTTCATGAACGTGGATTTGATGGGCACCATGCGCATGGCCATGGCCACATTCTGCATGCTGGTCACGATCTGTCCCAGCTGGGTCAGGCTGTTGAGCAATGCAGGATCCGACGATGCTTTCTGCCGGAGCATGGACTGGGCGATCACCAGCTCTCCGGCCAGATCCACCAGATCATCGAGCTTGTTGGTACTGACCTTGACCTGGGCCCCGGATTTTTTCTGCATGGATTTCTGTTTTTCCAGGGCCGCGGTCACATCCTGTTCTTCCACCAGATGATCGGCCACAAATATCTCCCCGATGGCTTTATCCGGGCTCTGGCGCTGTTTTTCCAGCGCAGAGGACAGGTCCTCTTTCTTGATTTTCCGATCGCGGACCAAAATCCCGCCCACTTTGCCGGATTCACCACGAATGATCTGATCCGGCAACTCCCGCAGCTGATGGGTGATGGTATCGACATCGATGTCATCATCCACGGGCATCCGGCCCTGGGAAACCCCTTCCCGGGTGCGCTGCAGCAGCAGTTTCATGACGTCCACCGAGGCCAGAATGGCATCCGTGGCCACATCATTGATGCGAAACTCACCGTTTCTGGCTTTGTCCAGAAATGTTTCCGTGGTGTGGGCCAGGGTGTTCATTTTGGTCAATTCCAGAAACGCGGACACGCCCTTGATGGTATGAAAGGGACGAAAGATGTCGTTGATGATATCCTTGTTGTCCGGATCCTCTTCCACCTCCACCAGATGAATTTCAATATTTTCAATATTTTCCGATGATTCAGACACAAAATCGGTCAAGATCTCCAGATCATCGGCAGACAGTTGTTTGCCGGACGAACCGGAAGCGGATGGTTCGGCCGTTTCCGCTTTTTCCACCGGTGCTCCCAGCATCCGGCGGACATCCTGCATATCCACCGACGGGACCTTTTCGTTTTCCAGATCCGTCACCAGATCCCGCAGGATTTCCACCCCGTTTTCCAGGGGGGTCATGTCCGTGGTTTCCCCCAGCACCACCTGGCCGGCATACCCTTTATACAGGGAAATGACTTCCAGGAGCGCCGGCACATCCAGGTCGGCTGCCGCTGTTTTCATCTCATCCATCAGATTCAGTATACGACCCATGCCGTCGATGTCATCATGACTGACGATGGTCACCTGACCTGCCAGATCTTCCAGTTGTGTCTTGAGGGTATCCAGTGCCATTTGCCGTCCTTTTACCTGTCTGTAAAAAAAGTGATTGCCAAACTGACGTTCTTCCCACCATTATCAGCCTGCTTGATCCAGTGTCAAGGAGAATGTTGTTCAAATAATTGTTCACATTGACATTTGTATCCCAGGCCACTATATATATTTGACAATCATCGCTCTGTGACTGAATGAATTGATAACGACATGTGAACCGGATGAATGACAAATTATGACAGCGTCTGCAGATATTACCCCATCTCAGCTCAACACCTTGTCCAAACTGATTTACAGTGAAACCGGTATTGTTATCGGCGAAAAAAAAATGGCCCTGCTCCGGGCCCGACTGGCCAAACGGATGCGGTTCTCCCAGAAACGAACGGTTTCCGATTACATGAAAATGCTGCAACAAAACGAAACGGAATTTCTTCATTTCCTGGATGCCATCACCACGAACCACACCTTTTTTTTCCGGGAAAACCGCCATTGTGAATACCTGGTCTCCCAGCTGGACCCTTCCGCTCCCCTCAAGATCTGGTGCGCGGCCTGCTCCAGCGGAGAAGAACCCTATTCCATCGGAGCCCAGCTGCTGGACACCGGATTCCGTTTTTCCATTTTCGCCTCGGACATTTCAGACACGATGCTGGCGGCCGCCCGCACCGGCATTTACCCCAAAGAGCGGTTGAAACAGTTTCCCCGGCCGTCCCTTTCCCGGTATTTCCAGCGGGGACAGGGCAAACGGGAGGGCTGCGTGCGCGTCAAACCCGAGGTGCGGCGCCATGTCACGTATGCCAAATTCAACCTGATCGCGGACCGGCCCCCGGATGTATTTGACGTGATTTTCTGCCGGAATGTGATGATCTATTTCGACACCCCCACCCGGCAGAAGGTGGTCGACCGCCTGTTGCCCGCCCTCAAGCCGGGCGGCTATTTTTTCGTGGGACTGTCGGAAAGCCTGAGCGGGATCCGTCACCCGCTGGTCAACCTGATTCCCAGCGCTTACCGCAAAACCTGACACAGCAAGGAGGAAACACATTCATGAACCCGAAAATCAAAGTGCTGATCGTTGACGACTCCGCTGTGGTCCGCAAAATATTCACCCAGCAGCTGGATAAAGCGCCGGGTATCGAAGTGGTGGGCACGGCCCCGGATCCCTACATTGCCAGAGAAAAAATCATGCGGCTCCAGCCCGATGTCATCACCCTGGACATTGAAATGCCCCGCATGGACGGGATTACTTTTTTAAAGCACCTGATGAAATCCTATCCCCTGCCGGTGATCATTGTCAGCTCCCTGACCCGGAAAAGCAGCAAACTGGCTTTGGAAGCCCTGTCTATCGGGGCTTTGGAGGTTTTATCCAAACCCTCGGTGGCCTATTCCGTGGGCGACATGGGGGATCAGCTCATCGAAAAAATCAAGGCCGTGTCCGTGGTGGATGTCAAATCCCGGCTGAAAAACAAGACCCTGGCCCCGGAATCCTCCCGGGCCGTATTCGCCCCCCGGGCCCTGGCCGAAACCACCAACAAACTCATTGCCATCGGCGCGTCCACCGGTGGCACGGAAGCCCTCAAACAGGTGTTGACAAAAATTCCCCGCAATTCACCCGGCATCCTGGTGGTTCAGCACATGCCCCCCAATTTCACGGCCGCGTTTGCCGAGCGGTTGAACGGTCTGTGTGAGATCACTGTGTCGGAAGCCAGAAACGGCGAGACCATCACCAACGGCAAGGCCCTGATCGCACCGGGAAATTTTCACATGCTGCTGCGGCGCAGCGGCTCCAGTTATTATGTCCAGATCAAGACCGGCCCCCGGGTGCACCACCAGCGCCCGGCCGTGGACGTGCTGTTCAAAACCGTGGCCATGCATGCCGGGGCCAATGCGTCCGGGATCCTTCTCACGGGCATGGGCTCGGACGGGGCCCAGGGCCTGCTGACCATGAAACAGGCCGGGGCCTATACCATTGCCCAGGATGAAGAAACCTGCGTGGTGTTCGGCATGCCCAAGGAAGCCATCCGGCTCCGGGCCGTGGACAATGTGCTGCCGTTGAACAAAATTGCCCAGGCAGCCCTGTCCAGGATTGCAAAAAATTCGAGTTAATGGTTTATTGTGCCTATGGATGACCAGACAAAACATATGACGGTCGCTGATTATTTTCTGCGGCCCGGCTATATCTACATGCCGGACAAGCCCACAGCCATCTCCACCGTGGTGGGCTCCGGCGTGGCCGTCTGCGTGTATGACAAAAAAAGGAAGGTCGGCGGCATGAATCTGTACAAACTGCCCGCCAACCCGAAAGAGAAGGAAGCCTATCCCATCTACGGCAACATTGCGACCCGGGCTCTGGTGGCCCTGCTTTTGAAACAAGGGTCCAAACGCCGGCATCTCCGGTCCCAGATATTCGGGGGCGCATTCAATCCCGACGAGTCCGACCGGGACATCGGCAAAGAAAACATTGCCATGGCCCGAAAAACCCTTGACCGCATGGGGGTCACCATTGTTTCCGAAGATGTGGGCGGGGCCCTGGGCAGAAAAATCGTGTTCAACACCCTGACCAATGATGTGGCCGTTCTCAAAACCGAAGGGGTGAGAAAATCCGACTGGTATCCATATCATTCAGATCGCTGATGGCATGATTTATGCTTTAAGTTTCGGAAACAACGAAAACACGGCAACAGGAAACTGGATATGAACAAACCCATTCTGATCATCAGCGAACATGACGCCGACCATCAACAATTCAAACACCTGCTGGAACCCCGTGGATACAGCGTTCAGGGCGCTTTACCGGATCTTGCCGCCTCCCTGCTGGACCAGGTCGATGCCCATGCAGCGGTGATCATGGATTACGACCTGGGTAAAGACACGGTCCACACCTGCCTGGCCAGACTGCAAAGCCACCATTCCACGGCCTGCATGATCCTGTACGGCCGAAAATCCGACCCGGACGATGTTTCCGAAGTGCTGCAAAAAGGGGTGTATGCCTATCTGGAACGACAGCTGATTCCGGACCGGATTATCGACACCCTTCTGGGGGGCCTGGAAAACCGGAAAGCCTTTATCCACATCCTCAAGATGATGGATCAGCTGGAAACGGAAAAATCGGCCCTGAAACGCAAAAACCGGGAACTCAACTTCATCAACCGGCTGAGCAGCAAGGTGGCCTATGACCTGAACTGGGATGAAATCACGCCCCGGATACTGGATGCCGGGCTCCTGGACGTGGTGGATCTCACCCTGTTCGCGTTGCTCTACCGCATCGGCGACATCTGGCACCTTGCCTGTCATGCCCCGGACAAAACCATCCGGCCGGACACATTTCATGTCATCAAAAACGACATGGCCGCCAAATTCATGACACTTTCCGGAGAAGATATCGACCCGGACCAGATCACCCACACCCAGTTGTCCCAGGGCGCGGAATCCACCATTGACATGAGCGATATTTCCGTGTATCCCCCGCCCCTGATCCTGGCCCTGAACACGGGTGCCGTCCCCATGGGCATGGTGAGCATGGTACCCCGCAGCCCGACCACCTTCAGCCCGGAAAATTCCGAACTCATGTCCACATTGGCCAACATTCTGGCCATGTCCCTGAACAATGCCCAGAAATTCAACCGGCTCAGGGAACGGTCCGCCAGTGACGGACTGACCGGGCTGTACAATCACAAACGGTTCAAGGAACTCATCAAAACCGAATTCGAGCGGTCGGCCCGGTATGGCAAACCGGTCACCCTGGTGATGCTGGACGGGGACGGATTCAAGGAAATCAACGATACATACGGTCATTTGGCCGGAGACATGGTACTTCAGGAGCTGGCAGGCTGTTTGAATCAATCGGTGCGGGCCACGGATGTGGTGGCCCGGTATGGCGGGGATGAATTTACCATTTTACTGCCGGAAACCGACCTGAAAATGGCGGAAGTCATGGTGCAGCGAATCGAACAAAGGATTGCCGACCATGTGTTTGAATGGAACGGACACGGGATCGACGTGAGTGTCAGCTATGGCATCGCCACCACAGGAAAAAACGGCATCCGGCCCAATCCGTTGCGCCAGATGGATGAACAGGATCTGATCCACCAGGCCGACATGAACCTGTATCGCATGAAACAGGCCCGGGCCCGGCAGAAAACTGACTACTGACTAAATTTTCGTATCAAACATCAGGCCCACCATCTCCTGGAGTTTGGCGGCCATCTCCAGAAACTTCTCCGAAGGGATCTCCCGGATCACATCACCGGTGTCCTGGTCCGTGATCCGCACCATGACCCGGCCGGTTTTTTCATGAACCGAAAAATTCAATCGGGTGTTTTTCTGCTGCAACGCCTCCAGGGAAGCCTGAAGGTCTTCCACCATGGCCGACACCTGCTCGGCGCTGCCGGTTGCCTTTGCCGATTCTGAGTTCTTTTCCCGGGAAAACAACTCTACCACACCCGTATCCGCACCCATGGACGGCGGCGTGACCCGGGCCGGAGCCGCACCGTGACCGGCCCCGGCAATGCCGGCAGCCGGGGAAATATGAATTTTGCTCTGGGCGTTCATTATTTCAATTGCCATTTGTCACCTTCCTTTTCACCGGATCCTTTTCCATCGGGTTTTACTTTTTTTTCGCATACGCGTCAAGGGCCTGACGGGTCCGTTGAGATTTTTCCCGCTGCAGTACCAGTTCACTGCTTTTCTGTTCCAGCTGTTTTTGAACCGCATCCACCTGGGCCTTGAGGTTTTTGGCCCCTGCCAGGCGGGCCGGAATGGTTTCGGCATCCGGCTCATGATCGGCTTCGGTCTTTGCCAGTTCCGCCATGGCGGCCCGGTGGTCCGCCATCAAAGTCATGAGCTCCGGGCCGGGCACGTCCGCCTCCAGGGCCGCCATTACCTGGTCGTTGATCCGGGCCAGCCGGTCATACAACGCCAGGACAGGATCATCACACGGCAATGGAAAGCTTCCTGGTCATTTGCGGCGGTGTTTCCTTGTCATCTTCAAACGATTCCACCGGTGCCGGCCCGTGATCTCCCTTATGGGTTCTGGCGGCTTGTTTGAACCCATCGTGCAGATGAACCAGAACTTTTTCTGCGTTTTCCAGTGCGGTCAGGTCGTTTTTCAGGTTGGCAGTCGTCAGCCGATCCAGCATAAACCGGTAAAGCCCGGACAGATTCTCTGTCAGGTCTTTGCCGGTTTCATGGTCCAGTGCGCAGTCCAGTTCCGTAAGAATGGAAACGACCCGGGAGATGGCCTCTCCCTTGACTTTGGGATTGTTGTCCTCGATTCCCATGCGGGCCTTTTTCAGATCCGTGGACGCGGTATCCAGGAGAAGCAACAGAATATCTTCCTTTTTTTCGACAGCGACTGCGGCTTTGGCGTACCTGCCATATCCTGCGGGTATCATAAGCGATTCCTTTTCAAGCTGAGATGAATGGTTTGTCTGTTATTTTTCTTTGCTCTGTCTATGTATCGGAAGGTGCCCGGAAAACTTGAATCTGTAAACATGAAAAATTACCGGGCTGAAGGTATTGAAGGAATGAAATGGTGGGAGTGCGGCGGGAAAAATCAGGCCCGCAGCGACACGCGGGTGTCTTTGCCGGACTGGAACCGGGCCAGCTTTCCCGGATCCGGGGTTCCCAGGGTGATGCGCAGCCCGCTGCTCTGCCTGTGGGCACGGGTGACCCAGTTTCGGATCTCGGCGGCCAGGTGTTCTTCCCCCACACCCTTACCCGCGGAGCCTCCATTCACCGGGTTGTCCATGATCCCGGCATTGATAAAGGTCCAGGCGGATCCTTGCCGGGAAATGACCCCGGTATGGCCCCTTGTGGGGGTGGAAAACGACAGGATCTGGCCGGGCTCGAGCTTTTCAGATAATGATTCCAGGGCTTGTTTCACCGCCGCATCCACCCGGGGAACCGAATCCATGGACACGACATGCAGGTCCCGGGCGATGGCCCGGGTCACCCCTTCACCGGTCAGATGGTGATTCATTTTCTTGCCGTTGTTGACCGCCTGATCGATGAGATACCGCCCCAGGCCTTCCTGGCCCCGGTACTGGACCCCCATGGTTTCCAGGCCCGCCACCACCAGTTCATAGCAGTTCATGCGCTCATATGCAATGCCCATGAAACGGGCGGCCGCGCCATCCAGAGAATCCGTCCCGGGCGGGGTTTCCGGCATGGCTTCCGCTGTGCTCACCGGTGAAGACAGCAAAGCTGCCGGCGGGGAAGAATCCATTTGTTTTCCCCACAGGATCTCGTGGGTGTCCGGGTCCATATAAATGGATTCACCTTCGGGAATCCGGGTAAACGGCTTGGTTGCGTTCACGTTTTTTCCCAGGATATCCCAGCAAGCATCTTTATAAGGTCCCTGGACCAGCAGATGGGACACGGTGGGGGTCTGACGGGTCACCTGTCCCAGAAAAACCGGCTTATGCGACAAATTTTTGCCGGACCCGGCAATTTCTGCCTGGCCGGCGTGCAGATGGGCGGTAAAATCCGACTGCATTTCCGGCACTGCCCGGGTGGAATGGTTGCCCGGATTCGCCTGGATTTGCGTGGGTGTCACCGATGATATCTGTGGACTGCCGACTGCCATGTTTTCCTTTCCAGCATATAGCCGCAACATTGTTTCCATCATCTCAACAAACTCGAAAACAATTTTATGCAAAAGATGTTCCACCCCTGTTAAAAACGCACAAACTCATCTTTTCCCATATCCACGGCTTTTTTTCTTTTGCGTGTCAAGATTTCAGCTCATCTGCCGAAAGTAAAAAAAGAGATATAAAAAAAGGATGTCGTCCCCCGAAACAGAACCCTGCACCCAACAGGAGGCTACCATGATTACCCAGGTCGGTTTTGTCGGCCCCGTGAACGCTTATCAGAAACAACACACAGAGTCTTCCGTCAAAAACACGGCACCGGACCAGAAAAACGCGCCGGTCCCGGATATGATTTCGTTGAACCGCCCTTCGGCCGCACCTGGAACCTATGCCCCGGGCAGCACAGACAACCTGCGCCAGATGATCGTCAACCTGTTCAAGGAACAAGGTCTCTCAGCCCGCATCGCCACTGACGACACCACCATCGACTTTCAAGACCTCACGCCGGAAGCGGCCCGGGACCTGATCGCTGAAGACGGATATTTCGGCGTGGAACAGACCTCCGACCGCATCCTGACGGCTGCCGTGGCCCTGGCAGGCAGTGATCCGGAAAAACTGGACCAGATCAAGGCAGGCATTGACAAGGGGTTTGAAATGGCGGCCCAGGCACTGGGCGGAACTCTTCCGGACATTTCCAGCCAGACTTATGACGCGATCATGGAAAAGCTGGATACCTGGGCCCAGGGCCAAGGATGACTATGACAGCCCCTGGAAAGAGGGGATGGGGCTGTGAGATCCACTTTCAATTCCCCATGGTAAAGCTCATTGATTATGCTGACAAAATCGATGACCTGCTGGAGCAGACAAATCCATTCGCCATCATCACTGCACCCATTTGAAAACAAAGGCCACCAAAGACAATCCACAGGAAAGATACACCTGGAAATGGACCATCACCAGGGCGCTGTATGAAAAAGGCTTTTCCACAACAGACATTCTGAGCCTGTACCGGCTTGTGGACTGGCTGATGATGCTGGCCGATGATTTAACAAACCAATTTACACAACACCTGATCGCCTATGAGGAGGAAAAGAAAATGCCATATGTAACAAGTGCCGAGAGAATAGGAATGCTCAACGAAGCCAGAGAAATGGTATTAGAGGCGCTGGATACAAAATTCAGCAACAACGTGCCGGCAGACATCCGTCAAGTGATAAAGGACCTGAACAACCGGTTAATGCTCAGAAAATTGCACAAGTCCACCATCCAGAGCAAAGACATCGACGATTTCAGAAAAACCCTGGAAGAACTGACGGCCGAAGATCCGGCATAAAACCCGCCAGGCAGAAGGCCGCCCCCGGCGGGGGCACCTCACTTCCGGCCAGGAATCCCTGTCAGGCTCAGACAGCCATCATCTGCTCCAGTTCTCATTCCAGACCCAGGGTATACCTTAATGCCTGGTCTATAGATGCCATTCCGGGCATATGACCTATGACTTTATCCAGTTCATGTGTCATGATCGTTGCGAGATTATCCGTCATGATCACTGAGTCGAATAGCAAACCCGAACATTTACCCTCTTCGCTGTCAAGACGAACCAGCACCCGGCTGGGGTGGTTCACCCGCTGCAAATTACTGCTGACCATAGCCACTATGCGTTGAGGAAGACCTGTCTCCGAATCGTCAGAATCCACAATGAGAACCGGACGTTTCTTGGCTGTCCTTAAATCCGAATTCGGAAAGAATACCAACGCGATGTCACCTCGCTTACAGGTTGTCATAAGCGGCCATCTCCGGACGTTCCCAATCATCCGCAAAACATTTCAATCGGTTTCTCAAATCCGCTGCATCTTCCGGACCGATGCCCTGCTTTTTCAAATCCACTTCTTGCCCCTGTTCATCAATCAGAAATGTGATCAGGACCGGGATTTGGTCAACATCTGCCGGAGGGGGGGTGATGAGCTGGACACGCCCGTCCTTGTAAATTCCTCTTACTGTCTGCATGACAATTCCTCCTGATGTCAAATAAGGGGTTGGTTTGATGGCCCTCACATCTTACTGTGTTGCCCGGATAAGAATTTTCACCGCCGTGTTGTTCTTATTGTAATAATCCCGGACATTCAAGTCAAACAACTTCTGAAACACATATTCAATCGGCCGGCTCTCTCAATCCAGCACTGGCAGGTGCTGGTCCGCCTGCCGGGCCGGCCTCTTCTACATCCCCCAGATCTGGATGGGGATTCCCCGGCAGGTGTCGGTGCGGTGAAAGATCTTGTCTTCCCAGGGGACAG
>JAABUD010000249.1 GCA_011389555.1 Desulfotignum sp. | reverse complement strand
TTCATTTGCTGTCATGTTCCCATCCATTTTTTGCTCCTTTTTCGTTGTTGGATTGATGGTGAATATTGATATTTTCAAAGGGTATGCAATAATTTTCCTGTCACACCTTCTTCATTTCAATGGTTCCCTGCACCGGGCATACAGAAAGACACCCGCCGCATCCCACGCAGTTTTCCTCTTTCACATACACGGTCCCATCACCCTGCTGCATGGCATCGGAAAAGCACACCTTCAGGCACATGCCGCAGTTGATGCAGGTTTCTTGGCCCACACCGGCTTTTTCATGGGGCATCTGGCCGTATTCCATACAGGCATCCGTGGCAATGCCAAGCATCTGGTCAATGGTGGCATATCCTTTTTCATCCATAAAGGTTTCCAGCCCCGCCACCTGCTTTGTCAGCCACTCATACCCGTAACACATCACCGCCGAACACATCTGGACAATATGGGCCCCGCTCATGATGAACATGACCACATCCCGCCAGTCATAGGCCCCGTTGGTGCCGGTAATGTCCAGCTTGTCCCCGAGCGCGGAACGGACTTCGTTGATCCACCGCAGGGTCAACGGCTTGGTCCAGGGGCCGCCCACACCGGCCTTGCCGTAAATCAGCGGTTTCCCGGTCTCGATGTCCGGCACGAACCCGATGAACCGGTTGGTGAGGGTCACGGCCCTTGCCCCGGCTTTGTGGAGCATGTCTGAAAACAGCACCAGGTCCGTGACCTGGGGGGTGACTTTGATGATGACGGGCACATTCACAGCATCGGCCACCTTCCGGGTGATCTCGCACCCATAGTCGAAATCCTGCCCCACGTTCATGCCGGTGCGCACCCCGGGCATCAGTTTGGGATGGGGACACCCGAAGTTCAGCTCGATCAAGGGGACCCCGCCGTCTTCCATCTGTTTTCCCAGATCCACCCACCCGTCCAGGGTGGTGGAGGCGATGGAGCCGATGACCTGAGCATCGTGCTGATCCGCATAGGACACGGTTTCAGTGATCTCCTTCATGAAATCTTCGGGGGGTTCCAGGGCCAGGCCGGAGCGGCTGTAGAGGCTGAAGCTTCGGGGGACCTTTCCGTGGCACACCTCATGTCTGGCATTGAGAAACCGCCACTTGGCCCGCTGGGTCAGCTCCCGCATGGCCGGCGAGTCGGTCATGGTCTTGGCGATCACCGCGCCGGCACCGGCATCGATGCATTTTTTCATGTTGGCCGCATTCAGGGTGGGCTCGGCAGATGCGGCAGCCAGGGGATTTTTGAATGTGACTCCACAAAATGTTACACGTGTATCAGCCATGATGTTTGTCCTTGTTTGTTTTATGGAAGGGTTCCGTTTTAAGTGTTACGTGTTAAGTTTTAAGTGTTACGTGTTAAGGGGATGCCTGACGGCGTATGGGTAACCGCTTTCATGGGTTGTTGTACCGTCAGGGCATGGTAATACCGGTCAGGTGCGGGGCATGCCCGGATTCAGAAACGATTTTCTGCCGGCAAGCCCGGGAAAAGTGTTCCGGGCCGCCTGAGTGTCTGACGAATCGATTCCGGTTTCAACAATCGCTTCCCCGTCTCCGGCCCCGGCCAGGATCGTGCCCCAGGGATCCACCACCATGCTGTGGCCCGCAAACTGGATACCGTTGTTCATACCGCAGCTGTTGGCACATATCAGGTGGCACTGGTTCTCCAGGGCCCGGACCCGGTTGAGCATGATCCAGGCCGGCAGCCGGGGATAGGGCCAGGCCGAACACACCAAAAACATGTCCGCTCCCTGGTCCACCATGTTCCGGAACAGCTCCGGAAACCGCAGGTCAAAACAGGTGGCCATGCCCAGGTTGCCCAGAGGGGTTTTCACCACCACCGGGGAGTCTCCCGGAGTCAGGATCTGTGTTTCCTTTGACTGGAACCCGAACAGGTGGATTTTCCGGTAAACGGCCAGGATCTGACCGTCCGAAGACAACAGCACGCTGGTGTTGTAAAGTTTGTTTCCATCCTTTTCCACGAAACTGCCGGTGTGCAGCATCACCTTCATCTCTTTTGCCAGGGCCTTCAGGCGGGTCACCAGGGGACCGTCCAGGGGCTGGGCATCGATCTCATACCGATCGAAACTCATGAAACCGGTCTGCCAGATTTCCGGCAGCATCACCAGATCCGCATCCCGGCACGATCGAATGGCTTTTTCCGCTTTTTCAACGGTGGCATTCGGATCGTTTTCCTTCACTGACAGCTGAAGGGCGGCCACTTTCATAACTCCTGTCTCCTTTGTCTGGTATGGTCGGTGTTCGCCTGCATCTGTCATTTGACCATATACTCCATGGGACAGATGCGATAGGTAAACGCCAGTTCCCGTTTGAGCACCGGATCGGTCAGCCGGCCGGAGAACTGGTCGGCAAACACGAATTCCGGGGTTTCCATTTTCACGGTGCCCGAAAAAATCACCATATCGGTCAAAGGGCCGGTCACTTTCCCGGAAACAAACGCCATCAGCTCCGCCGGTGACATCAGCAGCCCCAGATTTCCTTTCTGGTACGCCAGATCCTGCCCGTCCTTTTCCACCCGGCATGCCATGACCAGATCATCCCAGTGGCCGATCACATCATTCAGTTCCCATACACCGGGGGAAACGATATTGGGGCACATCTGCTTGGCCCGGGGGATGTCGGTTTCCTCCAGTTTCCGGTCGGTGTGGTCACTGCCGATGCCGACATAGATCTCGGTTTCATTTTTGATAAACAACACATATTCGATCTCACCGGATGTTTCCTGCCCGTACACCACGATTTTTTCATCCGGGGTCAGGGTGGCGGGTATGACCGGATAGATCAGCGGGGTTTCGGTGGGCACCTCGATGCCCTTGGCAGACAGTTCATCCAGATGATGCCGCACCTCTTTCTGGTCCCGGCCGGTAAATCCGGCATTGAGCATGCGGTCCACATGGAACGGCACCGCGATGTTGCGGCCGTTTTTCTGTAACTTCAGCTGTATTTCCACACGATATCCTTATTTCTTGTAGTATCTGATTTCAAAAGTCACACATCCCTGGGAAATTCGATAAGGGCCGTGGGTCATTCCCGGGGGCCGGCACGCATAATATCCGGGCAGATAGGTTTCTTTTTTGGCGATATCGTAAAGTGATCCTTCCACCAGCAGCACCTCTTCCCAGAAATCATGTACCAGGGTATCGGCGGTTTCTATCCCCGGCGGAAATTTGAGCATGCGGGTGTAATCCCCGGTATCTGCGTCATAACTCAAGATTTTTTCCTTGATGCCCAGGGTATCGCCTTCCACGTCTTTCCATTCATACTGGGTATCATAGTCTGTAAATTCAATTTCCGGTTTGGCCATGGGTTGTTTCCTCCTGTTTGCTTTGTTTGACCGCCTGCTGACTGTAGGCCAGATGGGTTTCCATCCGAAAAGCAGCATCGGCGGCCTGACGTTTTTTCACTGCCGTCAAAACGGCATCATGTTCCTGAATCACTTCCTGCATCCGGCTCTTTCGGATCAACGCCTTGATCCCCATCAAATGCATGATATCCCGGATATCCTGCATCATTTCGGTTAAATATTCGTTGTCGGTCCGTCGTATAAAGAACATATGGAACTGCCGGTCCGCTTCCATGAAAGCCACGGCATCCCCGGCCAGAGCCGCCGCATTCTGTTCGTCCATCAACCGGGCCATACCTGAAATATCTGTGTTATCACAGACCAGACAGGCTTTTTGGATGGCAAACACCTCCAGGGCGGTCCTGATTTCAAATACATCCTCAATCTCCTTGTCTGAAAAGGTGTTGATCACAACCCCTTTCTGGGGCAGAAATTTCACCAGCCGTTTGGAGGACAGTTCCAGCAGGGCTTCTCGGACCGGGGTCCGGGATATGCCCAGATCACTGGCCAGGCTCTTTTCATTGTACACCACATCTGTTTTGAGCTCATTGGTGAGGATGGACCGGCGCAGTACCTTGAGAGCCGTCTTGGCCAACGGTTCGGATTTTCTGATTTTGCTCAGCGCCATACACGCAGTCTCCCGGTTGAAGATCGGTAAATCCAATATTTACTATTTCGTATGCTGTATGTGATATATTACATACAAAACCATGTCAAGGCCCAAAAAAATTTTTTTTGGACAGTGGAATCGGCGTCACACCCCTTGTCCATCACACCGGGAAGTTGACAATCACTTGGAATTACAAAGTGTTATGATGAAGAATACGAGGGGCATAAAATAAGTTTCCCCCACCGGCAGGAATCGGAAAAATCAAATGCATGGTCTTTGACAATCAGTGGATCGGGGAACGGTCCTGGTGAATCTGTTTCACTGCATCTCTGCTGTTTTCAAGGTGCTGCGTCATGGCGTTCATGGCATCCAGCACATTTTTGTTCTGCACGGCAGCCAGTATTTTTTTATGTTCCATGACCACTGTCTGCATGCGGCCCGGAATGCCTAAGGCCTTGAATCCCATCAAGTGCATGATATCCCGGATATCTTCCATCATTGCGATGAGATAGTTGTTTTGGGTCAGGCGGGTGAAGCCGATGTGAAAATGCCGGTCCGCATGCATAAACCCGACTTCGTCACAAGCACCCACCGCCTCTTCCTGATCGATCAGCGCTTTTTCCAGGTCCCGGGTATCCACGATGTCCATGCCCTGGCAGATTTTCTGGACGGAAAATCCCTCCAGGGCCATTCGAATCTCGAAAGCGTCATCAATATCCTTGAGACCGAACGTATTGATGATCACCCCTTTCTGGGGCAGAAACTTCACCAGCCGTTTGGATGAAAGCTCCAGCAGGGCTTCTCGGACCGGCGTTCTCGAAATCCCCAGATCCTGGGCGATCCGTTTTTCATTGTATATCACATCGGGTGTCAGTTCATTATTCAGAATAGACTGGCGCAGGGCCTTTTGTACCCTTTTCGCCAGGGATTCCGGTTTGTCTATTTTATTGAGTGTCATTTGTGTGTTCGTCTCCTGAATCGATTTCAATTCCGGACAATACCATTTTTTCCCCCGGGGCACCATTGATATTTGGCTGGAACCGTGGGTCATGTCGGCCATAAAAGACTCAACCCGGAGGATGCCAGTATTGCCAAATCTCCTAAATGCTGATTTATCCCTGGGATTCTCAGTTGCACAGGTGGCTGTAAAACACGGCTGGACGGATCCTTTATCCCATGGCCGGAGGCGACGTCCTTAAAGACGACTCCCTTGATATCCTGAAAAAAACGAGATAGTATCATACCCATATTCACCCATTGTGTTTGAAACATTGATTTGAAGGGGGCTTATGCAATTTATTTCCGTCCGCACCCGGTTGATTCTGGTACTCACCCTGATTTTGCTGTCCGGATTTCTCATCACCAATAGCATCTCCTACCGGGCATCCAAGCGCCAGATCCATTCTTCCATTGTTGAAACCAGTCTGCCCCTGGCCCGGGACAATATCTATTCGGAAATCCAGCGGGATCTGGCCCGACCGATTTTTGTCTCTTCTTTGATGGCCAATGACACCTTTCTCAAAGACTGGGTGGCCGCCGGCGAAACAAACACAGACCCAATCATGCGCTATCTGACGGAAATTCAAGAAACCTATGGTTTTTTTTCTTCCTTTTTCGTGTCGGACATCACGGGCAACTACTATCACTTCAAAGGCGTGCTCAAACAGATCCATCCCGATGACGACCACGATGTCTGGTATTACCGGTTCAAGGAACAAAATGTGGCATACGACCTGGATGTGGACACCAATGAAGCGGAGCAGAATCATCTGACCATTTTCATCAATCATCGCCTCACTTCAAAGGATGATCGATTTCTGGGGGTGGTGGGCGTAGGGCTTGATTTCAACCGGGTGGCATCACTTCTGGATGACTACAAGGCCAGGTATGACAGAAACATTTACATGATCAGTCCGGACGGCATCATTCAGGTCCATACGGATCAGTCCAAAATCCTGAACACCTCCATTTTTGATCAGCCGGGGCTGAAAAACATCGCCCCGGGCATCATGGCAGCCAATACCCGCCCGGCTTTTTTTGAATATGATGCCAACGGCAACCACATCCTGCTAACCAGCCGGTTTGTGGAGGAGTTGGGCTGGTACCTGCTGGTGGAGCAGGATGAAACCCTGGCCCTGAAATCGATTCAAACCACGTTTATGCAGAATTTTTTCATCGGCTTAGGCATCACCGTCATCACCATTTTGTTCGCGATTCTGGTGATTAACTATTTCCAGGGCCAGCTGGAAATCATGGCCACCACAGACAAAATGACCCGGGCTTACAACCGCCGGGAGTTTGAGCGGCGGTTCCATTTTCACACCCATGCCAACCGCAGAAAAACCATGGACCTGAGTATCATTCTGTTTGACATTGACCGGTTGAAAGAACTCAACGACACCCGGGGACACCTGGCCGGAGATCAGGTCATCAAAGACATTGCCGGCATTGCCGCCACAACCGTCCGGGACAATGATATGCTGGTGCGGTGGGGTGGTGATGAATTTGTCATCCTCTTGCTGGGAAACACGGACCAGGCACTTTCCATTGCATCCCGGCTGTTGAAAGCGGTTCAGGACCATGATTTTCTGAATGACTCTCATGAAGGCGGGACGATTCAGATGTCCATTTCCTGCGGTGTGACCGGTTATGTGGAGGGCGATACGCTGGACATGGTGATGACCCGGGCCGACAAGGCCCTTTACCAGGCCAAAGAAGAGGGACGAAACCGCGTTCTGCTGGCAAATGACCCGGTTTGATCAAGACGTCAGAAAGGACAGGAACCGGTCTTCATCCAGCACCGGGACATTGAGTTCTCTGGCCCGGGCCAGTTTGGATCCAGCCTCGGTTCCCGCCACCAGAAAATCGGTTTTCCCTGACACACTGCCAGTCACTTTCGCCCCGATCGCATGCAGCCTTTTTTTGGCTTCGGCCCGGGTCATGGCGGTCAGGGTGCCGGTAAGCACCAGGGTTTTACCGGCAAACACATGGTCGGATGTTTCAGCCGGTTCTGCCAGTGCATTGACAATGCTCACGCCGCTGCTTTCAAGCTGGCGGATCAGGCCCTGGTTTTCAGGATTTGCAAAAAAACCGGCAATGGCATCGGCTGTGATGGATCCCATGCCGTGAATCGCCTCCAGATCTTCTCTGGAAGCGGCCATGAGATCATCCAGGGTGGCAAAGGTCCGGGCCAGAAGCCGGGCCGCATGTTCCCCGGTGTGATGGATGCCCAAAGCGAAGATCAACCGGTGCATCGGAATCTGCCGGGCTTTGTCGATGGCCGTGACCAGGTTTTGTGCGGATTTGTCCGCCATCCGGTCCAGAGGGATCAGTTGTTCTTTTCTCAGGGTGAACAGGTCTGCAAACGATGTGAGCAGCCCTTCATCCACCAGCTGTTCCACCAGTTTTTTCCCCAGCCCATCGATATCGAATCCTTTTTTGGACACAAAATGGCGGATCCGTTCCTTACGCTGGGCCGGGCAGGCCGCGTTGATGCATTTGACGGCCGCCTCCCCTTCCAGGCGCTGGACAGGAGAATGGCACACCGGGCAGTGCCCGGGCATGACAAAAATTTGTTCCCCGCCGGTGCGGTCCGCGGGCAGGATGGTCACCACCTTGGGAATCACATCCCCGGCCCGGGTGATCAGGGCGTTGTCTCCGATGCGGATGTCCTTTTTCTGAATCTCATCCATGTTGTGCAACGTGGCCCGGGACACGGTCACTCCGCCCACCTTCACCGGTTCCAGCTTTGCCACCGGGGTCAGGGTACCGGTTCGGCCCACCTGAACCCCGATATCCCGGATCCGGGTGATTTTTTCCACTGCCGCGAATTTACCGGCAATGGCCCATCTCGGACTTTTGATCTTTTCTCCCAGCATCTGCTGCAAGTCCACGGCATCCACCTTGATCACCATGCCGTCGATTTCATAGGGCAAGTCCGGCCGGATCTCTATCAGGTCCCGGTAAAATGCCAGAGCCTGCTCGATGGTGATCTGTCTTTTCACCAGCGGATTCACCGGGAACCCCAGCGCGGACAGGGCATCCAGAAACCCGGACTGGGAATCGAATGCCAGCCCGGTCACCTGGCCCCGGCCGTAAACAAATATATCCAGGGGCCGGGAGGCGGTGACTGCGGAATCCAGCTGACGCAGGGAACCGGCTGCGGCATTTCTGGGGTTGGCAAATACCGGCTTTGCCTTTGCCTGGCGCTGACGGTTCAGTTCCTGGAACCCGGCCCGGGAGATGAACACCTCCCCCCGGACCTCCAGCAGGTCCGGACAGGGAATGGCATCGTCTCTCAACCTCAAGGGCACCGACCGGATGGTGCGCACATTGTCTGTGACCACCTCTCCCACAACCCCGTCTCCCCGGGTGACCGCCTGGACCAGGCGCCCGTTTTCATACCGCAGCTCAATGGCCACCCCGTCCAGCTTGGGCTCGGCCGTGTACAACAGTTCGTCACGGCCGGTATTTTTCAGAATCCGGGCATGAAAATCCAGGATCTCCCGCTCGGAAAAGGCATTGTCCAGGCTGAGCATGGGAAGGGTGTGTTCGGCGTGGTCAAACGCGGGCAGCGGCGCCCCTCCCACCCGCTGGGTCGGGGAATCCGGGGTTTTGAGTTCAGGACGGGCCGTTTCCAGATCGATGAGTTCCTGCATGAGCCGGTCATATTTTGCATCGGAAATCCGGGGATCATCCAGGACATGGTAATAATAGTTGTGATCGTTCAACGTTTTCTGAAGCTGTCGGACCTGTTTTTTGATGCGCTCTTCCATCACCGGCCTTTCAGTTTTTGTCTTTCATTTCGGGCGGGGACCCGGTTCCGGCCAGGTTTCCGGCAAACCCCAGAATCGCCTCACAGGCTTCCTGCCGGGCCGCTTTGAACCGGGACCGCCGAAATCCCGGATCCCAGTTTCCGGCGGCCAGACTGTCGGACACCACCAGCAGTGCGGCGATATCGACGTTCCGAAATGCGGCCACGGAAAACAAAGCCGAACATTCCATTTCCACGACAACCGCGCCCTGGTCTTTGAACCAGGCGATTTTTTTCGGCGTTTCCCGGTAAATGGCATCCGTGGTCCACACGGGTCCCTGGGCACAGACCCGGCCCCGGGTTTCAAGATCATCCACCAGTTTTTGGCTGAGAACCGGATCGGGAAAGGTTTGCGGAACGACCGGGTCCAGCGCGGCATAATGCCTGGATGTGCCTTCATCCACCAGTCCCCGGTCCGGAACGATCAAATCGCCCGCCTGAATGCCCGCCCGCAGGCTGCCGCACCACCCCAGAATCAGGATCTGTCTGGCTCCTTTGGCCACCAGGGACTCCATCATCATGGCAGCATAGGGAGACCCCACAAACGGTCCGGCCACACTGACACCCCGAGAATCTTTGATCAGGCGGCTGACGAAAAACGGAACCGTTTGATCGGGTTTCGAATCCATCATCGGCTGGATCAGTTTTACATCCGCGGCTGTGGACACCATGACTGCCACCGGCCCCAGAGAAGGGGCCTGCCGGGTCCCCAAAGGCGGTACCAGAGACGTTTCACTCAGGTCCAACCATGTCGGATAATTCATCTTTGACCTCATCGATAATGTCATACAGCCACATGACATCTTCCACGGACAGCCGGCCGGCCTTGGACGGGGCCCGGTCTGTACCGTCTTTTTTTTTCAGGATTCTGGGTCCGATCTGAAGCTTGGGTTCTCCGTCTCCATACTGCTGGATGGAAACCAGCAGTCCGGTTTCCTCATTTTTCCATTCCTTGATTTTCTGGTCTTTTTCAGGGTCATAACCCGGCATATGGCTTCTCCTTTTGTGGTTTGTTTTTTTTATGGCACCGGCATCGGATCCGGCTCATGCAATCAAAATTCCGTCCGGATCGATACGGGTATCCAGCAGTCTGGCATCGGGTACGTCCTCGAGTATGGACTGCCATGATTCCGCCAGAAGTACCATATCCGTCTGCCCGCCCACGGCCCACAGACATCCGCCGCCACCGGCCCCGGTAAACCGGGCCCCGCAATGATGATCACAGGCGGCATCAAACAGTTTTTTTCCGGTATCATCCAGCACGTCCGGCGTCATCTCCAGACGGAGCCGGGTTTCCCGGGCCATCAGATCGGCAGCGACATCATAGGACTGGTTCCGGATGGCGGTGTAAAAAGACCGGGTCAGATCGATGATCCGGGCAAAAACCGATCGGTGGGTTCCCTTGACAAACGCACTGACCCACCGGCCGTTGATATCTTTTGACACATGGGGCATCCCGCAGTAAGCCACCCGCATATGGGGGATGAAAGCCTTCCGGTCCTCATCCGAATCAAACACGGGAAACCGGTCGAACACAGGTCCGCGGTCTCCCATTTTCCATGCCCACAGATGAGCCCCGCCGAACGCGGCCGCAGCCTGGTCCTGCACACCGCAGGGAACCCCGGCCACACTGGACTCGATGTAATGGGCCAGCCAGGCGATTTGCCCCGGATCCACCCGGTTTTCAACCGCAGTGTGAAACGCGGCCAGAATCGCGACTGCCGCAGAAGAAGACCCCCCCAGCGCGCTTCGGGGCGGGGATGCGGAATCGATGTGGATATGCACCCCATGGGCATTGAAATACTGGGCACAGGCAAACATCAGCCCCATGGGATGATCGAACGGGGCGGTTCCCTGGTCGAATTCCGCGGTGTCGAATCCCGTTGATGACACCTTGACCCGGCCCGGGCGATACGATGTCAACGTCACTTTTGTACGCAGATCCATCGCCATATTGAACCCCACGGGATTGAGATGGGCCAGGGGCAGATAAAAGGTGGAAATATCCAGGGTGCCGCCAACGTCCACCCGACAGGGCACTGACACGTGGATGGGGTTGTTTTCCAGAATCCGGCTTATGTCCATGCGTCGTTTCTCAGTCGTTTTAAAAACGTCAGTGTTTTAAATTCCCGGGCCATGTGAAAAGCGATAAACGATTCCAGCAGAACCTGCCCCTCTTTGACGGCAAAGCTGGAAAATCGGATCCGATCCGCTTTTCCGGCATCGGCATTGTTCATCCAGAACAGCTGCTTCAAGGTGCCCTTGGAGACATCCAGGCCATATCTGGAGCCGTTCACCCGACATTTGGGGCACACGATGTTTCCTTCCTTGAAATCAAACCGCATCCTCTTTTCCGGAATATGATCCAGATGAACATGGCAGGTGCCGCATCTTTCGATGCCGGGGGAAAACCCGGAAACACTCATGAACCGGATCTGAAACAGCAGGCTCAGCACCTCTTTGGACATATCGGACCGGTTCAGCATATCAAAAGAAAACAGCAGCAGATCATACACATCGGGCTGGGCTTTGCCCTCTTCCAGCCACAGGTTCACCATTTCCGCCCAGTAACTGGCATACGCGGTTTTATACACATCATACCGGATATTGGCAAACCCGTTTTCCAGATCACTCTGGGCCAGGGTGATCAATGCCGCTTTGTTCTTTTTGGGAAACCGGCACTGAATATGGTTGAACGAAAACAGATCCAGGGAACCGGAAAACCGGTTGACGCTTTTTTTGGCATTTTTCGCCATGACGGTGATCTTGCCTCGGTCTTGAGTCATGAAGGTGATGATGAAATCATGATCCCCATACTCGATCCGGCGCAGCAGGATCGCATCTGTTTCAAACGCCAGCATCTCAAGTTACAGCATGATCTTGATATGGGCATTTTTTTTCAAGGATTCGATCCACCGGGCCAGTTTTTCTTCCCCTTTTTCCCGGTACAAAATTTCTTGTATTTCGTCTTTGGCCTGTTCCAGGGTTGTGCCATCCGCCCCCAGAATGTCTTGCACATAAATGATCTGATATCCCTGCTGTGTTGAAATGACCTGAGAATATTCGCCTTTTTTCAACGGCTGCACCGCCGCCTTGATGGTGTCGTTGAATGTATCCATATCAAAGATTCCCAGTTCTCCGCCGTCACCGGCATTGGAGGCCGTGGAAAACCGCTGGGCCGCCTCGGAAAAGGAAAGCCCCTGGTCGAGTCTGGACAATACCTGTTGTGCCTCTGCTTCTGTGGCCACAAGAATGTTGTAAAGATGATATTTTTTCTCGCCTTTGAATTTTTCCGGATGGGCGTGGTAATACGCCTCGATTTCCTCCCGGGTCACAATGATCCGGGACCGGACCACCCGGTTGACCAGATGCGAGTGCATGATATCCTCCCGGATCCGTTCCCGGTATTCTTCCAGCGAGATCCCTTCGGATGCAAGACCTTTTTCAAAGGCTTCCTGATCCAGGCCGTTCTGCTGCTTGAAATTGTCAATGGCAGCCTGTACTTCGTCATCGGACACCGAGATCTGCTGACGAACAGCCTCCTGTCGGGTGAGGGTCCGGTCGATCATGGTTTGCAGCACCTTTTTTTCCATGGCTTCAACCATCTGTTTTTTTTCGGCCTCGGAGCGCCGGGAAGAGGTCACCTGCTGCAAATAAGGCTGAACCGCTTTATGCAGCCGGGACAGCGTAATGATATCATCATTGACCACGGCAACGATTCGATCCACGATTTCCTGATTTGCCGACACCCATGCGGCAGATGCTAACATACAGAGTCCTGTCACCCATATAAGGACTTTTTTATTCATGGGGCGTTCCTTTTTGTTCAGATGTTACATAATGGCAAAAAGCCTTTTTTGGTTGTTCAATCAATCTGGAAGACTACCATTACCGCACTTTTTGCGCAACACTAAAGCCGGGGGAACCGGTGAACTTTTTTCGATTCCCTTGAAAAATCAAGGACCGTACATGTATCAGAAAAAATGGCAGGCCGCCACATGACGGGGGTCATGTCGCCTGTGTATCAACGGCGGCGGTTCCCGACGGCAAATGGGAGCGGCATGGGGGCAGCGGGTGTGAAACCGGCACCCGGAAGGGGGATTTTCCACGGACGGCACCTCCCCGGTCAGAATGACCCGCTGTCGCTGGGCATCCGGATCCGGCACCGGCACCGCGGAAAGCAAGGCCCGGGTATAGGGATGCCGGGCATGGGCATAGATATCCTGCGCATCCCCCATCTCCACGATTTTTCCCAGATACATCACCCCGATCCGGTCGGACACGTGCCGGACCACGGAAAGATCATGGGAAACAAACACATACGTCAACCCCAGGGTCTGCTGCAACTCCAGCAACAGATTTAAAATTTTGGACTGTACCGACACATCCAGGGCCGACACCGGTTCATCACAGATGATGATTTCAGGGTGCATGCTCACGGCCCGGGCAATGCCGATGCGCTGGCGCTGCCCCCCTGAAAATTCGTGGGGATATCGGGACAGGCTGTCTGCGGAAAGCCCCACCCGGGACAAAAGCTGCCGGATCTCCCGGGACAGGTCGGTTGAATGGTGGCCGTGAATTTTGTATTTTTCCTCCAGGATCTGTTGAACCGTCTGCCGGGGATTCAATGATTCATAGGGATCCTGAAAAATCATCTGAAGGTGAGTGGCCAGTTTTTTTTTCTGAAAAGCGGTCAGACGTGATATGGACTGTCCCTGGACGGTCACCGATCCTTGAGTGAGATCGTACAACCCCATGATACAACGACCCAGCGTGGTTTTTCCACAACCGGATTCCCCCACCAGGCCGAAGGTCTTTCCTTTTTCCACAGAAAAAGAGACATCATCCACGGCATGAACCCAGCCGGTCCGCCTGAGAAAAACACCCCCCAGCACGGGAAAATATTTTTTGAGCCGGCGGACGTGTAAAATGGCCATGCCTTCCTCCGATACCGGGGTAAGAAAACAAAAAAGGGTTTTACACGGATGTGCGGTGCAAAACCCTTTTACAATTTGATTTGATAATTACAGTACAACGACGTTGACAGCTGCAGGACCTTTCTGGCCGTCTTCAATGTCAAAAGACACCCGGTCACCCTCGTTCAATGATCTGAAACCGGTGGCGCTGATTCCTGTATGATGAACAAAAACGTCCGGCCCGTCTTCCTGTTCGATAAATCCATACCCTTTTGCATCATTAAACCATTTTACAATCCCATTTGCCATTACGACTTTCTCCTTACTTTAAATAAATAATTTGGGGTAGTTTCAAACCTCAGGTCGAGCCATTGGATGAACGGGTCTTGCCTTTAGAACGAAACTGCAAAGCCTTTACTATACCGGCTTTGAATGTATATTATTCGGTTTATCTCAAAAATCAAGTTTTTTTTTAGATTCAGTTCTTTTTTACGTCAGGATCTCCCGGAACACGATGGCAGGCGGCGGTCCGTCCCTTTGCCACGGATTTCAGCAGCGGGGCCTGATTCCGGCACAGGTCGCCGGCATCCGGGCATCGGTCTGCAAACCGGCATCCTTGCGGCATCCGGGACAGGTCCGGCACATTGCCGGGAATGGTGGGCAGCCGGGTTTTGCTGTGTTTGGACAACGAAGGAATCGAAACAAGCAATCCTCTGGTATAGGGATGAAGCGGATGGTTGAAAAGCGACCGGACATCGGCGGTCTCGACAATCTGTCCGGCATACATCACGGCCACGTCATCACAGTTTTCCGCGATCACGCCCAGGTCATGGGTGATGAGAACAATGGACATGCCGGAACGGTCTTTCAGTCCCTTGATCAGATCCAGAATCTGTGCCTGAATGGTCACATCCAGGGCCGTGGTGGGTTCGTCGGCAATCAGGATGTCGGGTTCACAGCTCAACGCCATGGCAATCATCACCCGCTGGCGGATCCCGCCGGAAAGCTGATGCGGATATTTATCCAGGACCCGGGCCGGATCCGGAATCCCTGCCCGCTCCAGCATCTGAATCGCCTGGGCGTGTTTTTCGCCGGCGGTCATGTCCGGAAAATGCAGCGCAAACACCTCTTTCATCTGCCGGCCGGCCGGGTGGACCGGATTCAGCGCGGTCATGGGTTCCTGAAATATCATGGCGATTTTCCGGCCCCGGATGCGCTGCATCTGCTGGATCGGCAGCGTCAGCAGATCCTGCCCCTGATACAGAATCCGGCCTTTGACAATTTGTGACACCGGTTTGGGCAACAGCCGAATGATACTCAAGGCGGTCACACTTTTACCGCACCCGGATTCTCCGGCAATTCCCAGGATACGGCCTTTTTCCAGCGAAAACCCGACATGATCCACCGCCCGGACCCGCCCCTGCTCCGTGTCGAACTCCACAACCAGATCTTTGATTTCCAGCAGGGTCTGTTTTGTCATGGGGATTCTTTCGTCACTTTGAATTGATGATCGATGAGGGTGACCGGCGGCAGGGTGTCTCCCTGTTTCATGGCGGACACCGTGTCATCGTACAGATCCGGATCCATCCAGAAAAGCCCGCCCACCGTGGATGAAAACGGATCAAACAGGCTGCCGGACATGCGGGTGCCATGGAATTCCGGCAGTTTCAGCCACCGCCAGTAAGCGACCCTGACATAGGGCACCATGAACGTGGGCACATAGGCACACACCTCATGGATTTTGTTCTGGATGGCCCTGGACAGCCGGATCCGCTCGGTTTCATCCAGGCTTTCCCGGTACTGATCGATCAGGGCATCCAGCTGTGGATCATCCGTGTTGGTGATATTGTTGGTCTGGGGCTTGTGGGCGTTGTCCGAATGCCATCCCTGCCAGTAGGACGGCCGCATGCCGGTGCTCCATCCCATCCAGGCCACATCATGCTGTTTTTCCAGAAATTTCTTGAACATGGAGGACGGGTCCATTTTTTCCAGTTTCAACTCGATGCCTGCCTTGCGGGCTTCTTCTTTCAGCACCACCAGCCGGGGCATATGGTCTTCATATCCATAGGTGACGGTAACGGAAAACCGCTGCCCGTTTCTGGACCAGATACCGTCATCCGCGCGGCGCCATCCCTGTTTGGTCATCAAAGATTCCACCTTGGCCACATCGTACGGCCGGGGAGAAATCGTGGTATCGGTATATTCACCATATCCGAAAAACGGCTGGGCCAGCCGGAAATAATCGCCCCGCAGCACTTTGTCGATCACCTTGTCGATGTTCATGGCATGGGCAAAGGCCAGGCGCCGGTAGGATTCGGAAAAGATCTTTTTGTCCTGGTTGAGCCACATCCCATGGCCGGGACGGGGCAGATCATTGAAAAACCAGATCCGATGGACATACCCGTTTTCAATCACCCGGGTCTTTGATTTATCATACCAGTATTTGGGCTGGACCAGGCCAAAGGTTTCCAGCTGCCCTTTCTTGAAGTATTCCCACTGAAGATTGTAATCCCTGATCACCGAATACTGAACCGTGTCCACATTGAACCGGTGCTTGACATAGCGCCGGTTCTTTGCCCACCAGTCTTTTTTCCGGGCAAACCGGATATACCTCCCTTTTTTGAATTCAGAAATCTGGTAGGGACCGGTATTGGGCACCACGGCCCAGTTGTATCGAGAGGTGAACTCTTTGTCCAGCGGATAAAAAAAATGTTCCGGGGTGGGACTGATGCCCAGTTTCAAGTGAAGGTCCGGCACGGCCCGGGTGCTTTTCACAGCGATGGTGTAATCATCATACACCTTCACCTGTTCGATCTCCCGGGTATAATAATCATTGTACCAGGGCGCGATAATATGCTCGGACCGCATGAAGGTCAGGGTATAGGCATAATCCCATCCCGTGACCGGCCGGCCGTCGGACCATCGGGCATCTTTGTCCAGCTTGAAATACATGGTTTTTTTGTCCGGATCGAATGCCCAGTGAGTGGCCAGTTCCGGAATGATGTTGCGGGTATTGGGATGGATGTTGATCAACGACAGTTGATTGTCCAGAATGGCGGAACGGAAACTGCCGTTGGAATCGGGTCCCACCACCCGGAAGGTCATGGGAAAACTGAGCAGGGCCGCCCGGAACAGCCCCCCCTTTCGGGCATTGGGTGAAGCAAACACCGGATCCGTGTCATTGGTCAGCCATTCAATATTTTCCGGCATCCGGGCATAGACACGGGGCAGCGTCTCATGCACGCCTGACAATACGCCGGCCGGCGCTCTTTTTTCATTTTCCGGCGCATCCCGGCAACCGGCCAGCCCGGCACAGACCGCCAGCAACAAACACAGCAGTGGATGTATCCGCATCGATTCTCCGTTGTTTTCAGATAAGTTCAAACCGCCCTGCCCTTCCCATGGAGCAGTTGACAGAACATACCAGATGACCCCGCTATGTGACAACACCTGTTTTTCAGCCCCTTCACGAAAAGATACGTAACATTGTCTTTGTCTTGACACACCGGGCATGAAAATCCTATTTTGTGGATCCAGAGATCTGAATCAAATCCATTTTGAGACAGGATTGAACAAAAAAGACGTGAACCTGAATTTTGACAAAACCCACCCCTATGATCCTGCACATTGACATGGACGCGTTTTTTGCCGCTGTGGAGCAGCGGGACAACCCGGACCTGAGAAACCGGCCGGTGGTGATCTGCGGCAACACACCCCGGGCCGTGGTGTCCACGGCCAGCTATGAAGCCAGGCAGTTCGGAATCCACTCTGCCATGCCCCTGTTCCAGGCCAGGCAGCGCTGCCGCCATCTGGTGGTGGTGCCGGGAAACAAGGAAAAATATGCGGCGGCATCCCGAAAAATCATGGCCGTCATTTCCAGGTTCACGCCGCTGGTGGAACCGGTGTCCATCGATGAAGCCTATGCCGATGTGACCGGCTGCACCACCCTGTTCGGTCCTTCGCAGGTCATTGCACAAACCATCAAACAAACCATTTTCAACGACCTGGCCCTGACCTGCTCCATCGGCATCGCACCCGTGAAATTTCTGGCCAAAATCGCTTCCGACATGAACAAACCCGATGGGCTCACCCATATTCCCCGGGCGCAGATGCCGGAAATGATTCAGTCCCTGCCCATTGCCAGGATTCCGGGTGTGGGACCGCAAGCCATGTCCCGGATGGCCGAACTCAACATCCAGACCCTGGGGGATGTCCAGCGGTTTGATAGGCCCCTGCTGACCCGGAAATTCGGCAAATTCGGCCACCGGCTGTACCAACTCAGCCGGGGCATCGACAATGACCCGGTCCAGGCCGGAACGCCCCGCAAATCCATTTCCAGTGAAACCACCCTGGATTCGGACATATCAGATGCAGAAACCGCCGGAAACATCCTGCTTTCCCATGCCGGCCGGGTGGGAAGGGAATTGAGAAAAAAACAGCTTTTGTGTGAAAGCGTTTCCATCAAAATCAAGTTTTCCGACTTTACCCGGATCAGTCGAACCCGGAAAATCCAGAACAGGATCTGTTCGACTGAAGCGATATTTCACCAGGCCCGGGATCTGTTCCAACAGGTGAAAATCCACAGACCCATTCGCCTGCTGGGTGTGGGGGTTTCGCATCTGCATCCCCGAAATGCACCGGTGCAGCTGGAACTGGTGTCTTTGTCCGAACAGGAACCGGACCGGCAATGGGAGTCGGTGGATCGGGCCATGGACCGCATCCATGAAAAATTCGGCCGGGATATGGTGACACCGGCCGTGTTGAAACCGATGACAAAAGGATCATCCAAAAAAGGAGGCAACATGACCGGTACCGTGATAAAAAAAGTGATTGTTTCCGGAAAGGTCCAGGGCGTGTGCTATCGTCTGGAAACCCGGAAAGCCGCCCTTCAGGCCGGGGTGGACGGATATGTGAAAAATCTGGCAGATGGATCGGTGGAAGCGGTGTTTCAGGGAACACCCCATGCCGTGGACGAGATGGTGGCCTGGTGTCACCAGGGCCCACCCGGCGCACGGGTGGACCAGGTAACCGTGAAAGCCTCTGAGTCACAAACACACTTTGAGGGCTTCGAAATCAGGTATTAGCCAAAGCGCTCTTTTTTTTCAGGCTGGTTTTCAATGCCGCGGTATGGATATCCGCAGCCAGATGAACCGGGCTTTTGCCCCACAGCGGATCCCACCCGGCCGGATTGGCGGAGCAGAAAAACTGGACCTCCAGTCCGAACCGGGTCAGGGCCACATCCAGAGGCAGTCCTTTGACCTTTTTTGCTGCCAGCCAGGTGGCGCCGCAGGGCGCCCCCCGATGCACCCGGATCTGAGACACCCGGTCTTCATCGAGTTCCACCGTGATCCGGGGGGTGCCGAACCACGTGCCATAGGGACCCAACGTACTGCTTTCCTGTAATGTGCAGCAGATGGGGGGACAAAAGGCATGACCGCATTGCAGCTTTTTACCCGATGAGACGATGGGAATGCCGAGTTGATCGCACAACCGGCTCAAATCCTCGGACAGATCGTGATGCGTGAGATAGTCCAGAACCAGATCCGCTTCAATCACTTCCGGCAGATAGGGGGATGTATCATCCAGCACCGGCGGCAGATCCGTTTCAATATCAAAGGTTCTGATGTCAAACTCACCGCCGCCGAATTGCCGGATCCCCTTGATCTTGGTTTCTCCGGAACCGTTTTGTTGAAACACCGCAATAATCTGCATGATTTAAAACCCCAGATCTTCATTGACCAGAATGATTTTAATCCGGTGTTTCACAAAGGATTTCTCGATAATGGTCCAGTAGTTACAGATCCGGTCCGGGCTGTCGCAGTCCTGGCAGATGCCGGTGGCGGCACAGGGGGTCTTTTTATCCAGGTTCATGGTATTCACCGGGGCCGCGTAGTTCTTGATCCGGAACATGGCATCGTCCAGATCCGCACACAATTTGTTTCGTCCGATGATCAGCAGCACATGTTTCGGTCCCCACATCATGGCCCCCACCCGGTTGCCGATCATGTCCAGATTCACCAGCTGACCCGCTTCGGTCAGGGCATTGGTGCCGGTGATGAACAGATCCGCCAGCAGCGACTGCCGCCGTGTTTCCATCATCTCTTCAAAGGAAAGGGTTTTGTCAAAGGTATTGATGACCTCCAGGTCCTTTTTGTCCATCAAAGCATGGAACAGGCCCGTGGTCACAAACGACATGGACCCGCCCCATGAAACGGTCTCAATGTCCAGACCCGGAATGATCCGGTCCAAAGCCAGGTCTTTGGCTGCGGCGGCTGTTTCTGCCAGAAACACCTCGAATTTGTTTTTTTCAAGGGCTTGCTTGACTGCATTGAGTTTCAATTGCCAATAGGTATCAATGGGTTGTTTCATGATTGAATCCTTATTTTTTCAGGTTGTCGTGAATATTCACCTGCACTGACTATACCTGCCCGCTCTTTTCCTGGCAATGATTATTTCCCGGCAACCGGGATCAGATTTTTTTTTGAAAAAAAATTTTTTTTGTTGACTTCACGAACCAATCCGAATATGTGATTAGTAAATGTAATTCAGCAAATAACGTAGATTTTTGATCTCTCTTTGAACGTGACCGCATTCTGACCTGAGGCCAGCACACGCAGGATCACATCCGGACATTTCCGGATGAACAAAATAAGACACGATAATCAAGTGCAACGCGTATTTTCACCCTTTGACCTTTTGGGAATCATAGTTCCGGCAAAAAGGAGGTGATGGCCGCCCGGCAATTCTTTAAAGGATTTTATATCATTTCAGATACTTGAAACCATAAAAAAAGGAGATCCGAATGAGCAGAAAAGACGTTGTCGAAACCACGGAAGCCCAGATCGCTGTCCACTGGAAGGAAGAAGAGTACTATTACCCTTCCCCCAAATTCATCGGCCAGGCCAATCTGACGGATCCAGATATCTTTGACCGGTTCAGCCTGGACAATTTTCCGGATTATTACACTGATTTTGCTGAAATGCTCACCTGGTACAAATACTGGGACGAGGTCCTGGACACCAGTGACGCGCCCTGTTTCAAATGGTTCAAAGGCGGCCTGATCAATGCCAGCTACAACTGCATCGACCGCCATCTGAAAAACAACAGGAACAAAACCGCCATCCATTTTGTTCCGGAACTCGAAGAAGAACGCATCGATCACATCACTTACCAGGAACTGTATGTCCGGGTCAATGAATTCGCCGCCCTGCTGCGGGATTTTGCCGGGCTCAAACGGGGCGACCGGGTCACCATTCACATGCCCATGTCCGCCGAGCTGCCCATCACCATGCTGGCCTGTGCCAGAATCGGGGTGATTCATTCCGTGGTGTTCGGCGGGTTCTCCGCATCCGCCTGTGCCGACCGGATCGTGGATTCCAATTCCCGGGTCCTGATCACCATGGATGCCTATTACCGGGCCGGCAAACTGCTCAACCACAAACAGCACGCGGACGAAGCCGTCAAAATTTCCGAAAAACAGGGCCAGGTGGTGGACAAGGTGCTGGTCTGGCAGCGGTATCCGGGCAAAAACTCTTCAGACACCCCCATGGCGGACGGCCGGGATGTGTTTGTGAACGACGAGCTGAAAAACCACTACGGCAAACGGATCGAACCGGAAAAGATGCTGTCTGAAGATCCTCTGTTTCTCATGTACACCAGCGGCACCACGGGCAAACCCAAGGGATGCCAGCACGGCACCGGCGGATACCTGGCCTATGTCACGGCCATGTCCAAATATATTCAGGATATCCATCCCGAGGACGTATACTGGTGCATGGCGGACATCGGGTGGATCACGGGCCATTCCTTTATCGTATACGGGCCCCTGGCCCTGTGTGCCTCCTCCGTGATCTACGAAGGGGTGCCCACCTATCCGGATCCCGGCCGGTCCTGGCGCATCGCCCAGGAACTGGATGTCAACATCTTCCACACCGCCCCCACCGCGATCCGGGCTTTGCGAAAACTGGGACCGGAAGAACCGGCTAAGTACAATTACCACTTCAAACACATGACCACGGTGGGCGAGCCCATCGAGCCGGAAGTGTGGAAATGGTATGAAAGTGCCGTGGGCAAGGGAGAGGCCATTATCGTGGATACCTGGTGGCAGACGGAAACCGGCGGGTTCCTGTGTTCCACCGTGCCGGGCATCAAACCCATGAAACCCGGCAGCGCCGGCCCCGGGGTTCCGGGCATCCACCCCTTCATCCTGGATGATGAAGGCAAAGAGATCAACGAAACCGGGATTGCCGGCAACATCTGCATCCGCAACCCCTGGCCGGGGCAGTTCCAGACGATCTGGGGAGACCGCCAGCGGTTTGTGGACACCTATTTTGCACCGGTGTGCAGAAACCCGGAGAGCAAGGACTGGAGAGACTGGCCCTACCTGGCCGGGGACGCGGCCATGATGGCCGAAGACGGCTATTTCCGGATCCTGGGACGGATCGATGATGTCATCAATGTGTCCGGCCACCGCCTGGGAACCAAGGAGATCGAATCCGCCGCCATGGTGGTGGATGAGGTGGCCGAAGCCGCGGTGGTGCCGGTGGCCCATGACATCAAGGGCAAGGAACCCGACCTGTACATCGCCCTGAAAACCGGTGTCCAGCCGTCGGAAGACCTGGCAAAGAAAATCTCCGATGCCGTGTGTGACCAGATCGGCAAAATCGCCAAACCCAGACGCGTCTGGCTGGTGCCGGATATGCCCAAAACACGGTCCGGCAAGATCATGCGCCGGGTCCTGGGCGCCATTTCCAACAAAGGCGATGTGGGAGATGTCATGACCCTGGCCAACCCGGAAGTGGTGGAAGAGATCAAGAACATGGTTCAAAAATAATGCTGCGCGGTTAATCTGAGGAGGAGTCACAATGTCCAATCTGTATGACCAGGCGTATGAACAATCCATCAAAGACCCGGAAGGCTTCTGGGGACCCATTGCCCAAGACTGCCACTGGTATAAAAAATGGGACAAGGTGCTCGATGATACCAACGTCCCCTTTTTCAGGTGGTTTGTGGGCGGCGAGACCAACACCTGCTACAATGCGGTGGACCTGCATGTGGATGAAGGCAGGGGGGACCAGGCCGCCATTATTTATGACAGCCCGGTGACCGACACCATCACCACCTATACCTACAATGACCTCAAAGACCAGGTATCGCGCTTTGCCGGGGTTCTGAAAGACCGGGGCGTGACCAAGGGAGACCGGGTCATCATCTACATGCCCATGATCCCCCAGGCCGTGTTCGCCATGCTGGCCTGTGCCAGAATCGGGGCGATCCATTCCGTGGTGTTCGGCGGGTTTGCCGCCAATGAACTGGCCACCCGGATCGACGATGCCAAGCCCAAGGTGATCGTGTCTGCTTCCTGCGGCATCGAGATCAGCCGGGTGATCCAGTACAAACCGCTTCTGGACAAGGCCATCGACCTGTCCGATACCAAACCCGAAGCCTGCATCATTTTTCAGCGGCCCCAGGCGGCGGCGGATATGCAGCCGGGAAGGGATTTTGACTGGGAGGAGATGATGGAACAGGCAGCCCCGGCCGACTGCGTGCCGGTGGCTGCCACAGACCCGTTGTATATCCTGTATACCTCGGGCACCACCGGGCAGCCCAAAGGCATTGTCCGGGACAACGGAGGCCATATGGTGGCCCTGAAATGGACCATGAACGCCATTTACGGGGTCGATCAGGGCGATGTGTACTGGGCCGCCTCAGACATCGGCTGGGTGGTGGGCCATTCCTATATCGTGTATGCCCCCCTGTTCAAGGGATGCACCACCATTGTGTATGAAGGCAAGCCCGTGGGAACCCCGGATGCCTCCGCCTTCTGGCGGGTCATCTCCCAGCACAGGGTGAAAACCATGTTCACGGCCCCCACGGCATTCCGGGCCATCAAACAGCAGGACCCGGGCGCCAAAATGATGGCCGGCTTTGACCTGTCCCATTTCAAATACCTGTTTCTGGCCGGGGAAAGAACCGATCCAGACACCCTTTCCTGGGCGGAAGACAGCCTCAAAATCCCGGTGATCGACCACTGGTGGCAGACCGAGACCGGCTGGGCCATTGCCGCCAACTGCGTGGGCCTGCACCAGTTCCCGGTCAAACCCGGCTCCCCCACCAAGGCGGCCCCGGGCTGGGATCTGGCCGTGCTGGACGAGGCGGGACAGCCGGTCGGGCCGGGGGGCATCGGTGCCATTGTTTCCAGACTCCCCCTGCCCCCGGGCACCCTGCCCACCTTGTGGCAGAACGATGACCGGTATATTTCCGCTTACCTGGCCACATTTCCCGGATACTATGAAACCGCGGATGCCGGGTATATTGACGAAGACGGATATGTGTTTGTCATGGCAAGAACCGACGACATCATCAACGTGGCCGGTCACCGACTGTCCACCGGTGCCATGGAAGAGGTGATCGCGGGCCACGCGGATGTGGCCGAATGCGCGGTCATGGGGGTGGAAGACAGCCTCAAGGGCCAGGTGCCGCTGGGCCTTCTGGTGCTCA
>JAABUD010000248.1 GCA_011389555.1 Desulfotignum sp. | reverse complement strand
CAGTTTATCCTTGAGACCTGCCGGGTCGGCATCGGTAACCAAAGCAATGATTTCCTGGCCTTTTGCAGCCGTCATCACTCCCAGGGAGGTATCTTTGACCGCGTTATTTTCAGTTTCGATTAATATGCCAGTCCTGGCCATAACAACACTCTCCTTATGTTATAAAACCTTTTCATCTTCCTTGAGAATCCGGATCAGTTCAGTGACCTGGTCTTCCACAGACCCTTCGATCATTTTTGCGCCTGATCTTTCCGGCACGGGCTCCAGTTTTTCCAGGGTCACGGCACCGGCGGCACCATCGATTCCCAGATCCGCCAGGGTCATCTGGTCGATTTTCTTTTTCTTGGCTTTCATGATGTCCGGAAACTTGGGATATCTGGGTTCGTTCAATCCTTTGGTTGCCCCGATCACGCACGGCAGGTTCATTTCGATCACCTGTTTGTCACCGCCGCCCACTTCCAGTTCGGCCACGGCTTTGCCGCCGTCCACCGTCAGTTTGCTGACGTCATTGACCACGGGCATCCCGAGGTATCCGGCCAGGCGGTACTGAGTCTGAAAGGTTTCTGAATCCACGGATCCCTTGCCTGTAAAAATAATATCCGGCATACCATCTTTTTCCATGGCCGCTTTCAGGGCTTTGGCCGTCAGGGTTGCATCCAGGAACTGGCTGTCCGCGGTCACCAGGATCCCCCGTTCCGCACCCATGGCCAGGGCGGACCGGATGGTGGCATCTGCCCCGGGTTTTCCCACGGTGACGATCACCACTTCTCCGCCGTTTTTCTCCACCAGCTTGACCGCCTCTTCAATACCGTATTCATCATAGGGGCTGGCCACGAACTTGATTTCCGAATCCTTGAATCCGGTGTCTCCCTCGATTTTGATGGTAGCGGCCGTGTCCGGCACATGTTTTACACACACAAAAATTTTCATAGTTTAACCTCAACCAATCGATTATCAGCTTTTCATTTTTTCGTTTTTGGGATCATACAGGGGCATGGCAGAAACTGTGGCACTGCGCTTGCGGCCCAGGATCTCCACTTCCAGTCTGGTTCCCTCTTTGGCGTATTCAGGTGTCACATACCCGAAAGCAATACTTTTTTCCACCCGGTGGCCGTAACCGCCCGATGAAGTCATACCGACACGCTCATCCCCGGCAAAAATCGGGTTGTATCCAAACGCGTCGGAATCTTTGGCTTCCACCACCAGGCACACCAGTTTTCTGGGAACGCCCTCCTGTTTCTGTTTTTCCAGCCCTTTTTTGCCGATGAACTCCTTGTCCATTTTCACAGTCCAGGCCACATTGGTTTCCAGCGGGGTATGATGGACGTTCATCTCGCTCTTCCATGCCAGAAAGCCTTTTTCAAGGCGCATGGAATCCATGGCATGCAGGCCGATGAGACGGATGTCACAATCCGCACCCGCGTTCATGAGATCATGGTACAGGGTGATCTGGTGCTGGATGGGATGAAAAATTTCAAATCCCAGCTCCCCCACATAGTTCATGCGGTTGACCCGGCACTTGGTCCGGCCGATATAAATCTCTTGTGAAGTACCGAATTTGAACGCCTCTTTGGACACATCATCGTATGCCACCTTGGCCAGCACTTCCCGGGACTTGGGCCCGACCACCACCAGACATCCCATCTGGTAAGTCAAATCTTCCATGCATACAGACCCGTCTTCGGGCAGGTTTTCGAGCAGCCAGTGCTGGTCGTGTTTTTTACCCACGGACGCGGTGACGCAGAAAAACTCATTTTCATTGACACGGCTCACAGTCATGTCGGTCTTGAAGTTGCCGTTGTGGTCCAGCATGGGGCTCAGGGCGATACGGCCGTCTTTTTCCGGCACCTTCTGGCAGGTCATGTGGTTGAGCCAGGCTTTGGCGCCGGGTCCGGAGATCTTTGTCTTGGCAAACCGGGTCAGGTCGATGATACCCACTTTTTCCATCACATGCCTGCATTCATTGCCCACATGTTTGAACGCATTGGATCGTCTCCAGGAAGGTTCTTCATATCCGTCTTCCCCCTTGGGCGGAAAATAATTGGGGCATTCCCAGCCGTAGTAGTCCCCGAACACCGCATTGGCCTGTTTCTGGTATTCATAGATGGGGGAGGTGCGGTTGGGACGGGCAGCGGGCCTGACCTCATTGGGATAGATGGTGGAGTAAAGCCGCGGATAGGTGTCGGCAATTTTTTCCGTATTATACGCCCAGTTGGCATAGGAACCGTACCGCCGGGAATCCATGGGCCACAGGTCGATTTCCGGCTCGCCGTTCATCATCCACCCGGCCAGGTAGTGGCCGATGCCGCCTGCCTGGGTGATGCCGAAGCTGTAGCCGCAGGCATTGTAGAAGTTTTTCAGCGGTGCGGCCGGACCCACCAGGGGTTCGGCGTTGGGGGTATAGGTGATGGGACCGGCGGTGACATGCTTGAATCCGGTTTCTCCCAGGATGGGGAATCGTTCGATACCGCCTTCGATGCAGTCGGAAATATTGTCAAAATCCGGGTTCAGTTCTTCCTGGGCATAATCCCATGGCACACCGTTCTTGTACCACTGCTGGCCATAGGCTTCATACAGACCCAGTATCAGGGAATCCATTTCCTGACGCAGGTATATGGATCTGTCCGGATCACGCATCAGGGGCAGGTAGGTATCCCGGTCCGCAATTTCCTGAATCGATTCATACAGGATATGGGTGTGCGCAATGGAAATGGAGGGTATCTCCAGTCCGACCATCCGCGCCACTTCCGGTGCCCACAGACCCGCGGCATTCACGACTTTTTCACAGGTGATGTCGCCTTTGTCGGTCTGCACCACCCATTCTCCGCCGGATTTCTGATAAATACCGGTGACCAGGGTGTGCAAATTGAACTCCACCCCGAGTTTCCGGGCCCCCTTGGCCATGGCCTGGGTCAGGGAGTTGGGATCCACATCCCCGTCATCCGGCCAGTACAGACCCCCCAGTAACCCGTCTGTCTGGATATAGGGGTGCATTTTTCCAATCTCTTCCGGGGTGACATAGGACACATCCAGGCCCAGGCACCGGTTCATGGAATAGGCATATCCCAGTTCATCCATCCGGCCCGGGTTGTCTGCGGTTCTGATAGACCCGGTGGTGTGCCATCCAACAGGCTGACCCGTTTCCTTTTCCAGTTCCTTGTAGATTTCGATACTTTTCTTGTTCACCTGGGTGCCGTAATAGTTGCCATGAAAAAAGGATACGTTCCCTGCCGCCATCCAGGTGGACCCGGAAGTCAGCTCATGTTTTTCCAACAGCACCACATCGTCTTTCAATCCATATTTTGCCAGATGATAGGCCACTGAGACGCCGATGACGCCGCCGCCGATCACAACCGCTCTTGCATTGGTTTTCATTGTCGTTCACTCTCCTTTGTTGTTTGGTACACTATACGTTTGCTTCTCTACCATTTAAAAAATATCGCAGCGCCCGGTTTTTGGGCTGCCGGATATGGGTGTCGTAAAAATAGGAAAATCCGCCCGGATAATAGATCATCACCAGGATCAGCACCAGGGCATAGATCACCAGGTTCAAGCCGGGCAGATGCGACAGGGTGGACCGGACGATCTCCATGAGAAAAATAAATGGAAAGGCCACCACAGCGCCCCCCCACAGGCTTCCCCGGCCGCCGATATACGCCACGGCCAGAATTTCCACGGTCTTGGAGGTATGCATCATGTCCGGGGTCAGAATACCGTAGAAATGGGCGTAGAAGCCACCCAGAACACCTGCGATGGCACAGGACATGGTGAAATTGAACACCCGGTAGAATACGGGATCGATCCCGGATGTCCTGGCCGCATCCATGTTCTGGCCGATGGCCTGGAATGCCAGTCCCATTTTGGACCGCACCACCCATTTACATACCAGGTAGGTGAGATACACCAGGATGATGATCAAAAAATAAAACGGAACATTGGATTCTGTCTCAAACAGGCGCGGGACTCTCAGCCCCAGAGGTCCCCGGGTCAGCCAGACCATTTTGGTGGCCAATCCCATGACGGCCAGGCCGAAAAACCAGGACAGGCACGCCGCAAAAATCCCCCGCAGCCGCAGGGATATCATACCGATGATCAGCCCCAGGATGGCGGATGACACCCCGCCGGCCACCATGGCAATCCAGGGGGACAGCCCGGCATTGATCACCAGCAGGGCGGATGTATACCCCCCGGTGCCGGCCACGGCCATGTACCCGAAATTCACGATATTGATAAATCCGGCCGTAAAATCAAACCCCACGCTCATGGCCGCCACAAATCCGCAGTAGATCAGCCACCGGAGCATGTATTCCTGGTTGAACGGCGGAATAAAAGGCAGTAACAGCAGCAGGATCAGGCCGGCCAGTCCGATGGGTGTCAGGCACATCTTGTCCAGCACCCTGTCAAAGGAATTCATTTGAAGCTCATTTTTTATCGTATCCATACTGTCTCCTATGTATCAAGCGCCTATTTATCGAGAACACCGCGGACGTCCGACCCGAAGATCCCGCTGGGTTTAAAAATCAGGATGAACATGATCAATGCCGATGGTACGACAAAATCCCACCCCGCTCCCACATACTCCACGGTGATCACCTTGAGCAAAGCAACCATAAAGGCGCCAGCCACTGCACCCAGGATATTTCCAAGACCGGACAGAATCACGACAAACCATGCCATGTACAAGGGTTCCAGGCCGACACTGGGATAGGAGGGAATCATGAACAGCAGGCTGCCGCCGGCCACCGCTGCCAGGGCACAGGCCAGAGAAATGGTAAGCAGCACAATTTTTTCAATGTCAATGCCCACGATCTCGGCCCCGGTAATATCCTGGGACACGGCCCGGATGGCCATGCCTGTGCGGGTATAGGTCATGAACAGATAAAACAGCACCACGATCACGGCAGAGATGATAAACGCCAGGGCCCGGTCCAGTGAAATATACGCCCCTGCAATGGAAATCGGCATGCCCTGCCAGTATCCCACAATGCCTTTGAAATCCGCCCCGAATATGAGCTGGTGCAGGTTGACGAGCAGTACACTCACGCCCACAGTCAGCAGAAACGAGTTCATGACCCAGTTGTCTGTGGAGCGGCGGCGCAGGGGTCCGAAAATCAGTTTTTCTGATATGGCCCCGGCGATGGCACCGCCGATAAGGGCGCCGAAAATGGCAATCAAAGGACCAAAGGTGACCAGCCAGGACTCCGGGTGTTCCAGAATGAATTCACTGATGGGGGTAAAAATGTAAAAAGCGGTGAGGGAGCCGATCATAAAATACTCCCCGTGGGCGAACATGGGAATGTTCAACACCCCCAGCATCAGGGTCAGTCCCGTGGCCACCAGGGCCAGCATCCCGCCGGTAACAACGGTGTTCACCAGCAAATAGGGTCCTGTATGAATGGTTGCCGCTATGGTTACCCCAACAGCGATCACAATGGACAAACCGGCAGCCGTCCGCACCCAGGCCGTCAAGTCTGCTACTATATTTTTTGACATGAATCTATTTCTCCATAGTCTTGTTAAACGCCCAAAAACACTTTCCGGACATAGCTGTCCTCGGCCAGATCCGCACTTTTGCCTTCCAGGCCTATTTTCCCGTTTTCCAGAACATATCCGCGATCTGTCACCGCAAGGGTCTTGGTCACGTTCTGCTCCACCAGCAAAACGGTTACCCCGTTTTTTATCAACACCTCCAAAGAGGCAAACACACTGGTGGTCAGCTGGGGGGCCAGTCCAAAGGAGGGCTCGTCCACCAGCATGAGGGACGGGTTGGACATCATGCCCCGGCCGATGGCCAGCATTTTGCGCTCCCCGCCGGACATGGTTCCGGCCAGCTGTTTTCTTCTTTCCGCCAGCCGGGGAAACAGCTCGAACACAAAATCAAGGCGTTCATTCTGCAGGTGTTTTTCCTTGATGGTATAGGCGCCCATATACAGATTTTCCTGCACCGACATGTTGACAAACAGGTTCATCTCCTCGGATACAAAGGAGAGGCCTTTTTTTGCCACGGCCGAACCTGACAGCCCTGTAATATCTTCTCCTTTGAAGATCACCTGTCCGCTCATGGGGGAAATCAGTCCGGCAATGGTTTTCATGGTGGTACTTTTTCCGGCGCCGTTGGGGCCGACAATCCCCACATACTCCCCTTTGTCGATATGCAGTGAAACATCCCGCAAAATCTGCAAGTATCCATACCCGGCATTCAGGTTTTTGACTTCTAACAGCATAAGATCTCCATTGATTTTTGCGTTACCATTATTTGTCAGCCTCGTCACCCAGATAGGCCCGTGATACATTGGGATCATTGGCCACTTCTTCGGTGGGGCCTTCGGCAATCTTTGTGCCGAACTGAATGCACAGAAGCCGGTTGCAGACCGCCATAATCAACTGCATGATATGTTCGATCATGAGAATGGAGATCCCTTTTTTACTGATCTTGTCAATAATTCTCATGATATCCTTGAGTTCGCCTTCACTCAGCCCGGATGCCAGTTCATCCATGAACAACAGCTTTGGGCTGGAGGCCAGGGCCCTGGCCAGGTCCAGGCGTTTGAGCTGCACCGTGTTCAACTGCTCCGCCACAACGGTTTCGTCCATGGGAAACTCCACAAATTCGAGCATTTCTCTGGAATGAGCCACCGGGTCAGCCACTTTTCCAGCCGTATTACCGAATATGGCGGCGGTCTTCACACTTTCAATGGCCGTCATTTTGGGAAACGGACTGGGAATCTGGAAGGTCCGGGACAGACCCAGGCGGCACATTTTCTCCGGTGCCTGGCCCGTGGTTTCTTTGCCGAACATTTTCACCGTCCCGGATGTGGGGGGATTCAGCCCTGAAATCGCATTGATGAAGGTTGTTTTTCCTGCCCCGTTGGGGCCGATCAGCCCGACGATATCACCCTGGTTGATTGTCATAGAGACTGCATTCACGGCTGTCAGTCCACCAAATTTCTTGGTTACATTATTGGTTTCCAATACAATCACGTCTCTATTTCCTTACATTTAACTGGCGTTTAAACAAACAGAGGATTGAAAATAAATTTCAATCCTCTGTTCCGGGCTCATATCATCTTACTTCTGTTCAAAGTCTTTCTGTTTCCAGTCATCCGGAAAGATAATGTATCCTTTTCCTTTTTTGTACTGGAGGATGGGGAAAAAATAGGCCTCCGGCGCCACAACCGGATCCGGCATGGTTTCCGGGGTGTATTTGTATTCGTTCATGATGATGGCACCGTCTTTTTTGCCATAGGTGAGTTTGCCGGTGTTGACTTCTTCCACCATGGTCTGATGGATGCTTTCCTTGTCCAGTTTGCCGTGCAGCTCATTGGTTCTCTGGAGAATCTTGATGAACATCCGGATGCCGTCATAGGACAGACCGCCGGCAGAGGGGCTGGGGTTGAACCCGTATTTGGCCTCGACATCCTTTGCCCACTGTTGGGCTTCGGCCGTGGTCAGCTGGGGAATGGAATCCAGCACATAATCGGAAGCAGGACCGGTCATTTTATACCAGTCACCGATCCAGCCAAGACCGGAGGCCACAATCACACTTTTCAGCCCCACTTCCTGGGACTGTTTCACAAATGCGGTGAGGGGGGGCGCAGATGCGGAGGTTCCGGCCAAAACAGCCACCCCGTCTTTTTTGTATTTGGACAGCAACGGATAAAAATCGGTCTGGGTGATGGGGAAATATTCTTCTGAATGTATTTCCCATCCGCTGGCTTCCAGTGCTGCTTTATACGATCCGCCGGCTGAACGGCCCCAGTCGGTGTCTTCGCCGTAAATGGCAGCCAGTTTCTTTTTGGGTTTGAAATTACCGGCCTCGATGGCCTTGTTCAAAGCCAGAATATAGTTTTTTTCAATTTTTGCGGGCACGGGCCATCCTTTGCCGCCCCAGTAGGAGTATTTCTCCGGATCCGCCTGCCATTTTTCGTTGACCACTTCAGAGGCACCGAACCCGAACATATGGGGGACCTTGTACTGGGCAGCCACATCCATTGCCGCAATGGCCACGGAAGAATGCCAGTTGAGCACACCCGCCTGGATCCCTTTGCCTTCGACCGCTTCCGCGTAGGCACCGGACGCTCTTGCCGGATCGGACTGGGAATCCACCCATACCGGTTCGATCCTGTAATCGCCCACCGTGTAGTCGATGGTCTCCAATGCCATTTCCACAGAGGCCTGAAATTCCTTTCCGGTCTGGGCGGAGGGTCCGGTAAACGGTCCCAGCACCCCTATCGGCAATACTTTGTCAGCAGCAGATGCCATCCCCCCTGTTACAAAAAACACGGCCATGAAACACGCGACAACCTGTAGAATTCTTTTCTTACCCATAACGATTTCCTCCAAAAATTAAGATTCTTTGTTTGCGACTTTGCGCATACCCGCCAAACTTTGGTATAAAGCATGCAGATTATGTACCAGTCATCGATGGCGTTTCCCGTGAAATCCATCAATTTCCTTAATCCATTTTGTGATCCTTGTTATTTCTGATAAAAATATAATGTTTTTTTTATAAAAACCCAATATCACCCCTGACCACCAAAAGCAATGACTGACAAAAATATTAAAAAATTTTTCTTTTTTACTGTAAATTATTTTTACATTTTTACACCTTTTTTTGCGCCATGAACGCTTTCCGCTCGATGCCGAATTTTTTCATTTTATAATGGATTGACTGGGGAGAGATGCCCAGAGACCGGGCCGCCCGGGCCGCGTTTCCCCGGGACCGGGTCAGGGCGTTCACAAGCATCTGCCGTTCATGGGATTTCTGGGTTTCCATCAGATTGGGGCCGGATACGGCCGAGTCTTCCCGATCCACCAGGGAATGCGTCAGGGTATCTTTCCCTGCAAAGCTGAATATGTGGGGCGGCAGGTGGGACAGGTGAATGACACGGGTGCCGTCCACCATGTTCATGGCTGCCTCAATAATGTGTTCAAGCTCTCTGACATTTCCCGGCCATCGATACCCGGCAAACAGATCCGCGACGTCATCGGACAGGGTTTCCACTTTTTCTCCCAGTGCCCGGTTGTATTTGGAGATGAAATGCCGCACCAGGGGTTCCAGATCATCCTTCCGGTCTCTCAACGGCGGCAGCAGGATAGAGACCACACCCATCCGATAAAAAAGATCCATGCGTAAAGATCCCTTCTGAACCATCTTCAACGGCGGCTGTCCCACGGAAGACAGAATTTTTACATCCAGGTCGATCTCTTTGAGAGATCCCAGTTTTCTGACTTTTTTTTCCTGGATGACCCGAAGCAGCTTGACCTGAAGCGTCAACGGCATGGTATCGAGTTCATCCAGAAAAATGGTGCCGCCATTGGCCTGTTCAAACAATCCGGGTTTATCGATGGCACCGGTAAAAGACCCTCTGGAGGTGCCGAACAATATTCCTTCCAGCAGGTTTTCCGGAATAGCGGCACAATTGACCGGAATAAACAGGCTTTTTTTTCTGGGACTGTGGTTGTGAATGGACTGGGCAAACAACTCTTTTCCAGTCCCGGTCTCTCCGGAAATCATGATGGGGGAGGGTGAGACGGCCGACATTCTGGCCATGCGGATGGCCGATCGCATCTGGGAATCCGAGGCAATGATATCCTTGAAGGAAAACCGGGTCCCGTTGGAAGCGGTTCTGGCAATCGATGGGTTTGACGCGGTTCTGGACAAAATCACTTTTTCCAGCAGCTGATATTCCCTGGAAAACGTAATCGCGCCGATCAGCTGTCCACCCTTGTACAAAGGAAATGCATCGGACAGGATATTGCACACCCGGCCCAAACAGGTGCGGTAGATCATGGGTTCATTGATGATGAGATCGCCCGTGGCCAGGCATCGCATGATCGGACTGGTTTCCGTGGTCAACTGGTAAATATCGAGAAGCTTTTTTCCGACGGCATCCGCCGGTGAGATATCATCGATCTGCCCCTGGGTCTGGTTGAAAAATATCACCTTTCCGGTGACATCCGCGATCACCACCCCCTCATGCATGGAAGACAGTACGTTGTAAATATCGATATCTTCAAAACCGATCCGTTCCATAACCCCTTTTTTATAGCAATCAACGTCTGTTATACTGATTGGGTTTTTTCCTGTTCCTGTTGCCTCTGGACATGCATGAATTTTTAAAAAAATGCAAGTGATATAAAAATTTTTTTATATTTTTTCCTGTTTGTTCCACATCCAGGTGTGACTGTTTGATAAAGAAACTCCCTTTCATTATTGGGTTTCGATAAGACGGTACACGGACCCGCCCTTTCTGGCACAAAAAATGCTTAGTTTGCTGTCGATATAGTCGATACGACATGCGTGTTTTTTTCATCAACCAGTAATTGCAAAGGATATCTCATGGGGTTTTTTGAATATTTCTCTTCCCAGGAAACCGAACAGATCCACGCCGCCTCCATGACGGTGCTGGAAAAAACCGGCATGAACTTCAAGTACGAACCAGCCCTGGACCTGTTTAAAAAAGCCGGCTGCAAAGTGGATGGGGTCCGGGTTTTTCTCTCCCGGAACTTTGTGGAGGAACAGATCGGAAAAGCCCCGTCCCGGTTCACCCTGCACGCCAGAAATCCGGAAAACAACGTGGAGATCGGCGGGGACAACATTGCGTTCATGCCCTGTTACGGCTCCCCGTTTGTCAACTGCCTGGACCACGGCCGCCGGTCCGGCACACTGGAAGATTTCAAAAACTTTGCCAAACTGGCCTGTGCCATCCCTTATTTTGACATCACGGGCGGCATGATGGTGGAGCCCAACGATATCCCGGTGGAGATCCGGAACGCGGAGCGGATCTATGCGGCCATGACCCTGTCGGACAAACCGTTCATGGGGGCCGGCACCAATGGACCCGATGCGGTACAGACCCTGGATATGGCATCCAGGGTGTTCGGTTCCAGGGAAGAGATGGCCAAAAAACCACCCTTTGTCTCCATTCTCACCACCCTGACCCCCCTGGGATTCGATGACAAGATGTGTGCCGGCATCATGGCCTATGCCGAGGCGGCCATGCCCCAGCTGATCTCTTCTTTGTCCATTGCCGGGGCCACCACGCCGGTGACCATGGAAGGCACCCTGGTGGTCCAGAACGCGGAAGTGCTGGCCGGCATCTGTCTGGCCCAGCTGGTGAGAGAAGGCGCGCCCGTGATCTTTGCCGGCTCGTCGTCCGCAGCGGCCATGCATTACGGCACCCTGAGCATCGGTGCACCGGAGATGGCCGTGAACACGGCGGCCACGGCCCAGATGGGCCGGTTTTACGACCTGCCCTCCCGGGGGGGCGGGGCCCTGACCGATGCCAAAATGGTGGATTCCCAGGCCGGGTTCGAGTCCATGATGAGCCTTCAGATGGCGTGCCTTTCCGGCATCAATTTTGTGCTGCATGCCGCAGGTATCCTGGAAGGGTACATGACGGCTTCCTATGAAAAATTCATGATCGATGCCGAAATGATGGGCATGTGCCGCCGCATCAAAAAAGGGGAAGAGATCATCCCGGAAAAACTGGCCATCGATGTCATCGACCAGGTGGGACCCGGGGGCGAATATCTCACAAACCGCCATACGTTCCAGTACTTCAGATCGGAGCTGTATGCCCCCCTGATGGAGGAACGCCGCAATTTCGATGCCTGGACCGCCAGGGGCAGCCTGTCCATGGAGCAGCAGGCCAATGCCAGATACAAGGAGCTGCTGGCCGGCTTCCAGGCCCCGGACATGGATCCGGGCATCCAAAAAGACCTGGACAGGTATATGGACCAGGTCCGCAATAACCAATGAACCGGTTTCAAGTCATACCGACCAACCTGCAGACACAAGGAAAACCATCATGAGTGAAATCACCCTACCAACACAGTTTGGCACCATCACCACTGACGTCGTGGTCATCGGCGGCGGCATTGTGGGATCGGCCACCGCCTTCTGGCTGTCCAAAGCCGGCATGAAAACCATTCTGGTGGAAAAGCGGGATGCCCTGTCCAGCCTCACCACGGCCGCCAGCGTGGAGTGCTTCCGGACCCAGTTCACGGAAAAAGCCATGGCCGACCTGTCTTTGACCAGCGTGGACATGTTTGAAAACTTCAATGATGTCGTGGGCCTGCCAGATATCGACATCCATATCACCCAGCGGGGATACCTGTTTGTCACGGATGACGAAGCCCAGCTGCCGGATCTGAAAAAAGCGGTGACCCAGTACCATGCCAACGGGGTCACGGCTGCGGAATATATCGGCACAAGCGACCTGCACAAACGGTTCCCCTTTCTGGCCCCCCAGGCCCTGGGCGCCACATTCAACATCCAGGACGGATGGCTGTCCACCCATGAGGCCACCTACGGATTTGCCAAAGGGGCCGCCGATGCCCGGTTTTTCATGAAAACCGCGGTGACGGGCATCCAGACCGACAGCCGGGGCGTGAGTGCCGTGGAAACCGACAAAGGCACCATCTCCACCCGGGTGGTGGTGAACTGCGCCGGTCCCTATGCCGGGATCATCGGAAGCATGGCCGGCCTGGACATGCCGCTTCGCACGGTGAAACGTCAGAAAGCCTATATCAAGACCAGCCATCCGGACCTGCCGGCCCAGGCCCCCTTTACCGTGGACCTGGTGAACCACGGCTACTGGCGCCCGGAAGCCGGCGGCCTTTTGTGCGCCTGGGTGGACCCGGATGAACCCGAATCCCCGCCTTCGGACGAACTGCCCACGGACTGGGATTTTGCCGCGGAATCGATCCACCGGGTCTCCCGGCTCAATCCGTTCCTGGAAAAGGTGTCCGACAACCTCAAAGCCGAAGATGTCAACGTGTCCGCCGGTCAGTATGTGTACACCCCGGATGACAAACCCGTGATCGGACCCTCCGGAGAGATCGACGGATTTTATCTCAACTGCGGTTACTGGTGCGGAGTCATGATGTCCCCCGGTGCCGGCAGACGGATTGCCGACCTGATCACCGGAAAAATGGCGAACAAGGACAATCCTCTTCGGTACACCCGGTTTGCGGAAGGGGATTTTGAAAAAGGGGATTCCTTCCTGAAATAGGCCCGCTGAAACACCACCGGGGGCTACCGATGTACAAATGGGTAACATGCTGTATGTCCACCGGTTTTTGCCGTTGCTTTCAGCGGCCAGTGCCGGGCGGGTCCTGTGGGTCGAATCCCATTCTGACGTGTTTGCTACAAGGAGTTGGGCATGCGGAGCGGTAAGAACGGCAAACTGTCTGAGGACACACCTGCCCGCAGTTTTTGCCGTTCAGCGCAGCATGCCCTACTCCTTGTCAAACTCGGCAGAGGGTGAGACGTACAGGACCCGCCCGGCACGGGTCCAAACCCGACTGGAATTATCCGGTTTGCCGCTTCGAAAAACGCTTTTCCGCATGACTGACTCTAACCGCACCATGAAAAAAAGTTGACACCCTGTTATCGACAGGCCTATTGTATAGGGTTGACATGAATGAACAACCCAAGGAAACCCCACGTGAAAAAAAAGATCTATGTCATCGCCTGCGCCGTGCTGGCCAGAGATATCAAAGAGGTGGCCCGGGAAATGGACCTGGCACTGGAATATAAATTTCTGGAAGCCGGACTGCACGAGAATCCCCACAAACTCAACACTCAGGTTCAAGAGGCCGTGGATCAGATCGACGTCAAGGGGGATGCGGACCGGATCATCATCGGGTACGGGGTCTGCGGCAAAGGCACGGTGGGGCTGAATTCCCAAAATGTCTCCCTGGTGATCCCCAAAGTCCACGACTGTATCTCTTTGTTTTTAGGAGGAGATGCCGCCTATCAGGCACAGTTCAAAAAATATCCCGGTACCTATTACCTGTCTGCGGGATGGTGTGAGGAAAAAGCGGAGCCCGTATCCCGGCGCCGGGGCCGGGCCTGGTTCGGCAACCGCCAGCTGGTGTATGAAGATGTGAAAAACGCCCATGGCCGGGCAGCAGCCGACCAGACCTTTGCGTTTCTCAACTCCTGGCAGAAAAACTACCAGCGGGCCGCGTTCATCGAAACCCGGTCCGGACAGGCCGCCAGATACGAGCAGATGGCAAAGGATATGGCCGATGAATACGGGTGGCGGTTTGAACGGATCAAAGGAGACCAGGGCATGATCCGCCAGATGCTGACCATCACGCAGTCCACTTCCAGGGTCCTGGTGGTGCCTCCCGACCATACCATCGCTTTTGACCCGGTGGCATCCACGCTGTCCGCCAGTCCGGTGGGGGGTCCTGGTGCCGGCGCTGCCGCACAGGAAACCGACTGTGTGGTCCCGTCCGACCGCCCGGACACGGACTTCGGTCTGAAAATCCACACCGGTTTAGGCATCGATGCCGGCGGTACCTACACCGATGCCGTGGTATATGATCTGGAAAACCGCTCAACCTTCTGCAAGGCCAAGGCCCTGACCACCAAATGGGATTTCACCCTCGGCATCGAGAACGCGCTGAGCCGGCTGAACCCGGACCAGCTGAAAGAGGTAACCCTGGTGGCGTTGTCCACCACCCTGGCCACCAACGCCATTGTGGAAAACGAGGGCCAGGCCGTGGGCATGCTGCTGATGCCGCCCCCGGGCCTGGATGAACACACCATCACCTATTTTCCCAAAGCTGTGCTCACAGGTAAGCTGGACATTGCCGGCCGGGAAAAAATCCCCGTGGACCCGGACCCGGTCCGACAGATTGCAGACGACATGATGCGCCGTCACGGGGTCACCGCCTTTGCCGTATCCGGCTATGCCGGGGCTGTGAACCCGGCCCATGAACTGGCCGTGAAACAGATTCTCCAGGACCACACCGGTTTGTTTGTCAGCTGCGGCCATGAACTGTCCGACAGCCTCAACTTTGAAACCCGGGCCGTCACGGCCATGCTCAACGCCCGGATCATCCCCCGGCTCACCCATCTGCTGGCTGACCTGGAACAGGTTCTGGAACGGTTTGATATTGCCGCCCCCATTGTGGTGGTCAAAGGGGACGGGACGCTGATGGATGCGGCCATGGCCAAAAAACGGCCCGTGGAAACCATTCTGTCGGGACCGGCCGCTTCCGTGGCCGGGGCCCGGCATCTTACCGGCAGAACCGATGCCCTGGTGGTGGACATGGGCGGCACCACCACGGACACGGCCGCCTTGAAAAACAACCGGGTGCGCCTCAATGAACACGGCTCCCGGGTCGGGGGCCGCCGCACCCATGTCCAGGCCCTGGACATCCGCACCACGGGATTGGGGGGTGACTCCTTAATCGCTTTTGAAAAAGGGGAATTTTCAATCGGACCGGGCCGGGTGGCGCCCATTGCCTGGCTGGCCGACCACCGGCCCGGTACGGAAACGGCCCTGGATTTCATAAACCACAACCTGAACCGGTTCACCACGGCCACAAAAAAAATGCAGGTCATCACCGCCACCGGATCGGTGACACCGACCTGTCTCACGCCCATGGAAGAACAGGTGCTGTCGCTGGTGACTCAGCGCCCTTATTCCATTGAAGAGCTGATCACCCGAACCGGGGTACTCACGGATTCCGGCCTGTCCCTGACCCGGCTGGAGGAACGGTTCGCCATTCAGCGGTGCGGCCTGACCTTTACCGATCTGCTGCATATCCAGGGAAAATTCACCCGGTGGAACCGGTCCGCGGCAAAAACATACTGTGGATTCATGGCCTTTCTGGCCGGCATGGACAAAGACATGGAAAAGATGATCCATCTGCTCATGGAAAAAGGGATCCGGCGCCTGACCCTGGAACTGCTCAAGCGGCAGCTGGATGATGAGATCGATCCGGACGGATTGAGCGCCTGCCCGGTGTGCCAGGCATTGATCGACAACCTGATGGCCGGCGGCAGCCCGGATTTCCAGGTGCGCATCGATCTCAAGCGGCCGGTGATCGGTATCGGAGCCCCCATCGGGTTTTTCCTGCCGGATGCGGCCCGGGCCCTGGGCGCGGAAGCAATTTTGCCGGAAGATGCAGATGTAGCCAACGCCATCGGTGCCATCACCTCGGATGTGATGGTTCACCGCCAGATCCGCATCACCCCGGGTCACCAGGGCGGGTTCATGGTGGAAGGCATTGCCGGCACCCGTCAGTTCAGGGATTTTGACGCGGCCGATGCCTTTGCCAGAGACACCCTGGTCCAGAAAATCCGGGATTTAGGGCGGGCCGCCGGCACCTCCTGCCGCACCGTGACCCTGTCCATCAAGGACAAGGTCCCGAAAACCGCCTCCGGTGATCCCATTTTCATGGAGCGGGTGATCCAGGCCACCCTCACCGGCCGGCCGGACCGGGTGATCCTGAAATCGGTCTCCGCATGACAAGTCCGGCCCGGAAACACCGGGACAGCTACAGCCGCACCATCACAGCCGCCTGCTTCAGTATCCAGGCCGTGGGGGTGGGCACCTATATTTCCTATGGCGTGTTTTTCAATCCACTGATGGAGGCGTTTGACTGGTCCCGGGCCGCCATTTCCGGGGCTTCGTCGGCCGCGTTTTTCATCACAGGCCTGTTTGCCATCCTGGTGGGCCGGCTCAACGACCGGTTCGGTCCCCGGCTGCTCATGAGCCTGGCCGCGACTTTTCTGGGCCTGGGGTTCGGGCTCATGTCCCAGGTCAGCACCCTGGTTCAGCTCTACCTGGTGTTCGGCCTGGTGTTCGGCATCGGTTTGTCCGCCATCGATGTCATCGCCCTGAGCACCATTGCCCGGTGGTTTTCGCTGAACCGGGGCCGGATGACCGGGCTGGTGAAAGTGGGCACGGGTGCCGGACAGTTCTTCATCCCGATTCTGGCCAGTTTTCTCATCGCCGCCACGGGATTCCAGAACGCATTCATCATCATGGGAATCATCGCTTTTGTCCTGCTCATGGCAATCGCCCAGTTCCTGTACCGGGATCCGGACATATATGACGCAGGTCACGCCGGGCTGTCTCTTCCCGGCGATCCCTCTCCAGACACCGTGATCCGCCCGGTCCAGACAGCGGGCATCGATCTTTCCATGGCCCTCAAATCAAAAAGGCTGTGGCTCCTGAGTCTGTCCTACATGATGACCGCTTTCTGCCTGATGAGCATCATGATCCACATCGTCCCCTATGGCCGGGACTTAGGCATTCCTCCCCACCGGGCCGCCGGGGTCCTGGCGACCATCGGGGCCGTATCCATGGCCGGCCGTTTCGGCAGCGGCCTGCTCATCGACCGCACCGGCAGCAAGCGTATCATGGTGATCAGTTTCATTCTGCTCATCTCCGCCCTGCTCTGGCTGACCCGGGCCGATACCCTCTGGGAACTGTATGCATTCGCCACCATTTACGGCATTGCCCACGGCGGATTTTTCACGGCCATCTCCCCCATCGTGGCGGAGCTGTTCGGCATCCGGGTTCATGGCAGCCTGTTCGGGATCGTGGTGTGCTTCGGCACCACGGGCGGGGCACTGGGGCCTTTTGTCACCGGCCTGCTGTTCGACACCTTCCTGAATTACACTGCCGCGTTTTTCGCACTGATACTGATTGCCGTCATCGCCTTTGTCCTGATGCTGTGCCTCAAAACCGGGGTCAGACGCTGAATGCCGACCCTGAATGAACCGACCCCGTCAATCCAGAAACGCGTTCACATTATTGAAAACCCGCCGGACATCTTTTGGCAGGCGGGTGCCCGTGCAGCGCCTCATGGTATCTCCCCTTTGATGGGCCGTTAATACGGCATCGATCTCTTCCAGGGGTATGACCAGATTTTTTTTCAGGGCGCGTAAAAACAGCATGCCAGTCAAAAAAACTAAAGATGCCATGAAAACAACCCCCCAGGCACCGGCATTCCCCAGCTGACGGGCTTTTTTATCGGCCCTGACCATAGCGTCTCTGTTAATTTCACCCAGCAGGAGAATCGCCTCCACAGTGCGGGTCCTGGCTGCTGCATCTTTTTTGAACGCACTGGCATAATCCTGGTCAATGGCATCCAGTGCCGCAGGTTCATCTTTTTCTGTAATATTATTCTGGGCATTCTTCAAGGCCGCGGCAAACGATGCCTGTAACCGGGTGATATCCATTTCAGGGTTGTCTGCCATTGCCAGGGAAGCCAGCATTTTCTCACATGCCTGAAGAGACCGCTCATTCTGTTCGATGATCACCTCGATGGCCGGGGCCATCCGGATAAACACCCAGATGGATCCAAATGCCATCAGCAGGTTCAGCCCGATCAGAATCCATGCCCCCAGCCTGACTGTCTGTGCAAGCCGCATGTCATACTCCTTTGATCAGTTTGGGAATGGCGGATTCACTGGAAACAATAATCAGATTGTCATCTTTTTGCAGCGGATCCGTTGGTTTTGGCTGGTGAATTTTTCCCCGGGGACCTCTTCGGATGCCCACCACCATGATGCCGAAGCGTTTGGGCAGGGCCAGATCGATAAGGGTTTTGCCGATCATGGACGGCTGGATGCAGATCTCGGTCAAGTGCAGGTCTTCCCCCAGGTTGGTGTCTGCAATGACATGCCGGTACAGCAACCGGTTGGCAAACCGCTTTCCAAACTCCTGCTCCGGGTTGACGATCTGGTGGGCCCCCACCAGTTTCAAAATTCGCTGGTGCATAGTGTCATTGGCCCGGGAGATAACCAGTGGAGCTCCCATCTGCCTGAGCAGGACCGTACAGATAATGGAAGCTTCCTTGGAATCATCGCCGATGGCACAGACGACGGAATCCCTTTTTCCCGGTTCAAGCCCTGCCAGTTCCGATTCATCCGTGGCATCCAGCACAATGGCTTCGGTGACAAAGTCAGCGGCTTCCTCCACCAGATTTTTATTGATATCCACGGCCAGTACCTCGGCACCCCTTTCCGACAGGGTCCGGGCAAGGGCCATTCCAAAATGGCCAAGTCCAATGATCAGAATTTGCTGGGACATAGTGTGGTTCCTTTTTTTACGTCAAAAAAATTTTTGCATCCGGGCATCGTGACGATGACGGGGGTTGAGGGTCGGTTAAGAGCATGAACAATGTCACAGGGCCGATACGTCCGCAGAACATGGCAATGATGATGATGATTTTCCCGATTTCATCCAGGAGCCCGGTGGCGCCGGTGGAAAGGCCCACCGTGCCCAGGGCTGAGGTGGCTTCAAAAATCAGATCTCGGACGGATATCTGCGGCTGGGTCACTTCCAGCATCAACACCACACCAAACCACAGCAGCAGGCCTGCCGCAACAATGGTAACCGCCTGGAAGACGGTAAAGGCATTGATCCGCCGATTCTGCATGATCACCTCCCTGCGGTTGGTGATATTGGCAAAAAAGGTCATGGCCAGGATACCGATGGTGGTGGTTTTTATCCCCCCGGCCGTTCCACCCGGGCTGCCGCCGATGAACATGAAAGCAATCATGAGCAGAAAAGTGGGATGGGCGATGCCCGCAATATCCATCGAATTGAATCCGGCGGTTCGCAACGTCACGGATTGAAACCAGGCATTCTGGATTTTATCTGAAACCGACAGCCCGGCCAAAAGCCCTCCCCATTCAAAGGCCATGATGAACACCGTGCCCAGAAAAAGCAGCACAATACTGGCTGTCAAAGCGATGCGGGCCGGGATCGGCACCTGCCGGCCGGCCAGCCATTTCGGGATCACCAGAGTGGTGGCCGGTGCCATACCCCCGAAAATAATCAGGGTTGCCACGATATGCAGTACCGCAGGTGTGGTGTGCCAGGACATCAGGCTGTCGCTCTGGAGAGCAAACCCGGCGTTGCAGAACGCGGACACGGCCGTAAAAATCCCCCGCCACACCGCCTGGGAGACCGTATCACCGGCCGTATAAAACATAAAGGTCAGCAAAACCGCCCCCAGGCTCTCGGCAGCAAAGGTAAATTTAAGGATGGTAACCAGCGAATCCACCAGGTCTTTGTGATTGGTATCCGCCATGGAGGCCAGCACCCGTTCATGGGTAAGGCTGAGCCGCCTGCCCATGGTGTGCAGCCCAACCGTGGTGATGCCCATGATGCCCAGACCCCCCAGCTGGATCAGAACCAGGATGAAAAACTGGCCGTATCCGGTGAAATCATTGGGGGTATCCAGTACGATCAACCCCGTGACACAGACCGCGCTCACCGCAGTAAAGGCCGCATCCACAAATCCGACGGCCCTGGTTTCCGCGGCTATCGGAAGCAGCAGCAGTAAGGTTCCCATGGCACACAGCCCCAGAAAGGTCACCACCAGGACCCGGGCCGGATGGCTGAGAAAAATGTTCCAGACCGGTTTCTGGGTCTCAACCAGTGTTTTCCGGATGAAAGGTCCCTGAATCTCAAAGTCCGCCAGCAAGAATATGCTGCTGATCAGTAAAACCGTTGCAGTCAATGCAAAATATGGACTGGTCATGATATGGGGCCATGCCGAGACATACCCCCCTGCTACCCCTGTCACTCCCAGAAATTTGCCGGCAATGGGTTTGCAAAACAGTGTCAGCGCACATGAGAATATACAGACCGCTCCCGCCACGGAAAATATCAGCCGCCAGAATGGGATTGTGCTGATATGACCGGTCTCGGCAACCAAAAAAAGCAGCGGCAGAGGGGACATGGCCAGTAAAAAGCCCTGCATGCCGATCCGTCTCATGGACGCACGTGTCATCATCTGTGCACCTCAGTGATGCGGGGCCGGACCGCAACGTCCGGCCCCCGCTGGTCACTTACAATATAATATTGAGCATCCGGCGCAACGGTTCAGCCGCGCCCCAGAGCAACTGATCCCCCACGGAAAATGCCGTGAGATACTCTTCTCCCAGGGTCATTTTGCGGACCCGGCCCACGGGCACGGACAGGGTGCCCGTGACCGCTGCCGGGGTCAGGTCGGTGACGGTCTGATCCTTGGTGTTGGGAATCACTTTGACCCAGTCGTTGTTGGCGGCCAGCATGGCTTCGATCTCCGCCAGGGGCACATCTTTTTTCAATTTGATGGTGAATGCCTGGCTGTGACACCGCATGGCGCCGATGCGCACGCACTGCCCGTCAATAGAAACAGGATTGTCTGACCGGCCCAGGATCTTGTTGGTCTCCACAAACCCTTTCCACTCTTCTCTGGTCTGGCCGTTTTCCATGGCCCGGTCGATCCAGGGAATCAGGCTGGCACCCAGGGGCACCCCCCAGCTGGCCGTGGGAAATGTGCCGGAGCGCAGGGTGTCTGTGACCTTTTTATCCAGATCCAGAATCGCTGCGGCCGGATCATCCAGAATCGGGGCGGCCGCATCCCCGATGGCCCGCATCTGGGCCACCAGTTCGGTCATGTTTTTGGCACCCGCACCCGAGGCAGCCTGATAGGTCATGGAGGTGAGCCATTCCACCACATCATTTTCAAACAGCCCGCCCAAAGCCATGAGCATCAGGGACACGGTGCAGTTGCCGCCGATATAGTTTTTGATGCCCCGGGCCAGGGCATCATCGATCACCTGCCGGTTCACCGGATCCAGGACAATGATGCTGTCATCCGCCATCCGCAGGGTGGAGGCGGCATCGATCCAGAACCCTTTCCAGCCGTTATCTGCCAGCTTCGGCCTTACCGCTTCTGTATAGGATCCCCCCTGGCAGGAAATGATGATATCCATCTCCATGAGGGTGTCGATATCATGGGCATCGATCAGATCCGGGGCATCCTTTCCCACATCCGGGGCTTTCTGCCCGGCCTGGGAGGTGGTGAAAAAAACCGGGGTGATCTTTTCAAAATCTTTTTGTGCCATCATCCGTTCCATGAGCACGGACCCCACCATGCCGCGCCAGCCAATCATACCTGTTTTTTTCATTTGAATCTTCCTCCGCAAAAATTGTTCAAACTTTTCTTATACTGATTTTTCAGCCCGGATACCAGATCAGATGTCACACGATCATAAAAAAAATTTTGCCACTTACCGGATCAGATCATACAGCAGCTGGATTTCCGCTTCCCACAAGGTGTCATCCGGGGTCTCCAGCACCAGGGGCATCTGATCAAACCGGGCATCGTTCATGATGAACTCAAACGGGGTCATGCCCAGTTCGCCTTTGCCGATGCTTTCATGCCGGTCCACCCGGGAGTTGAATTTTTTTTTGGAATCGTTCAGGTGCAGGGCCTTGAGAAAACGTAAGCCCACGATCCGATCCAACTCATCCATGGTTTTCTCGAATGCGGCAGCGGTTCGGATATCATAGCCGGCCCCGTGCAGGTGGCAGGTATCCAGGCAGACCCCGACCCGGGTTGGGTCGGTGACCTGCTCGATGATCCGGGCCAGGTGTTCGAACCGGTATCCCAGGTTGGTGCCCTGGCCGGCGGTATTCTCAATCACCGCCGTGACACCCGTGGTCCGGTCCAGGGCCAGATTGATGGATTGGGCGATGCAGTCCAGACACTGTTCCGGAGACAGTTTGTTCAAATGGCTGCCCGGATGAAAATTCAGATAACAAAGACCCAGCTGTTCACACCGCGTCATCTCCTCGAAAAAAGCGGTGCGTGATTTGTCCAGCCCGGCCGGATCCGGGTGTCCCAGATTAATCAGATAGCTGTCATGGGGAAGAATGACCGACGAACCAAATCCGTGCTGATAGCACTGCTCCTTGAATCCGGTGATATTTTTTTCGGTCAGGGGAGGGGAAGACCATCGCCGCTGGTTTCTGGTAAACATGGCAAAGGCTTTTGCTCCGATCTTTGCCGCGTTGACGGGCGCGTTTTCCACGCCGCCGCGGATGCTGACATGGGCACCGATATATTTCACTGTTTCCTCTCTTTGGTCATAATCGACTCGGTTGACAATGGGTGGTATCGGTGCCATATATATGACAAATGAGCGTTGGGGTAAAATGTTTTTTATTCACTGCTCCAGCCGGATCTCCAGAACGTCCGGACAGCAGACCGGACAACAAAAAGGACTGATAATGATTTCGCTTATCCATATTCCCCGTTTACTGGTTCACGTCATGATACTGGTCAGCCTGATGGCGGCATCTGCCGCTGCCGGAGACGGGAACACCGTCCCACTGTCCCGGGGCCAGGTGGTCTATGCCCCGGTCTATTCCCATATCTATATCGGCGACAGGGAACGGCCGTTTCTGCTGGCCGTGACCCTGAGCATCCGGAACACGGATCCGGAGGATGCGATTGTCGTAACAAAGGTGTCGTATTTCAATTCTGAAGGAACACGTCTGGAAGAATACCTGAAACAGCCCGTGACCCTGGAAGGGATGTCCGCCACCCGCTTTGTGGTCCATGAATCAGACGAGACCGGGGGATCCGGGGCCAGTTTTCTGGTGGAATGGGAAACAGCCAAATCCGTATCCCCGCCCATCATCGAAACCGTGATGATCGGGGCCCAGACCCAGCAGGGCATCTCCTTTACCTCCCGGGGGCAGGTGATTGAAGAAAAATAAACAGTAGTTATGGCGACAGGCTGTCAGCAGCAGTCATCCGGGCCTGACACTTTCTGCAATTGTTGCAGGTTTTCCGGCTTGCCCATTGCAATGAGCAGATCCCCGGCTTCTATCACGGTTTCCGGCCCCGGATTGAACACCATGTCACCGGATGATTTTTTAATTCCGACAATGAGAATGTCAAACCGGGGCCGAATTCCGGAATTTTTCACCGGCTTTCCCACAAGTTCGGATCGGTCTGATACCGGGAGTTCTTCCATCTGGAGGTTGATATCCCCCCGGATAGCCAGATCCATCAGGCTGGTGGCCGTCGGCCTGAGCACACTTTGAACCAGGCGAAGCCCTCCGATGCTGTAAGGCATGAAAACCCGCTCCGCACCCGCCTGTTTCAGCCGTGACACATGAGATTCCGTATCGGTTCTCGCCACAATGGTGATATCCGGATTCAGCTGCCGGGAGGTCAGAGTGACAAACACATTGGCTGCATCCTCGGCCAGGGCCGTGATCAGACATTTGGCTTTTTTCAAGCCCGCTGAAAGAAGGATCTCATCCATTGTGGCATCGCCGGGAATAAACAGCATCTTTTTTTGTTCCAGCTGCGCCAGGGCCACCTGGTTTTTTTCGATGACCACCACGTCAAATCCTTCTTTTTTGATCCCCTGTGCCACCACCCGGCCGATTCTGCCATACCCGCAGACAATATAGTGACCGGTAAGTTCATCGATGATTTTCTGCACCCTGCGCCTCCCGAGAATATTTTGAAACTTTCCTTCCACAAGCATCTGGGCTAACGATCCGCCCAGATAAAAAAATGCGCCCACCCCCCCGAAAATCACCAGCATGGTCATGACCCGGGCGATGTCGGACAAAGGCTTCACTTCCATGAATCCCACCGTGGAAAGGGTGATGATCACCATGTACATGCTTTCGATGAAACTCCAGCCTTCCAGCACCATATAACCGGATGTACCGAAAAGGATCACCAGAAAAATGAAAATACTGCCCATGACAATGGACCAGCCAAAGGGGTATTCCGTGCGCATCTGGCGACGGAACCCCTTGACTCTCTTCAGCAGATTCATCTTGACTCCTCCATGCGGTTCATGATGCCGGTTGATTTCAGGCTTCATTACCATAAAGGTTGGCACCGCAGGAGTCAAGCAGTTGATGCAGCAAACACCGGCTGACTTTTTTTTGCAAGATCCGGATTTCAGAAATTTTCAAAAAAAAAGAACCCGGGGTGTCAGGACAAAGAATCCCAGAATTTCCGGCTCTGCTCGGTCATGGTGGATTTTTGTTCCTTTGAATCCCGGGGTCCGGAACCATTGGACGGCCCGGCACCGGTCAGCCGTCTGACCCGCTCCTCCAGGGGCGGATGAGTGGAGAAAAGACTGGAGAACTGCCGGCCGGACAAAGGATTGACAATGAACATGTGGGCTGTGGACGGATTGGCATTCACGGTGGCGCCCCG
>JAABUD010000247.1 GCA_011389555.1 Desulfotignum sp. | reverse complement strand
GTTCAGGTAGAATCAGAAAATTTTTTGCGGTGTCATAGTCCAAATACAGCGTGATTATTTCCATGACATTTGATCCGGCATTTGATTTTTTCCAATGCCCGACGTGTGGGAAAGTGTTCTGGAAAGGCTCCCATTATGAAGCCATGAAAAAAACATTCGCCTCCCATGGCCTGAAAGACCCCGACAAATGACAAAAAAACAAGCAGACCGGTCTCCGCTTAACACTTAACACTTAAAACTTAAAACTTAAAACTTCCATATAAGGAGCACCCTACCCGGCTTATGTTCATCCCCACATTTACCACGGTTTTCTCCGCTGTCTTCCAGGTGTTCATCATTTCGGCCGCCGCCGGGGTCCTGGTGCGCACAAAGATTGTGTCCCAGACCCATATCCAGGCCCTGTCCGCCGTGACCGTGAACATTTTTCTGCCCTGTCTGATCGTGGTCAAGACCGTGAGCCAGTTTGATCCGTCCGGTTTTGCCCAATGGTGGATTCTGCCGCTGTCCGGGGTCCTGATCAGCCTGGCCGGGCTGGGTATGGCATTTGCGCTGTTCGGCCGCAGACCGGAAAAACGGGCATATATCTCCATGGCCAGTTTTCAGAACGCCATCTATATTGTGCTGCCCATCGGACAGCTGGTGTTTCCGGACCAGTTCGACCGGCTGGCCCTGTATTGTTTTCTGCTGATCCTGGGCCTGTCTCCCATCATGTGGAGCGTGGGCAAGGTGCTGATCAGCGGGGACAAGGATGCCGCCATCCGGTGGCAGGATTTTGTCACCCCGCCCCTGGTGGCGACCCTGGCCGCCATCTTTCTGGTGGTGTCCGGCACATCCGCGGCCATACCCGGCACCCTGCTGTCTGCCATGGATCTGCTGGGCCAGGCCACCGTGCCTCTGGCCGTGTTTATCCTGGGTGCCACACTGGGCAGCATCTCCCTGACAGACATGCCCCCGGTTGCCGATGTGATCCGGGTCACGGGAGTCAAATTCATCCTGCTGCCGGCCACTGCTTTTGCGGTGATGTACGGACTGGGGCTTTATCACACCATGCCGCTGTTCTGCAGCCTGATCATCCTCCAGACATCGTCCCCGCCGGCCACCAACCTGATTCTCATGGTGAGAAACTATGGCGGGGATGCCCGGTCCGTTGCCAGCATGATGCTGCTCCAGTACCTGGTGTGCATCCTGGCCATGCCGTTGTGGCTTTCCCTGTGGCAGACCGTGGCCGGATAGGGTATTATGGACCTGAATTTCATTTTTGGAGAAACATGACTATGGACACTTCCTACCATCTGGCAATCAAACTGGTGGCCGCACTGGCCATCGGTCTTCTGATCGGAATCGAGCGGGGATGGAACAACCGGGAAGAAGATGAGGGAGAGCGGGTGGCCGGCATCCGCACCTTCTGTCTCATCGGCCTTCTGGGCGGAGTCTGTGCCCTGATTTCCGAGCAGACAACCCCCTGGTTCATGGTGGCCGCGTTTCCCGGGGTGTGCGCATTGATCATCGCCGCCCATATTCTGGAGGCAAGGGCGGATAACGATATGGGAACCACCACGGCCTTCACCATGATGCTGTCGTTTGTCCTGTCGGCCTGGGCCGCGTTCGGACAGCCCATTCCGGCCATGGCCGTGACCGTGATCGTGATTTCCCTGCTCGGATATAAACCCGTGCTGCATTCATGGCTCAAAACCATCCGGCCCAGAGATTTTTTCTCCGGCATCAAACTGCTGATCATCTCCGTGGTCCTCCTCCCGCTGCTGCCCAACCGGGGATATGGTCCATGGGAGGCCCTGAACCCCTACTGGACCTGGTGGATGGTGGTGCTGATCTCGGGCATCTCTTTTCTGGGGTATGTGATCATACAGTTTGCCGGAGAAAGAAAGGGGACCCTGGTCACGGCCATTGCCGGGGGCATGGTCTCTTCCACGGCCGTCACCATCAGTCTGGCCCGGTTTGCAAAAGAACAGAAAGCCAGCCTGATTTTTTTTGCCGGGGTCCTGGTGGCCTCCGCCATCATGTTCATCCGGGTCGTGATCGAAGTGCTTGTGGTGCATCCCGGACTGCTCAAGGCATTGTGGCTTCCGCTGGGCACCATGTTCGCCGGCCTGGTATGCGTCCTGGCATGGGTCTGGTGGCGCCGTGACAGAAACGATACGAAAGCGCATCAGCCGGTTACGCTGAAAAATCCCCTGCAGCTGGGCATGGCGTTGCAGTTCGGCCTGATTCTGGCGGCAGTGCTGTTTTTATCCGAGGCCATGAAAGACTGGTTCGGCAGTTCCGGCATCTATGCTCTTTCAGTGATATCCGGGGTGATTGACGTGGATGCCATCGTCCTTTCCCTGTCCCGGTCGGCCCGGCAGGATCTGGCTTCGGAAGTGGCCGTGCTGGGTATCATTCTGGCCTGCCTGACCAACACCCTTGCCAAGGGAGTGATGTTTGCCTTTATTGCCGGATTCAAGGTTCATTTCAGGCTGCCCCTGCTGATGCTCGCGGCCATGATACCGGGCTGTGTTGTGGCGCTGATGCTGATGTGACCGGAAAATTCAGTTCAATGCCTGATGGACCTTCCCGGCAATGTCCTGCATGGAAAAGGGCTTCTGGATAAACGAGGCCGGTCCGATCTCCTCGCCCTGCCGGGCGAGGACATCGGCAGGATACCCGGACATGAACAGCAGCCGGACATCCGGATACAGTCCGCTGATCTGTCTGGCCAGTTCCCGGCCGTTCATTTCCGGCATGACCATATCCGTGATGAGCAGGTCAATCCGTCCGTTGCGGGCTTGGGCCAGATCCAGAGCCGCCCGGGGGGATGTTTCCGCCAGCACGGTGTATCCCAGTTGTTCGAGCATGGTCTGGAGCAGTTCCAGTATGGTGATCTCGTCCTCCACCACCAGGATGGTCTCCCCGCTGCCGTCGGGAACGCGCTCATGTGAATCGATCCCATCGCTCACAGCCGCATCTTGATACCGGGGCAGGAAAACATCGAACGAGGACCCTTTATTCAATCGGGAATTCACATGAATGAACCCGTTGTTTTGTTTCACGATGCCATACACGGTGGACAATCCCAGACCCGTGCCTTTGCCCACCTCCTTGGTGGTATAAAAAGGATCGAACAATTTGTCCAGGGTATGCGGATCCATGCCGCTTCCGTCATCGATGACGCGCAGCCGCACAAATTCGCCCGGCATGACCTCCGGGAGGTCTGAAACCTCTTGTTCGTGAAATATTTTCTTTTCGGTTTCAATGATGATATGCCCGAAATCCGCGATGGCATCCCTTGCATTCACGCACAGGTTGGCCAGAATCTGGTGGATCTGGGTGGGATCCATTTTCACGGCCCCGACATGGTCCGCCGGTTTCCACGCCAGATCGATGTCTTCTCCGATGAGCCGGCGAAGCATCTTGAGCATGCCTTCGACCGTTTGGTTCAGATCCAGGACCCGGGGGGAGATGGTCTGTTTTCTGGCAAACGCCAGCAATTGTCCGGTAATGTCCGCTGAATGGGTGGCGGCATTCCGGATCTGCTGCAAATGGTTGTGCAGGGGCGCGGAGGGATCTACTTTGTCCAGTGCCAGGTCCACATGTCCGAGAATCACGTTGAGCATGTTGTTGAAGTCATGGGCCACGCCGCCTGCCAGCCGCCCGATGGATTCCATTTTCTGCGTCTGCACCAGCTGCATTTCCAGAAGGTGTTTTTCCGTGACATCCAGCAGAAATCCCCGGATATGATCCAGGCGGCCGGATTCATCAAACACGGCTGCAGCGTTTTCGATCAGTTGAATTTTGCTGTCGTCCGTTTTCCGGAATGTGGTTTCGTGACCAAAAATTTTTTTGTCGACAACCAGAGCATCCAGAAACTGCCGGCGCTCATCCTGATGGTGGTAAATATCTTTCAGGGACGTGTTCAAAGCATGGGCCTTGTCCTTGAATCCAAAAATATCCAGATACATTTTGTTACAGTCAATCAGGCGGCCCGAAGGCTTTGAAATATACGCCCCGGCGATATTTTCTTCAAAATAGGCCCGGTACCGCACCTCACTTTCTTCCAGGGCCTGTTTTGCCGATTTGTGTTCTTCGATCTCTTTTTGTAGATGCGCGTTCAGTTTCGACAGATCTCTGGTTCGCTTGGCAACCCGTTTTTCCAGCACTTTTTTTTCATTCACCAGCCGGTTGTAAAGCAGAACAATCATGAATATCATGATCAGGACCCCCAGCAGCAGGGAGTCGAAATATATGGCATCACTGGCCCAGTCCGCTTGAAGCGTGCCGATGATCCTGTCATTGTATCGAACCGGTGTCGCAAGGGTCTGCCGGGGGATGAATCCGATGGTTGAAAAAAACCGGTCCAGACCCCGGAAAGGTTCGCCTGACACTTTTTGAAACACGTTCCCCCGGGTATCCATCACCAGGGCCGAGGTATAGTTTTCCAGTTCAGCGGCAAGTGACATGTACTGGGAAACACCTTCTTTGTTGTGATTCCACAGTGCATTGGCCAGCATATCGGCATGGACCGCTATTCTGGCATGGCTTTTTTTACGAACCCGGTATTCATGAACAAACACCAGGGCGGCGAACACGGCCAAAAGCAGAACCGCTGCCATGGCTGAATGATATTTCCGGTTCAAAACAGGCCTCTTTTCATGTCATTCCTCTTTTGTCAGCCCGGCGGTACGCACTTGAACAATGGCGGCATTCACCCTGTCGACAAGGGTCTGGTCCGTTGATTGGCTGAACAGCAGATACCGCTGGTTCCCCTCAGGGATATCCGGAAATTGAATGAACTGGAAGACGTCTGCCAGCAGACCGGACGTATGGATCAGTTCAGCGGCTTCTTCTTCGGAAATGAAAAAATAATCCGCCAGCCCGTCATAAATATTTTTCAGCATCCCGATATTTCCCGCTGTGGTGATCTCCTGACGGGGGTTGTGTTTCAAAATCATGTCATCGATGTATCGGCCATAGGAATATCCCTGCTTGCGCAAAAACGTCACTTCCCGATTTTCAAGTGTCCGGGCCAGGGGACGGCCGGAAACCAGGTGATGATTATCGGCCCGGGCCAGAGCGATCATGGATGTGTCCTGGTATATGGCATGGGAATACACGGCGAATTTTTCCCGTTCCGGGGTTTTGAACCAGCCGATGGCACCCGTATCCGGTGTATTGAATTTCAACATGTCCATCTGCCTGGCCGCCGGCATCCTGACCCAGTCAGCACGGATACCGGCAGTTGAAAACGCTTTTTTCACGGGATCCACACACAGGCCGTAAATGCCCAGCGGCCCCGTGACATAATAGGGTGCCCGTTCGTGATACAGAAGGGTGATGACGGAATCGGACCGGCTTTCGGAAAGAATCGGCATCGAAACCGGAGCATGGAAGATCCGGCCGGCCAGAAACGGTTTGATATAGATCAGGACAACGGCAAAAACCAGGCAAAGCACCGGGATCATCCACGCACCGGGTCCTGTTTGTAATTTCGACCACCTCAACGTCATGGGTCATTCCTGTATGGTTCTCGAATTCCACCTTTTGTTCCATTTTTTTACAACGCTGCGGCAACATACCGCACTCCAGCTGAAAAATCCAGAAAAACCCTTCGGTTTTTCATCCAGCCGCTGTCCCGGAAGGCCGTGATATAATTTTGCCGATTCAAACCGGCTTCATGGTTGATTTTGTCCATGAATGCATTATTCTTACTCTATTACCGGCGGGAGAATCGCCCGTCAAAATCGTTATCTTTTGCACGGAGGAACCCATGAAAATCGCCTTCCCGGTCATGGAAGACAAAGGACTGGACAGCCTGGTCAACGATCATTTCGGCGTGGCAGAGCTGTTTCTGGTGGTGGATCTGGACACCGGAGACATCCAGACCCGGACCAACCGGAAAATCGACAACCCCAATGCCGGGTGTAAAACCGGGATATTCGACAAAACCGATGCCGTGGATGCCGTGGTCACCCGATGTATCGGAGACGGGGGGCAGCGAAACATGCACAGTGCCGACATCCGCGTCTATGCGGCCCAAAAGGACACGGTGGGGGAAAACCTGGACCTGCTGAAATCCGGAGATCTCCAGCTGTATCACATGTTCGACCTGTGCCAGGGAAAGAAAAACAAAAAACAGGGGGGGTGCGGCCACCATCCAGAAGGAAACCCGTCATGACCGGATCATTGACCATTCATCCCATTGTCATGGGAACCAAGGTGTTTGACAAAAGCATGATGACCTTTCAGCACGGCCAGGGACAGACCTATACCATTCCCATCTACAGCTGGCTCATCAAAGGCAGTGATCAGACCATCCTGGTGGACACGGGCGAGATGCACCCCATCCAGTCCCAAGACCGGGAAGCGGCCATCAACGGCAAAATCTACACCTTTGAAGACGGGCTGGCCCGCCACGGGCTCACGCCCAAAGACATCGACATCGTGATTCACACCCATCTGCACACGGATCACTGCGAAAATGATTACAAATGCGAAAACGCCCGGTTCTTTGTTCATGAAAAAGAGCTGGAATCCGTGCACAATCCCCATCCCCTGGATTACCGGTATCTGGAAGACTATATCGAAGATGTCGAAGACAACGGCCAGATACAGGTGTTGACCGCGGACACGGACATTGTCCCGGGCATCCGCATGGTCCACACCCCGGCCCACACCCGGGGCGGCATGACCGTGATGGTGGATACACCCAAAGGCAAAGCCGCTATCACGGGATTCTGCATTATTGACGAAAACCTGGATCCCCCGCCGGAAATCTTAGGAATGGAAATGGCCGTGATTCCGCCGGGCACCCATGTGGATGCCTATGCAGCCTATGATATTCTTGAAACCGTGAAAAAACAGGCAGACATTCTCATTCCCCTGCACGAACCGCGGTTTGCAGCCATTGACGTGATCGGCGCGTAATTTTTCTGAACTTCTTGATATAAATCAAGGAATAAATCTTCTCCTTTGTGTATCATGGATATCACAAGGGGGAAGATAAACCGGCAATCGGGCGACCGATTGTCTCTTCCACAGATATCGTAAAAAAATTTGTTCATAAACTGATTTTCAAGGAGATGATTATGCCCAAGGATACCCCTGTCACCAAACAGGCCCCTGCATCGGAACGAACCACCTGTGACGCCACCCGCCAGATGCTGGAAAAAGCCAGAAAAGACGGCGTTGTTCTCAACCTGGACCGGGCCGTGGACATGAAAGCCTGCCCCATCGGCGTGGAATCGGCCTGCTGCAAACATTGTTTCATGGGTCCCTGCCGTCTCAACCCCCGGGACCCGTACAAAAAAGTCGGTATCTGCGGCGCCACCATCGATACCATCACGGCCCGGAACCTGGCCCGGAATGTGGCCACGGGATCGGCATCCCACAATGATCATGGCCAGCACATCCTGCACCTGTTCAAAGGGATTGTCGAAAACAAGGTCACCGATTTTTCCATCACCAACACCCTGAAGCTGACCCGGTTGGCCGAATCGCTGGGCATTGACACGGAAGACCGGTCCGTGCAGGATGTGGCAAAAGATCTGTGCACCGAGCTGGAAAAAACCTTTTCCAATGTGGACGGAGAAATGCCGTTCATGAAACGGGTACCCCCCGCCACCCTGGAACTGTGGCGCAAGGACGGCATCGTGCCCCGGGGCGCCATGAAAGAGATCATGGAACTGATGAGCCGGACCCATATCGGGTGCGACCAGGATTACAGCCACCTGATGAAACAGATCAGCCGCACGGCCCTGGCCGACGGGTGGGGCGGTTCCATGGTGGCCACGGAACTGTCCGACATCATGTTCGGTACACCGTCTCCCATTCTGGCGGAGGTGAACATGGGCGTGCTCAAGGAAGACCATGTGAACGTCATTGTCCACGGGCACGAACCCGCCATGTTCGAAGGCATGCTGGCCGCCGTGAACGACCCGTTCTTCATCCAGGCCGCCAAAGACAAAGGCGCTGCCGGCATCAACCTGGTGGGCATGTGCTGCTCCGGGGCGGAGATGATGTCCCGCCACGGGGTTCCCCATGCCGGGAATTTCTCGTCCACGGAAGCGGTCCTGGTCACAGGCGCCGTGGATGCCATGGTGGTGGATATCCAGTGCATCAAGCAGGGGCTGGCCCAGGTGGCAAAATGCTATGACACCCATCTGATCACCACCAGCGACCGGGCCCACATCGAAGGGGCCACCCACATTCAATTTACCGAAACCGATCCCCGGGCCTGCACGGATGAAGTCCTGATCAAGGCCATCTCCCGGTTCGGGGCCCGGAGCAAACCGGTCGAGATCCCCAGCCAGGTCCAGAAAGGCATTCACGGGTTTTCCCATGAATACATCGAATACATGCTGGGCGGCACGTTCAGAGGATCCTACTCCCCGTTGAACGACAACATCATCAACGGCCGGATCCGGGGCGTGGCCGGGGTGGTGGGCTGTACCAACCCCAAGGTCCGGCAGGATTACGTGCATGTGGAGCTGGTCAGAGAGCTGATCCGCAACGATGTGCTGGTGCTCCAGACGGGATGTTCCCAGATCGCTCTGGCCAAAGCCGGTTTTCTGACGCCTGAAGCGGCGGCCCTGGCCGGTCCGGGACTGTCCGAGGTGTGTGAGACCGTGGGGATGCCGCCCGTGCTGGGTTTAGGCTCCTGTGTGGACAACACCCGGATTCTGATCGCGGCCTCCGCCATGGTCCAGGCCGGGGGACTGGGCAACCGCATTGCCGACCTGCCCGCAGCCGGGTGTGCGCCGGAATGGATGAGTGAAAAAGCGCTGGCCATTGGTCAGTATTTTGTAAGTTCCGGGGTGTACACGGTGTTCGGGGTGGGATTTCCCGCACTGGCCGGCACCCGGTTTCATGATCTGCTGTTCAACGGACTCGAACAGCAGGGATACGGCAAATGGGGGATGGCCACGGACCCCATTGAGATCGCAAAACTGATGATCGCCCATATTGACAAGAAACGCCAGCAGCTGGGCATCGACAAGACCCGGGAAAGAGTGCTGGTGGACATGAACGACCGTCGGACCCTGACCTGATACCTGATAATAACTTCTTACCTTCCCCCCCGGGGCGGTTTTTTGAAACAGCCGGCAGAATGGCTGGAAACCGCCCCGGAGGTCCTTTTTTATGCCGGCTTTTTTGGGGCAGTCCTGACCCCGGCCACCTCAAAACTTTTATGATTTACTATTTTTTGCTGTGGCCGATCTTGTTGGGCACAAAGCTGACCTCGGCCCATAGGTAATATTACATAGTGTGAATAGGGGTTTTCTCTTGAAGATCTTCCCAACATCGAATTCAATCAACTATGGGAGCCCTATGCTGACGGACTGTCGGAGCCACCCCGTGGATTCCAGGACGGCAGCAAGGCACCCCCACCAGGGGCGGCATCTGTGCTGGAAAGGTTCTTAGCAGTTGGTGGAAAAAAATTGACATCCACGCATCAAGGTTTTATATAAATAAGCAGACAGACAATCAAAACAAGGACCTTGTGCATGGGCCGCAAAAGCATCTCCCATATCCGGAAACCCGAAATTCTGCACCACACCTACAAGGTGGTGGAAGATGAAGGATTCATGGGCATGACCATCGGGAAGATCGCCACCCGCATGGGGGTCAATTCCGGACTGCTGATCCACTATTTCAAGAGCAAGGAAGGCTTGATCATGGAAATGGTGGATTATCTGTATAAAATTTCCATGCGGGCCTATCATTCGGAACTGGAAAAATTCACCACACCCCAGGCCCGGTTTCAGGCCCTGATGCGGATTTTGTTTTCCACCAGCGATGAAAGACCCCGGCGGGATGCGGTGTTCTGGTCCTGTTACGCCATGGGCTTCAGAAATCCCGATATCCGGGACCGCATCCAGGCCATGCAGAAAAAATTCATTGCGTTCGGTGTCAAAGAGATCACCGCCTGGGAGCATGCCGGTCTGGTCCGGGTACGGGACAAGGAAAAGGCCGCAGCCACCATTCTCGCGCTTTCCGAAGGGTTCGGCATTCTTCGCAATTCATTGAAACACCTGGATTCACTGGAGGACATCGCCCGGTCCATGCGGCAGAGCGCCCTGGAAGCCCTGGGTGCCGGTGCCATGTCTATGGAACAAGAAGAGATCAGATCAACAGGACCAGAGACAGGGGAACAAACGACAGCAACGTGGAAATCATGATCGCCCCGGATGCCAGTTGCGTATCTGAATTCAACTGACCGGACAGCACATAAATGGCGGTGGACGCAGGCAGAGAAAAAAAGATCATGCCCGCAACAAAGGCCGGGCCGGTCACCTGAAACCCCTTGAGCAGCAAAAACCCCGTCACCGGAAGAAACACCAGCTTGATCCCGGCCGCCAGAAGCGACACCCGGGCATGTTCGGCCAGCCCTTTGAACCGCAGGGATCCGCCGATGGAAATCAGGGCCAGCGGCAGGGTCACCGAAGTCATCAGAGAAAAACTGTTCCGGACAAACACAGGAAACCCCAGTTCGGACCGGGAAAACAGAAATCCGGCCACACACCCGATAATCAGGGGGTTGGATACCAGGGCCCGGACAAAATACCTCAGGTTTGCACGGATGGACGGATTGCCCCCGGAATACCACACCAGCACGGACACCGACAGCACATTGATCACCGGTATGACCACCCCGGCCAGGATCCCGAAATGACGGACCCCTTCTTCCCCCAGCACGGCCAATACCAGGGCCATGCCGATATAGGTGTTGAACCGGAAACAGGCCTGACAGAAAGACCCGGCCTGAAAAGGGGAAATCCTAGCGTACTGAATTGCCGCAAGGCTTGCGGCAAATGCCAGAAACACCCCTGAAAGCCCGGCCAGACAAAGGCCGGTGTTCACTCCCTGATCCGGGGTGCTGCTCCCGATTTTCCAGAACAGCAGAACCGGAAAAAACACATAATATACCAGCCGGTCCGATATGGCCAGGAACCGGTCATCCGTCATGCCGTACTGTTTCAGCCCGCGCCCGAGCAGCAGCAGGAAAAACAAGGGAAACAATGTGTTGAGGACCAGCATGTCAGAGAACGAAAATCCGGTTTTCCGTGAGGCTCAGAAACCGGGCCCCGGAGTCCGTCACCTGGATCACACTTTCAATGCCCGCGGCAAACCGGTCTTTGAAGATGAACTTGGGCTCCACAGCCAGCACCATGCCGGGCAACAGTTTTTCTGAACCGCCCCGGGACAGAATGGGCGGTTCCACCAGTTCCAGGCCCACGCCATGCCCGATGAACCGGGATTTGAGCCCCGGCATCCCCAGAAACGTTTCGTCCAGGCCCAGTTGTTCTGCCCGGTTCACAGCGGCCGTGAACACCTCGCCCGCCGGGATCCCCGGGGCCATCATGTCCAGGACATGGTACAGGATATCGATGGCTGCCTGTCCGGCCTGTCCGGCTTCCGCGGGCAGCGTCCCCATCACCAGCATCCGGGTCTCGTCCATGTGGTACCCGTTGACCATGGTGCCCAGATCCAGGAGTATGGGTTCGTTTCTCTGAATCCGTTTGTGTCCGGCCCCGTATGGATAGGCACTGCACGTCCCCGTGCCGCTCACGGGGCTGTCCAGGGCCCCGCCCATACCGCCGGAAACACCGCTCATCAGGTGATGGGCAAACCCTTCGGCCCGGTAATGACGAACCAGCAGCTTGCCGGAATGACCATGGGCCCGGGCAAAGGCTTCCACCCGGCCGCAGAACGCGATCTCCGATTCTCCGGGGGTCATGTGTTCGCAAACAAACGAAAACGTCTCTTTCGACAGCCCGGCCACGGCTTTTATCTGACGGGTCTCCCAATCGGACTTGATCATACGGCAGCCGGTGATCAACCCCGTGGCATCCGTCAACACCGCCGAATGGAACAGGGTGTCGAAAAACTGAAAATCCCGCACCGGCACCACATCGAATGCCAGGCCCAGCGTCCCGGGCAACCGGCCATGCAGCGACTGGATCTGTGCCGGTATCCGGGTGATGGATGTCACCGGAATCACCTGATCGATCCCGGTTTCCGCCCTGGCCCGGGGCAGGTACTGCTTGACGAACAGCACTGGATCATGATCCACCGGCACATACAGATAAGCATCCTGGGCCGTGCCGGAAAAATAGTGGATATCCGGTTTGTGGGTCAGAAACACCGCGCGGGTGCCGGTTTTTTCCATTCGGGTTTTCAACGCGTGAATCCGGTTCGAGATTTCCGAAGCCGGGACCGGTGTCGGAACGTCGTTATTTTTCATCGAGAACCCGGTGGATGACCTGGAGAAGATCCCGGGGGCTGACCGGTTTCTGAATATATTTTTTGATGCCCATCTGAATTGCGGTGTCTTCGGAAATGTCTTCACTGAAGCCGCACCACAGAATGATCCGTATGTCCGGCCGGATTTGCAGCATCTTTTCAGACAGTTTGTCCCCGGTCAACTCCGGCATGGTCATGTCCGTGATCACCAGGTCCACCCCGTCGGGGTCTGCTTCAAACGCAGTCAATGCAGACACACCGTTCTCAAACAATTTCACTTCGTATCCATGGCCTTTGAGGAACTCTTCGTAAATCTGCCGGATCGCTTCTTCATCATCCACCAGCATGATGGTTTTCCGGCCGCTTTGAGAGACTTTTTCCGGCTGGGCCGGTACAGGCGCTGCTGCATCGGAAACCGGTTTTTTTTCGTCCCCGGCCACGGGAAAATATATTTCCACCGTGGTCCCTTTGTCCGGCTGGCTGTGAATGACCAGCACGCCCTCATGCTCGTCCACGATGGACTGGGCCACGGCCAGACCCTTGTCTGCCCCTGTTCCGGTTTTTTCAAAGTCGGCTTCCGGATCGAGCAGCATGTCAATCGTTTTTTCATCCATACCATGCCCGGTATCGGTCACGGACAGTTTCAGATACGCTCCGGCACCGATCTCACGGCCGCAGACCTGTTTCGGCCGGGGGATCTCTTCATCCAGCAGTGAAACGGTCAGGACCCCGCCCTCTTTTTTCATGGCCTGGAATGCGTTCAGACACAGGTTCATGATCACCTGATGAATTTTTGCAGGATCCGCCGGGATCATCTGCCGCGACTCAAGCTGATCTTCCATTTCAATGAAGGAAGGAAGGGAGGACCGGAGCAGTTTGATGGTTTCTTTGACAATCAGATAAATCCGCAGCGGCTTTTTCAGATCCCCGGCCCCGCGGCTGAAGGTCAACACCTGCTGCACCAGTTCAGCGGCACGCTGGGCCGCCACCAGCACCTTGTCGATGTGGTTTTCGGCTTTCTGCGGATTGTCCAGGCAGGTTTTTGCCAGCTGGGCATAGCCGAATATGCCGGAAAGAATATTGTTGAAATCATGAGAGATCCCCGTTGCCAGCGTTCCGATGGCCTCCAGCTTCTGGGACTGCTGCAGCCGGATCTCCAGATTTTTCTGCTGGGTCATGTCCCTGACGATCCCGTGAAAACCGACGGGGTTCCCATCCGGTCCGATGACAAGAAATACCGAAATATCGACACGGCAGGCTGATCCATCTTTTCTGAGCAGCTTCCAGTCAAAGGTTTTACAGCCTTTACCGGACTGATGGACCTGGTTGAAAACATGAAACACTTTTTTCGCATTCTTTTTGTCCATGAAGGCCCGGTTGTTCAAACCGGTCAGTTCCTCGGGCGTATATCCGGTAATGTCACACATGGCCGGATTGAAATCGACAAAGTTTCCGGTCAGATCCACCTCATAATACCCATCTTCAAGGGATTCAACGATGGTTTTCAAACTCGTCTCATCTGGATTCATACAACTGTTTTCCTGTTTTTACGTTACCGCTTGAAATGCGTTATCGATATTTGTACCGGCCATATGAATTATGTACAGAAAAAAAACCCGATTGGCAACACCTTGTGATCGAATCATGGATTCACCGTCATTGACAATTGCCGGCAAACCCTTATGATGATGCAGATTTTAATTCTATTATTTGGAGAAACCGATGCCTGATTTAACCGCTGTCATGGAAACCAGCAAAGGAACCATTCGTCTGAAACTGTTTGCCGACGCAACCCCTGTCACCTGCGGCAGTTTCGTCAACCTGGCCAAACGGGAATATTACAACGGACTCAAATTCCACCGGGTGATCGATAATTTCATGATCCAGGGCGGCTGCCCGTACGGCAACGGCATGGGCGGGCCGGGATACGAATTTGAAAATGAGTGCAAAAAAGATCTCACACACGACAAACCGGGAATTCTGTCCATGGCCAATGCCGGCCCCGGAACCAATGGATCCCAGTTTTTCATCACCCATGGCCCCACCCCCCACCTGAACGGCATGCACACGGTCTTCGGCGTGGTGGAAAGTGACGCCGACCAGAAGGTGGTGGACAGCATCGCCCGGGGCGATACCATTGAACGTGTCGAAATCCAGGGGAATGTGGGTTCTTTGTTCAAAAAAATCAAGCCCCGGCTCGATGAATGGAACAAGACCCTGAACAAAAACTTTCCCAAACTGCCCAAAGCATAAAAACACGACAAAAGCCGGACAAAAATCATTTTGTCCGGCTTTTGTCGTTTCATCATCGTTTTTTATTGATCAGGGAATTGCCAGGTCGATATACAGCGGAATCACATGCAGGGTCTTGTTTTTTTCATGGGTCCGGCCCAGGCGCCAGTCTTTGACCGGCACCCCGGCATCTTTGATTTTCCGGATCATGCCCGTGATATCGATGAGGGGATGCCGGGCAAACACGTTGGGCAATCCATATGTCAGGCTGCACACCAGGCATTTGCCGGGGCGCTGGGCCAGATGAAATCCCAGCTCCACGGTTTCCGGCTTCACAGACATGCATTGAAGGCGGATATCATAGGCCCCTTCGGCGACATCTCCATACAGGGCCTCGAAAAACCGGTCACTGGTATGGGGCGGTAACAGCGACTCACAGAAATCCCGGGTGAAAATATTTTTTAGCGCTTTCTGATTCATCGGATTCACCAATCCTTGACTTATTCAACTGGTTATGAGGTAAGATCCTGTTCTACAATAACCGGAGCGAAAAAATCAAGATGAAAAAAACGGCCGGGGCATCGGCAACCCGTCCGGAATCAACGGATAACATTTTATCCTTTTTTTGATTTGCTGGTCCATTCCCTTTATGGTAAGGTAAAAAAATATCTGAGTGGGGGGGGCTGTAGTGCCGCCCCGAAACTTATGCAGACTGTGATTTCCGCCGAAAAAGAACCGCTCAACCCGGTGGAAAAATCAAAAACAACCATGGGAACCAATAGATTACATGGAAACACTTTCTCCTTCCAACGGCTTTACACTGAAACTGGCAGGCATGCCGGATACCAGTGTCATCCGGCTTTCCCGGCCGGCCACGGTGGGCGTTTCCGCCCAGGACATTCCCCATATCCGGCCCAAACTGCTGGTCAAGGAAAAAGAGGCCGTCAAAACCGGCACCCCTTTGTTCTGTGACAAGCGGGACACTGCCATCCAGTACGTATCCCCGGGAACCGGCACAGTGAAACAGATCCGGTTCGGCCCCCGCCGGCGCCTGCTCGAAGTGGTGATCGCCCTGGACCGCATGGATGACTACATCGAGTTCAACCCGGTGTCTCCGGCAGATCTGAAGACCCTTTCGGATCCGGAACTGGTCGAGCGTCTCAAACAGGGCGGACTGTGGCAGACCCTGCGGCAGCTCCCGGCCAGGGACACGGCAGACAGCCGCACGGCCCCGCCCCTGATCATGGTCTGCCTCAACGGCAACGACCTGTTTTCCCCCCATCCGGGCCGGATCCTCCAGGACAGGACCCGGCTGTTTGAATTCGGCCTGACCGTGCTTCAACGGTTTTGCGACCGGATCATTGTCGCGGCCCGGACCAGCGCCCTGGATATGCTGGGACCGGTCGAACACCGGATCACCCACCCGGTGTCCGACATCTACCCGGCCTGGGACCCGGGCGCGATTCTGTATCACATCAAACAACGGGCCGAAGAAAACACGGCCTGGTATATTCATGCGGAAGGCCTGATCCGGATGGCACAATTTCTGGAAACCGGTCGCTATCCCGTGGAAACCATGGTGACCGTCACCAGAGGAAACGACAAAAAGCCGCATATGATCACCCGCCAGGGAACCCCCATCCGGCTGCTGGCCGGCAATGTTCCTTCCGGCAGCCTGATCACCACGGGCCGGTTCAACGGACGGCGGGTGGACCCGGACACGCACCTGGGGTTTTTTGAAAACACCCTGAACATTCTTCCGGATGCGCCCGAAGATGAAATGTTCGGTTTCCTGAGACCGGGCCTGAACAAGCCCACCGTATCCAAAACCTTTCTCTCCTGCCTTGTGAACCGGGAAGTACAACCGGACGGCACCCTGCATGGCGAAGAAAGGGCCTGCATCAACTGCAGTTATTGTGAAACCATCTGCCCGGTGGACCTGATGCCCAGTTTCATCATGAAGGCCCTGGTGAGTGACGATATCGAAGAAGCCCTTCAACTGGGACTGCTGGACTGCTGCCGGTGCGGGCTGTGTTCGTTTACCTGCCCGTCCAAGATCGAACTGACCCAGATTCTGTCTGAGGGTATGGATACCCATCACAAGGATAAACAAGGATAACCATACGATACCATGAATCCCATCAAAAAAATACTCGATCTGCTGGAACATGATTTCAGTGATTCCGGCAAATTCGCGAAACTGGCGCCGCTGTTCGATGCCACCAGGACCTTTTTCTTTCTGCCGTCCCCCCAAAGCCGGATAATGCCGTTCATCCGGGACCACCTGGATCTGAAACGGTATATGAGTATCGTGATCCTTTCTTTGATGCCTGTACTGTTTTTCGGTATTTTCAACACCGGATACCAGTCCGGGCTGGCCCGGGGGGAAACCCTGGCTTTCTGGCCGGCGTTTTTATCGGGCGCCTGGGTGGTGCTGCCCATCATCATTGTTTCCTATGCCGTGGGACTGTTCTGGGAGATCCTGTTTGCCGCGATCCGGCGGCATCCCATCAGTGAAGGATTCCTGGTCACGGGACTGCTGTTCCCTTTGACCCTGCCCCCCACCATTCCCCTGTGGCAGGTGGCCATGGGGATCTCCTTCGGCGTGGTCATCGGCAAGGAGATCTTCGGCGGCACGGGCCGGAACATCCTGAACCCGGCCCTGACGGCCCGGGCATTCATCTTTTTCTCCTATCCCGTGACCATGTCCGGCAACGTGTGGGTGGCCGGGGCCGATGCCGTGGACGGGATCACCGGGGCCACGGCCCTGGCTGTCAACGCGGATGGCGGCGGCAGCCTGACCGCAACCCTGGCTGACCAGGGATTCACCCTGCCCCATCTGTTTTTCGGGCTGATTCCCGGCAGTATCGGAGAAACCTCGGCCCTGTGCTGCCTGATCGGGGCCGCCATCCTCATGATCACCCGCATCGGCAACTACCGGATTATCCTGGGCGGCATTGCCGGGCTGCTCATCACCGCGTTGCTGTTTTATTTTCTGCCCGGCACAAGAGGCACCTGGGCCGATGCCGGTCCGCTGTTTCATCTGTGCGCCGGCGGATTTCTGTTCGGTATTTCGTTCATGGCCACGGATCCGGTCTCCGCGCCCGGCACCAATCCGGGGAGGTGGATTTTCGGGTTTCTCATCGGATTTCTCACCGTGATCCTGCGGGTGGCCAACCCGGCCTTTGCCGAAGGCGTGATGCTGGCCATCCTTTTCATGAACGTGTTTGCCCCGCTGCTGGATCATCTGGTCATGAAACACCGCATTTCAAAGAGGATTCCCAATGTCTGACAAAAAGCCATCCAAGCGGTCATTCAAAAACAGCCGGATCTATGTGGTGTTCTTTGCCCTGGCCGTTGCCCTGGTGTTCAGTGTGCTGATCACTTCCGCTGCCACCATGCTCAAACCGCTGCACCAGCAAAACCGGATTCTGGACAAAAAAACCAACCTGCTGGAAGCCGCCGGGCTGGTGCCCGAAGATACCCGGCCCTCACCGGCAGAGATCCAGGAAATCTATGACACCCATATCCGGGAAGTCCATGCCGATCCCCGGGGACAAATTCTGAAAACCGCCACCGGCAAGAGCCTCCAGCTGTATCTGATCCATACGGATCAACAGGTGCAGGGCTATATCGTTCCCATCAGCACCCGGGGGTTGTGGGGTAAAATTCATGGATACCTGGCATTTGAAGCGGACGGTGAAACCGTGGCCGGATTTTCCGTGTACAGCCATTCCGAAACCCCGGGCCTGGGGGGAGAAATCGAAAGCGCCTGGTTTCAGGACAATTTCAAGGGCAAGAAAATTCTCAACGCCCACAATCAGCTGGTTTCCGTGAGCATTGCCAAAGGCAAATCCGAAAACATGCCGGAAAACCTCCAGGACCACTACGTGGACGGCATCTCCGGGGCCACCCTGACCGGACGATACCTCAGTGAAGGGCTGGAGGAGACATTGACGCGATATGAACCGGTTTCCATTATTTTCCGCCAGAAAAAAGGAAGCCGGACCCAGGTAGAAACACTGCTGGATGAATAAGGATATTTTCATGCAAAACGATCTTTCTCACTACAAAGACATACTGGTCAAAGGCATCTGGAGGGAAAATCCCGTGGCCTACCAGGTGCTGGGCATCTGCTCGGCCCTGGCCGTCACGGTCAAGATGTCCACGGCCCTGGTCATGAGCATCGCCCTGACCCTGGTGGCGGCATTCTCCGGTTTGATCATCTCCAGCCTTCGCCGCTGGATCCCCTCCAACATCCGCATCATCGTGGAACTGACGGTCATTGCCTCTCTGGTGATCATCACGGACCAGATCCTCCAGGCCTTTTTATATGACATATCCAAACAGCTGTCCATTTTCGTGGGCCTGATCATCACCAACTGCATCATCCTGGGCCGGGCCGAGGCGTTTGCCATGGCCAACCCCCCCGTGGATTCTTTTGTGGACGGTGTGGCCAACGGCCTGGGGTACAGCATGATTCTGGTAGCCGTGGCATTTTTCCGCGAACTGCTGGGATCCGGGCAGTTTTTCGGATTTTCCGTGATCCCCCGGTTTTTATATGATATGGGATTCCAGGACATGGGTATCATGGTCCTGGCGCCGGGGGCGTTCTTCATCATCGGCCTGCTGGTCTGGCTCAAAAACAGCCTGCCCGGCATATCCCACGAAAAAAAATAAGGAGCTGCCATGGGCGATCTGCTGAGTCTGTTTATCAATTCCGTGTTCATCGGCAATATCCTGCTGGCCTATTTCCTGGGTATCTGTTCGTTCATTGCCGTATCCAAAACCATTGAAACCGCCACCGGTCTGGGACTGGCCGTGATTTTCGTCTTGACGGTGACCAGTCCCGTGAACTGGCTGATCTACCATGGGCTGCTGGCACCCGGTGCCCTGGCCTGGGCCGGTTTTCCGGAAATGGATCTGAGTTTTCTGAAATTCATCACCTTCATCGCCGTGATCGCGGCCATTGTCCAGGCCGTGGAAATGGTCATCGACCGGTATTCACCGCTGCTGTACGCCACACTGGGGGTGTTTCTGCCCCTGATCGCCGTCAACTGCGCCATTTTAGGGACCTCGCTGTTCATGGTGGAACGGAATCACACCTTTATCGAGTCCGTGGTGTTCGGGGCCGGGTCCGGCACCGGCTGGATGCTGGCCATCGTGTCCATGGCCGCCATCCGCAAAAAAGTCCGGTACGCGGATGTACCGGCCGGGCTGGACGGGTTTGGTTTCATCATGATCATTGCCGGACTCATGGCCATGACATTCATGATGTTTTCAGGAATCACCCTATAGCAGAACAAGGAGCATGCAGTGATTTACCTTCTCAGTTTGTTGATATTTTCCGGCGTGATCATCGTCCTTGTGTTTGTGCTGCTGTTTGTGGAAGCCAAAGTCACCACCCGGGGAAGCCATACCATTACCATCAACGACAGCAAAGAAGATACCCTGACGGTGTCCGGCACCCCCACGCTGTTGTCGGCCCTGTCCAGCAATGACATCTTTCTGCCGTCCGCCTGCGGTGGTTCCGGGTCCTGTGCCATGTGCAAATGCAAGGTGACGGATGGGGGCGGGGCCATTCTGCCCACGGAGCTGGCCCATCTGTCCAGAAAAGAAAAACTGGAGAATATCCGGCTGTCCTGCCAGCTCAAGGTCAAAGAGGATTTGGCCATCCAGGTGCCGGAATCCATTTTCGGCATCAAAAAAGTCAATGCCACGGTCATCTCCAATGACAATGTGTCCACTTTTATCAAAGAACTGGTGGTGGAGCCGGAAGAAGCCATCGATTTCGAAGCCGGGGCCTATATCCAGATCGATGTGCCGGAATACGAGCTGACTTTCAAGGATTTTCACATTGACAGCAAGTATGTGAGTGAATGGAAAAAATACAACCTGTTCGATCTGGCAGCCAAAGGGATCCAACCGGGATTCCGGGCCTATTCCATGGCCAATGCACCCCATGAAAAAGATATCATCAAACTCAATATCCGCATTGCCACCCCACCGCCGGGAACCGAAGGGATCCCGCCGGGATTCGGCTCCTCTTTTGTATTCGGCCTGAAGCCGGGGGACAAGGTCAAGATCTCCGGCCCATATGGCGATTTCATGGCCAAAGACACGGACAAAGAGATGTGCTTCATCGGCGGAGGTGCCGGCATGGCCCCGCTGCGCAGTCACATCCTCCACCAGCTGGAAGGCATTCACAGCAACCGGAAGATCTCTTTCTGGTATGGTGCCCGGTCGGTCAAGGAGATGTTCTACCATGAAGAGTTCCTGGACCTGGAAAAACGATTCGACAATTTCACCTATCACGTGGCTCTTTCCAGTCCGGAGAAAGAAGACAACTGGACCGGGCTCACCGGATTTGTCCATGTCCATCTCATCGATTCCTATCTGAAAGACCATGAGGATCCCACGGAAATCGAATATTACCTGTGCGGCCCGCCGCCCATGATCGATGCCGTGATCGAATCTTTGTATGAACTGGGTGTGGAGGATGACATGATTTTTTACGATAAGTTCAGCTGATGGATCACATCACGTTTCTGGGAAAACCGCTGAAAAACCCCCTGGTCCTGGCCTCGGGTATTCTGGGGAACAATGCCGGGATTCTGGCACGGGTTCACAGCGCCGGGTGCGGCCTGGTGACCCTGAAATCCATTGGTCCGGCCCCGAGAGACGGGCACAGAAACCCCACTGTCATCGATCTGGGTTGCGGCATGATCAATGCCGTGGGACTGCCCACCCCGGGATATGATCACATGGACGCGGAATGGCAGGCCCTGGCGGACCGGGACTTCCCTGTCAATGCCAGCATCTACGGCGGGTCCGTGGAAGAGTTTGTCCGGGTGGCGCAGTTCGTGTCCGACCAGGGACCCGATTTCATTGAAATCAATATCTCCTGTCCCAATTCCGATCATCACGGCATGCTGTTCGGCGTGGACGAAAAAGCGGCCTTTGCCGTCACCCATGCCGTCAAACAGGTGATTTCCGTCCCGTTGATCGCCAAACTCACCCCGGCGGCCCCGGATATCGGCAAAATTGCCAAAGCGTGCGAGCATGCCGGGGCCGATGCCATCTGCGCCATCAATACGGCCGGACCAGGCATGGTCATTGACATCGAAGCAAGAACGCCCGTGCTGGCATTCAAAAAAGGCGGATTGTCCGGCCCCATGATCAAACCCGTTGCCGTGCGGTGTGTGTATGATATCTACAAGGCCGTGTCCATCCCGATCATCGGCTTAGGCGGGGTCACCACGGGAGAAGATGCCGTGGAAATGTTCATGGCCGGGGCCACGCTGGTGGGGATGGGATCTGCCGTGCGGTACCGGGGCATTCATGTGTTTGATCAGGTGCACCGGGAGATGACCGACTGGCTGGCAACCCATCATACCACCCGGGATGCGATTATCGGCGCAGCCCATGACAGGAGACCCACCCCATGATCGCCGACCAAAGACCCATGATGATCAGGCTGGTGGAAAAAACCGTGCACAATGCGGCGTATACCACCCTGTTCTTTGATTTTGCCATTGATTATCATCCCGGACAGTTCATCATGCTCTGGATTCCGGGAATCGATGAAAAACCCTACAGCCTGTCCTATCATTCCCCCACCCGGTTCGGCATCACCATCGAGGCCAAAGGCATATTTTCCCGCCGGGCCGTGGCCATGGCCCCCGGGGATCCGGTGGGGATCCGGGGGCCGTTCGGCAATGGATTTAATATCGTTTCCTCGCCCCATGTGGCCGTGGTGGCCGGGGGCTGCGGCATGGCACCGCTGGCCCCGCTGGTGACACGGCTTCACCCGGACCTGTGTTTCATCCACGGGGCACGGACAAAGCAATTCATCCTTTTTCCGGACCGGTTCGACATCCCCCGCCATATCGCCACGGATGACGGCAGCCTGGGGCACAAGGGCCTGGTCACGGATCTTCTGGCCGCAGAGATCCAGCGCCGGGCAAACCGGGCACAGCCGCAGTTTGACAGGGTATATGCCTGCGGTCCCGAAATGATGATGCACGCCGTATTCACCCTGTGCGATACCCATGGCATCCCCTGCCAGGTGTCTTTGGAGCGGTATATGCGCTGCGGATTCGGCGTGTGCGGGGCGTGTGTGTGCAGTGATCAGGTGGTGTGCAAAGACGGGCCCGTATTTGACTCAAACCAACTGAAAAAAATGCCGGATTTCAACCGCACGGCCCTGCTCAAATCCGGACACGCAGTGCCCTTGTCCGAATATGTCACCTGGCGCTGCCAGTGACCCGGCACCGGCCATACGGATATGACAAACAACCTCAACACCCCAAAGGATTCAACGCCTGCCATGACTGACAAAGAATTGTTCATCCGCTTCCTGATTGAGTGCAATGCCCTGACATTCGGAGACGTTCAACTCAAAAGCGGCCGCATCGCCCCATATTTCATCAACACCGGCATGTTTGACACGGGCCAGAAGATCACCCGGCTGGGGGATCATTACGCCAAAGCGGTTCACCGGTATTTCAATACCGGATTTGACGGCATCTACGGCCCGGCCTACAAGGGTATCCCGCTGTGCGTGTCCACGGCCATGGCCCTGTCCGGCATGGGACATGACACGGGATACGTGTTCAACCGCAAGGAAGCCAAAACCTATGCCGACAAAAGCAGCACCGTGGGCATGGCCCTGACCTCCGGCACCCGGCTCATCCTGGTGGATGATGTGATCACCTCGGGCAAGGCCATCCGGGAATCTCTGGACATCCTGAAAACCAGCGGCAACCCGCAGATCAACGGCATCGTCATCAGCGTGGACCGCCAGGAAAAAGGCACCACGGACCGGAACGCCCTGGCCGAGGTGGCCGACACCCTGGGCATCCCCATTCATGCCATCGTCACCCTGGCCGATATCACCGCCTTTCTCCACAACAAAGAAATCAACGGCAAGGTGATCCTGGATGATGCCATGATGAAAAAAATCGACACCTACCTGGCCCGATATGGTACAATGTAAAGCGATCCTGATACAGAGAGAGGGCCTAACTGCCTGAGACCTGCTGATCCAGATGCTCTTCCACCGCATCCTTTACAACAGAATTTATTTTTTTGTCGTTTTGGAGCGCAAACCGGGCAAGCCGCTGGTGGGTCTCCGGACCGATACGGACATTAAATGACCCACTGTAAGATTTTTGGGGCTCAATCCCCAGCTGGGCGCAAGTGTCGATATAATCATTTACAGCGGCCTTGAATTCAGCCTCAATATGTTGAAGATCGTCAGCCTCATAGGTCACCAGATCATTTATAAACAATATTTTGCCATGGGCTATAAATTCATCCCCCTCCTTGCTTATTTCAATCGATCCTGTGAAATCTTTGTATTTAATTGTCTCCATTGATGTTTTCCTCCAATTTCTGGACGATGTCTTTTACTTGATATGGCTTTAATATTTCGCCAGGGTGAGGGCGGTGTATCGATATCAAATCCCTGGGGGATTCACGGTAAAACTTCACTCTGGAGCCGCTGCCTTCAATCTGTTTGTACCCAAGCTGATTAAGCAGGGTGGTTAATTCGCTCCATCTGAAATCTTTTGGGTTTGAACGCAGTCTTTTTCATAACTTCTGTTTTTTCCCCATTGTAATTCCTGGCTGGCTTTTTGCAACTAAAAAATGGTTGCATGGTTTATGCTTAGAACGGGCTTCTGTTTTTGTCAATGATAATTGCAGGCACCACGCTATTTTTTGGGATTGCTGTGTCCCTTGTCAGTACCTATCCTCGACTGTCGCCCTTATCATTGGTATCAAGAACATACAATTTTACAGAACCTCACGTTCGACATGTCAAAAGACCCGTGCCGGGGGGTCCCTGTGGGTCTCACCCTCTGCCGCGTTTGACATGGAGTAGGGCATGCTGCGCTGAACGTTGAAAACTGCGGGCAGGTATGTCCTCAAACAGTTCACCGTTCTTAACGCTTCGCATGCCCAACTCCATGTAGCAAACGCGGCAGAATGGGATTCAACCCACAGGGACCCCCCGGCACTAGCCACTGATGGCAGAGATGAGCAGGAAATCACTTGCACAACGGAAACCCTGAATGATGACCAGGGATAACTTGTACAGCGGGAGCCCCTGGTGGGGGTGCCTTGCTGACGGACTGTCGGAGCCACCCCGTGGATTCCAGACCGGCAGTAAGGTACCCCCACCAGGGGCGGCCTCCTGCCGATCTACCCTGATCACTCCATGGATTTCAAGTCGGCAGGAAAACATCTCCAGGAACAGCATTCATAAAATAAGTTTTCATGCCGCTTTACATGCAATTGGCCTTGGGTGTCGGTAAAAAATCGTCCTTTTTCTTATTTGCCCCTTTGAAAAAAGCAGATGGCATAGTAACATCTGTCACAGGTTGTGATATGATGATTGACACCGGATAAAAACAGAGGACCGAATGCATACCAGACAGGATGTGACCGCCCTGGACCGGCTCCGGGAAATCTATCATCTGTATGACAGGCACATGGCATCCGAGGCAAGTGTCTGCAAAGAAAAATGTGCCGACTGCTGCACCTGCAACGTTACCATCACCGCTCTGGAAGCGGATCTGCTGCTCGCCTCCCTGTCCCCGGTGGAAAAAACCGCACTTTACAACCGAATCATCCAGAATTTTCCCCAGAAACGGTTCATCCCGAAAATGACCTTTAACACCTTTGCCAGATGGTGTATGGAAGACCGAAACATCCCTGAGGAGGAAAATGATCCAACATGGGGAACCTGCCCCCTGCTGGCAGATGATCTGTGCATCGTCTATGATGCCCGGCCGTTCGGATGCCGGGCACTGATGTCACAGCACCTTTGCCGGGACAAGGGGCATGCACTGATCCCGCCCCGGGTGGTGACGGCAAACAACCTGTTCCTGCAGGCCATCGAACACCTGGATTCGCAACGATTTTCCGGTAATTTGTCGGACATGCTGACCCGGTTGCAGGAACATGAACCCGGGCCGGCTGACGAACGGTTCGTCCCCAACGAGGCGATCCCCGTGCTGATGGTGCCGCCTGAGCACCGCTCCGATATGGCACCGGTGATACAGCAGTTGTCAACCCTGTTAACCCCGGATGACCGCCCATGAAAGCACACCTTCGGA
>JAABUD010000246.1 GCA_011389555.1 Desulfotignum sp. | reverse complement strand
GCGATGATCCGGGCATCGGAATGCCGGGTTTTGTCCGATCCCAGGGCCAGGTAATCCCCTTCCTGGAGCAGGCGCAGCAGCTTGACCTGGGAGGTGAGGGCCAGGTCCCCGATTTCATCGAGCAGCAGGGTGCCGCCGGCTGCCTGTTCGATCAGCCCGGGCCGGGCCTTGTCCGCACCGGTAAAGGCACCGGGCACATGTCCGAACAGGGTGTCGGAAAATACATTGTCATCCAGGCCGGCCACATTCACCACCACCAGTTTGCCTTTACGACCGCTCAGATCATGGATGCACTGGCCGATCAGTTCCTTGCCCACCCCGGTTTCGCCGCAGACCAGCACGGGCTGCAGCGAGGGGGCAATGGCTTCCACATAATGGAAGATGGAGTGCATTTTTTTGTCCTGGGTGATGATCTGGCGAAAAGCGGCCGGATTCTTGATCTGGGCGAACAGGTCCTGATGCAGCGGTTTTTTGCCGGTGCTTCCGGTTTCTTCCAGGGCCAGGGCCTGTTTGACCGCCGTGACAAGCCGGTCTTCCTCCACGGGTTTGATCACGTAATCCATGGCACCGATTTTCATGCATTTCACGGCCGTGTCCACCTCAATGGTGCCGGTGAGCACGATCACCGGGATCCTCGGCCAGGTTTTCCGGATGATCTTGAGCAGCCGGCCCCCGTTGATATGCGGCATGTTCAGATCCAAAAGAATCAGCCCCGGGATCTCCCGCTCCATATGCCGGATCACGTCCCTGGCATCATTGATGGTGACAATGTTGTCAAATCCGGCCATGCGCAGGGTGGTATCCACGGCCATCAGAATTTCCGGCTCGTCATCCACCACCAGGATCGGTTTATCCATTGGCATCGGTTCCATGTTATTTTTTATAATTTATTTTTTGGCGCAGGGCAAGACGATCCTGGCGATAAATCCCTGTCCGGGTTCGGAAGCCAGTTCCAGTATGCCCTGCATGTCGGACACGATTTTTTCTGAAATGAACAGGCCCAGGCCGGTGCCGCCCTCATCCCGGCGGGTGGTGAAAAACGGATCGATAATTTTTTCCAGCATGTCCGGCGATACCCCGGGACCGGTGTCGGCGACCTCGATGGTGACGATATTTTTGTGCGGGTTGGCCGATGTGGTGACCGTGATGGACTGGTCCGGATTTTCAAGCGTCTGGCCGGCATTTGTCAGCAGGTTGATCATCACCTGCAACAGTTTCTGAAAATCCCCGGATACCACCGGCAGGTGTCTGCCATACTGTGCCGACACGTGGGGGGTGATTTTTTTCAGCGTGTTATGGGTCAGGTCCAGGGCTTTTTCCACCACCTGGTTGACATCGATTGCCGGGTCGGGAAACGGGGTGCGGGTATCTGCGGGCCGGGAAAAATCCTTGAGATCCGTGATGATTTGCTTGATCCGGGTGGATGAGTCCAGAACAGCGGCCAGCATCCGCTCGATGCGGGTGCGCAGGTCCGGAAAGGTCATGTTGCAGATCCGGGCATCCGGGTGCCGGGCAAAATGGTCATCCAGCACCGGCAGAAAAGATTCAAACGCTTTTTTCAGGTTCGGGGCGTTGAGCATCAATGTGGTGGCCGGATTGTTCACCTCATGCGCCACCCCGGCCACCAGAATGCCTAAAGAGGCCATTTTGTCCGCCTGAACCAGCTGCTTTTCCTGCAAGGCGGATCGGGCCATGGCCGCCAGCCTCGCTTTTCTGGACGCCGCCGCGGCCCAGATGATATAACCGGACAAAAGCAGGACCACCCCCATGATCCCGGCACAGGCCAGGGTGATTTTCCGGGTGACCGCAGAGATTTCCGTTTTGACATCCGCCACATAGATGCCCGTGCCGATGATCCACCCCCAGGGTTCGAACGCCATGACATGGGAAATTTTGGGCACGATGTGGGTGGAATCCTCTTTCCACTGCCACAGGTAATCCACAAACCCGGATCCGGAAGCTTGGGTGATCGCCACCATATCCGCAAACAGAGGATTGCCGGCCGGATCTGTGAATGTGGCCACATTTTGACCCTCCAGGTCCGGCCGGTAGGGGTGCATGATCATTTTCGGGGTCGTGTCATTGATCCAGAAATAATCCTTGCCGTCATCCCCGTACCGCAGCTGTTCCAGCAATGCGACAGCGGCCTGCCGTGCCTGGGAAGCAGACAGATCTCCCGAAATTTCCCGGGTGTGAAAATAATCCAGCACGGACCAGGCGGTTTCCGTCAAATGCTTTGTGGTTTCTCGTTTTCCGTCCATCATGAAAGATTCCATCTTGGGAAGGATGAACAGAAAAATGGTCAGGATAAACAAAATAAGGGTCAGGGCCACCGGAATGACGATCCGGACCGGCAGCGCCTGGATGGGATGGGGCGGGGTATACTGATCGGTTGCCATGGCATATCCTTGTGTCTGACGGTTATGGATTGATTCATGAATGAAAACCGCGGTTGTGTCAAGAAAAGATTGCCGGTCCCGGCCTGCCCCTGGCGGCCACATCTGGCAACCCCGATTGATGATCACAACGTTGGACCGTGCCTGGATCTTGACAAATACCCTACCAGGGTATAGTATTATATTGTGAACAATGAAATAAAGGAGCTGCCATGCATCCCGAGTACAATGATCAGCTGCCCGGACTCAACCGCATCGAAGGACAGATCAAGGGCATCAAGAAAATGATTGAGAACCGCCGCTACTGTGTGGATATTCTGACCCAGCTCAAGGCGGTCAAGGCGGCGTTGCACAAGGTGGAACAAGAGGTGTTGAAAACCCATATGCAGCATTGCCTGATGCATGCGGTGACCTCGGAGGATCAGGCAGATATTCAGGAAAAGATCGATGAACTGATGAAACTGCTCGGCAAACGGATATGACCCGGCTGCACGCAGTGTTGAACCAAAGGGGTTGGGGTACCAGGAGAAAGGAGTGAGATCATCATGAGTATGGAAACCAGACAGTTTGCAATAGACGGAATGACTTGTGCGGCCTGTGTCAGGCGGGTGGAAAATGCCATCAAGGACGTGTCCGGTGTCGCGTCGGCATCGGTCAATCTGGCAACGGAAAAAGCCCAGGTGGCATATGAACCGGGCAGGGTGGAAGAGGCGGCGATCATCCATGCGGTGGAGTCGGCCGGATACGGCCTGGCACCCGTGGATGAAACCGGCGGCCCGGGCCGGGATGAGGCGAAAAAAGAGAAAGAGCGCAAACAGGAGTATCTTCGCCTGGTCATTTCCATCGGGTTTGCCATCCCCCTTGTGATCGTGGCCATGGCTGAAATGGTGGGGATAGCGCTGCCGTCTTTCATCAGCCCCGGCCACAGCCCCGGCACGTTTGCCCTGGTCCAGCTGATGCTGACCCTGCCCATTGTCCTGGCCGGGTTCCATTTTTACACCCGGGGGTTCCCGGCCCTGTTCAAGGGCCATCCCAACATGGATTCTCTGATCGCCATAGGAACAACAGCGGCCATCACCTACAGTGCCGTCAACACGGTGCTGATTTTTTTCGGCCGGCCCGAATACGTGATGAATCTGTATTATGAAACCGCCGGCGTGATCATTGCCCTGATCAAGGTGGGCAAATACATGGAGACCGTGAGCAAAGGACGGACATCCGGGGCCATCAAGGAACTCATGGGACTGGCCCCTAAAACCGCCATTGTGGTTCGGGACGGCAAAGAAGCGGTGATTCCCATCGAAGATGTGGCGGTCGGGGATGAACTGATTGTCAGACCCGGGGAAAAAATCGCCGTGGACGGGACAGTGACCGACGGGCACACTTCCGTGGATGAATCCATGCTCACCGGAGAGAGTATCCCTGTGGAAAAAAATCAGGGGGATACAGTGACCGGTGCCAGCATCAATCAGAACGGCACCATCCGGTACCGGGCCGATAAAGTGGGCAAAGACACGGCCCTGGCCCAGATCATCCGGCTGGTGGAAGAGGCGCAGGGCAGCAAAGCCCCCATCGCACGGATGGCGGATGTCATTTCCAGCTATTTTGTGCCTGTGGTCATCGGCATTGCCCTGATATCCGCAGGGGCCTGGCTTATCGGCGGGGCCGGGATGACGTTTTCCCTGAAAATTTTTATCGCCGTTCTGGTCATTGCCTGCCCCTGTGCTCTGGGACTGGCCACACCCACAGCCATTATGGTGGGGACCGGCCGGGGCGCATCGTTAGGGGTTCTGATCAAAGGGGGACAACCCCTTGAGACGGCCGGCCGCATCCACACCATTGTTCTGGACAAGACCGGCACCATCACGGAGGGCAAACCCGGGGTCACTGATATAAAGGCTCTTGATAGATTTGAGGAACACGATATTCTCCAGCTGGCGGCATCGGCTGAAAAAGGGTCGGAACATTCTCTGGGCGCGGCCGTGGTGGAAGAGAGTGAAAAACAGGGACTGGCTTTTCTGCCGTCAAAGGGATTTTCTGCCATTCCCGGCAGAGGTATTATCGGGACCGTGGACCAAAAAGACCTGATGTTCGGCAATCTGGCGTTCATGAAGGAAAACCAGGTGATGGAAGCGGATCTGCCGGAAGCCGATGATCTGTCCGGCCAGGGAAAAACCGTCATGTACCTGGCAGTCAACAAAAAACTGGCCGGTCTCATTGCCGTGGCCGATGTGGTCAAGCCGGATTCGGCAGCCGCCATTGCCCGGCTCCAGAAAATGGGACTGAAAACCGTGATGCTGACCGGAGACAATGAGTTGACCGCCCAGGCCATTGCAAAACAGGTGAATATCGACCAGGTGGTGTCCCAGGTCATGCCCGGAGACAAGGCCGACCAGGTAAAACAGTTCCAGGCGGACGGCACCCGGGTGGCCATGGTGGGAGACGGCATCAATGATGCTCCGGCCCTGGCTCAGGCGGATCTGGGGTTTGCCATCGGTTCGGGCACGGATGTGGCCATGGAATCCGCCGGCATTGTGTTGATGCAGAACAGCCTGACCGGCGTGGTCACGGCGATTGACCTGAGCCGGGCCACCTTGAGAAATATCAAGCAGAACCTGTTCTGGGCGTTTTTCTACAATTCCGCCGGCATTCCCCTGGCTGCCGGCCTGTTCCACCTGTTCGGCGGTCCCACATTGAATCCCATGTTTGCCGCCGCAGCCATGGCGTTGAGTTCCGTGTCCGTCGTGACCAATGCCCTGCGGCTGAAGAATTTTAAACCGACTCTGGAGCCCCGGGTTCCAGAGCAAACCATTGAACCTGAAACAAAGGAGACACCCATGAAAACCATCATTAACATTGACGGCATGACCTGCATGCACTGCGCCAAAAATGTGACAGACCGGTTGAACGCCCTCGAGGGCATCGATTCCGCCCAGGTCAACCTGGAGCAGAAAAATGCCGTGGTGGAATCCAAACAACCCATTGACAAGGACCTGGTGACCCGGACCATCACGGATGCCGGCTACACCGTGACCGGCATCGAAGCTCAGCCGGAATAAAAAGAATAGCAGGAACCGCCCGGTATCGCCCCCTCCCTGTGACAGCTGTTTTTTGTTGACTCCGGTACCATTTATGATAATATAGACAAAATAAAACTCTACGTTTAGATTTGCCCATATTATGCTGGATCGAAACATTGAAAATGAATTAGAAGTCACTGCCGGAGAATATCCGGTTATCACCATTATCGGTCCCCGCCAGTCAGGTAAGACCACCCTGGCAAAAAAGGTTTTTCCACATCACGCGTATGTCAATCTGGAGAATCCTGAGTTGCGCACGCTTGCCAGGGAAGACCCGAAAACATTCATGCTCCGATATCAGCCGCCGGTCATTTTTGATGAAATACAGAACGCGCCGGAGCTGCTTTCCTGGATTCAGGTGTCCGTGGATGAAACCCCTGAACTGACGGCAGGATACATTCTGACCGGCAGTCATCAGCTGCGGTTGCGAGAGGCCATCACCCAGTCTCTGGCAGGAAGAACCGCCCTGCTGACACTGTTGCCTTTTGCCTTGAACGAGCTTCCACAAGACGATATTCAGAATGAACGGGAAACCCTGATTCACAATGGCTTCATGCCCAGACTTCACAACATGGGCATCAGACCGGAACGCTTCTACCGGGATTATTTTCAAACCTATGTTGAAAGAGATGTCCGGAAACTCATGGCCATTGAAAACCAGCAGGCGTTTGAGCGGTTTCTGAAACTTCTGGCCGGCCGGATCGGAAACGAGGTCAATTACAGTTCCCTGGCAGGCCTGGTGGGTATCAGCGCCCCGCAGATCAAGAAATGGCTCAGTATTCTGGAAGCCTCTTTTATTATTTTCACGCTGCCGCCGTTTTTTGAAAATTTCGGCAAGCGGTTGACCAAATCGCCTAAAATCTATTTTGTCGAGGTGGGGCTGGCCTGTTATCTGCTGGGGATCGAAACCCCGGCCCAACTGGAACGGGATCCGGCATTCGGCGGGCTGTTTGAAAATATGGTGGTTAGCGAGGCGTACAAGGCCAGAACCAATGCCGGCCGGGACCCCGGTCTCTATTTTTACCGTGACCGGTACCAGAACGAAGTGGACCTTCTATATCCATCCGGAACATCGTTTGTCCCCATTGAAATCAAATCTTCGCGCACCTTCCGGGATGAATTTCTGAAAGGCATCCGCTATTTTCAAAAGATTTCAGGATCGGATCATCCCGGCATGCTGATTTATGACGGGGACCTTGAAATGGACAAACCAGCGGCATCAATAAAAAATTTCCGCACTGTCTGGAAGCGACAATGAAGCATTGGCAGACAAGTGATTGGCTTTTTGCTGTGAAATCAGGAAAAAGAATTTATGAGGGCCGGCTCATGACCCGGTAAAACCAGACCATCGAGTGGAAGGAGTCCTGGCTGGACGAGAACCTGCGCTGGGTCAGCAGAGAT
>JAABUD010000245.1 GCA_011389555.1 Desulfotignum sp. | reverse complement strand
GCCTGGGCACTGATCTTTTCTGGATGGCTGTTTTGCAGCTTGGCAGGGGCGGCACGTTATCGGGTATCGGTGGTCTGACAGCCTCGTTTGAAGGCGAACTGCCCGGTGCCGGAAATCCAATTTGATCCGAACCTGGCGTTTCAGAAACAGGCCATAGATGCCATCACCGGCGTGTTTGAAGGGCAGGAGATCTGCCGGACCAATTTCACGGTGGCCCCGCTGCAGTTTGCTACAGAGCCGGCCCTGCCGGGGATGGAGGAAAAGGGCCTGGGCATCGGCAACCGGCTGTATGGGTTTACCAAGTTCATTATCGTGGTGCCTTCCATTGCCATCAAGGAAGGGGTGCATAAATTATTGCAGATCACGGCGGACCATTTCCGGGAACTGTATGAAAATGTCAACTTTGATTATTTTGTCTATGATTCCGGCAAACTGTCGGATGTCAGAAATTTTGCTACCAGTCCGGATATCCAGATCATGGTGATCAATATCGATGCCTTCAGAAAGAGTTTTTCCGGTCCGGAAAAGGAAAACAAGGCCAATATCATTCATCGTTCCCATGACCGCATGACCGGGGCAAAGCCCATTGGATACATCCAGGAAACCCATCCCATTGTCATTATCGATGAACCCCAGAGCGTGGATACAACGGCCAGGAGCAAACAGGCCATTGCATCGTTGAACCCGCTGTGCAATCTGCGCTATTCCGCCACCCATGTGGATCAATACCATATGCTGTACAAACTCGATTCCGTGGATGCCTATGAACAGAAACTGGTGAAACAGATCGAGGTGGCAGGCGTGGACGTGGTGGACGGTTACAACAAAGCGTATATCAAACTAATCAGCGTGGACAATTACCGGTGGTATGATGCAGACGGCAATCGGCAAAAAGGCAAATTTGCCGCCATGTTTGAACAGGCATATGCCCGGGCCATTAAAAAGCCCAAATATCAGACACTTTTTGACGTGGCAGACCTGGATACACTGCCGGCTGAAGTCCATAACGGGTATTTTGCCGTGGATAAGAAAAAAGATACATCCGGAAAGGAAATGATCAAAGATGCTTCCGGCAAAACCCTTGCCGATGAAAGAGCCTATAACCTGATCATGAAAGATAAGGAAAAACTGCTCAGCTTTGATTCCAGACTGAAATTCATCTTTTCCCATTCCGCCCTGAAAGAAGGGTGGAATAATCCTAATGTTTTTCAGATCTGCAACCTGCGTGAAATGGGATCTGAGAAGGAAAGGCGGCAGACAATCGGCCCTGGACCGGTTTTTGCTGCAGCGGCAGGGCCGCACCTGGGATTCCGTGCCGCTGCCCGGGGTCAAACCCTCGGATCTGTCCCTGTCAAGCCTGAAGAGATTCCGTGAACTGGCAACTGTCAGCGGCCGCCTGAGTACGGCGGATCTGTCGACATCAGATTCAGGGTTGCTGGAAAAGTTGAAACTGGTGGAAGGGAAATACCTGAAACGGGCGGCCGTGCTGTTGTTTCATGAAGACCCGGACCGGTTCATCACCGGGGCTTTTGTGAAAATCGGGTTTTTTGTTTCCGAATCTGATCTGGCCTATCATGATGAGATCCATGGGCCTCTTTTTTCCCAGGCCCATGCCGTGGTCGACCTGCTGCGGACAAAATATATGAAAGCCGCCATCAGTTACCAGGGCATTCAGCGGATCGAGCTGTTTCCCGTGCCTTACGAGGCCCTGCGAGAAACAGTACTGAATGCTTTGGTACACCGGGATTATGCCGTGCCCGCGCCCATACAGATTCGGGTGTACGAGCATAAACTGCGGATCTGGAATCCTGCGGTGCTGCCTGACGGCTGGGACCTTGAAAAACTGCTGGGTGCCCATGCCTCCCACCCCTATAATCCGGATGTGGCCAATGCGTTTTTCCGCTCCGGGGAGATCGAGTCCTGGGGCCGGGGGATTGAAAAAATATTCTCTGCCTGCCGCAAAGCAGATTCCCCGCCTCCCGATATCCATGTGGACGGGTATGATCTCTGGGTGGAATTTCAATTTTCCCGAAAGTATCTGGCAACTGTTAAAGGTGAAGACGTCTTGGAGAATAAAGAAACCGGTTCGGAGAAAAGTTCGGGGATAGGTTCGGAGAAAAGTTCGGAGAAAATTGTTGAATTGTTGGCAGATGATCCATATTTGACGATTCATGAACTGGCTGAAAAGTTGCAGATTTCAACTCGGGCCGTGGAAAAAAACATTCAGAAATTAAAAAAAGCCGAAAGACTGAGACGCGTCGGACCTGACAAAGGCGGTCATTGGAAGGTTTTGAAATGAAACCATCCGAAAAATTCAGGCTCGATGAGCGCAACCATGTGGAAAAGCCTCTCCTGGATCAGCTTTCCGGCCTTGGCTGGGAAATCATCGACCTGACCGAAAAAACAGACCCCGGATCATATCTTTCGTGACAGTTTCACCGAAATTGTCATGTCCGGGGTGCTGCGGGAACAACTTGTGAAGATCAATCCGCGGCAGGTCCATGACCAGGTGGAAGAGGTCGCCAGACAGTTGACCGCCGGTTTTCCCGGCACCGGGCTGATCGAGAACAACCAGTATGTTCTGCACCTGCTGCTGGAGAACACCAGTGTCAGCGAAAATCGGGAAACCGGCGACCCACAGTGAAAAGCATTTTTACCGCTGGTCCGATCCCTACCCCCGCACCCTGAACGATCTTGATCACGGATACTGGTCATGACCGATGAGGCCCACGGCTCCCAGTACAAGATGCTGGGTGTGAACCTGGACAAAGGCATCCCCAATGCCGCCAAAATCGGCTATACCGGCACCCCCATTGACAAGACCGAACGGGTATTCGGCGACTACATCGACAAATACACCATGCGCCAGGCCATTGATGACGGAGTCACCCTGGAGATAGTCTATGAAGGGCGTACCCACAATGCGGAAGTTGCGGGTCAGGTCGGGATGGACCAGGCGTTTGCAGATGTGTTCAGCGATTACAACCTGCAGGAGCGCCTGGAAATTCTCGGGTACTGGTTCAGGGATGCGTATCTTGAAAAGGCGGACATTCAGAAAATACTGTTACAGCCGGCCTATGCCGGACTGCCCAATCTTCTGCTGAAACGCGCCCAGATCATCAGCCGGGTGATGGACATTGCGGAAAAAAACAATGATGTGATTCTCTACGCGGAGTAGGCATGGAACTGACCTACACCATAAAGCGGTTATCCAGACGCAGAACGCTGACCATCACCGTGGAACGGGACCGCCGCGTGGTTGTGCATGCCCCGGAATCCACTTCCGAAGAAAAAATTCTGCCGCGCGCCAAAAAATTTGCCACGGATCTTGGGGTGACATTTGATAATGTCAGGATTTCTGAGTATGCGCGGTGTTCAATAGTTTCCGAAGATTGGGCAGACACTGTTCGCCAAATCCCTCATTTTCGTGTTCCGTTGCATTGTGCGGGTTTGTGATTATTGTTTCTTTCAGCCGGAAAAATACCGGCTCAATGGTCAACCAGATAACGAAATGAGGAAATGAGGAGATGAAATGATGGTACGTTTCACGATTTTAGTAATAATGGCTGGTTTTTTTCTGATGACATCCACTGTGGCTGTTTCACCGGCGTTTGCCTCGTCCCATAACCAGGATGATAAACAGACGTCGGGCGGGCACGGCAAGTTTGACCGGCCTTTTTCAGAGATGGATACAGATGGGGATGACAGCGTAAGCTTCACGGAATTCAAACAGGTGTTCACATCCACTGAGCAGCAGGGCTTTGACCGTCTTGACAGCGATAAAAACGGCAGTTTGAGCCGGGAGGAATGGCATCAGTTCAAGGCAATGCATCAGGGGATGGGGGAGATGCACCATAAAAAAAGGTATCATGACAAATCGCTGCCCGAGCCGTCAAAATTCAACGCCCACTTTCCAGATATGGACAAAGACCAAAATGACCAGGTGACCCGTGAAGAATTCGACGCGTATTTTGCAGGTGTATCAGACAATGTGGATGTTGTGTTCAATGCCATCGATCTGGATGGAAACGGGTATCTGGATCATGATGAATGGCATGAGTTCAAAACGGCGCACGAGCTGAAGCACATGGATTGATGTTATTCCGGCACCAGCCGCTCATTTTTCCGGAAGGCCTGGTCCTGGCTCCGGGCGATGAGGGCCCCGGTGTCTTCATTGGTCACGGTGATATCATACAAAGAAGTGCGGCGGCCGCAGTGGATTTCTGTGGCTTCCGCCTTCAGCCGGTCCCCGGGAAAGCTGGGTTTCAGGTAGCAGATGCTCACGTTCAGGGCTACGGCCACCCGGCCGTGGGAGTTACAGGCCGCGGCAAACGCCATGTCGCTGATGGCAAAGATGACTCCGCCGTGGGTGGTGCCGTGGAAATTGGTCATCACATCGGTGACGGTCAGAGACACCCGGCTGTGGCCGGGGGCCACGACCTGTACCGTGGCGCCCAGGTGACGGGCAAACGCATCTTTTTGAATATGATCCAGAACTTTTTTGTCACAGAGAGTGTCAGACATGCTTTCAGATCCTGATGATTTATATGAAAGTGTTAAGTGTTAAGTTTTAAGTGTTAAGTGGATGCTTTCATTATTTGTTGGGGGCTCTCAGGCCAGGGGGGTGTTTGATGGTTACTGGTCCAGGGTCGGTTTTTTCAGGTAAAGGGAAAAGACCATGCCGGTAAGGGAGATGGCCCCGGCCACCAGGAACGGGGTGGTCAAAGACTGGGTGGTGTCTGCCAGGTATCCGCCCAGGGCCGGGCCGATGGACTGGCCGATACCGAAGAACAGGGTGATGAAGCCCAGGCCTGCGGGCGCGAATCTCGGCCCCACAAAATCCCCGGCCGCCGCCGCCATGATGGTGGGGATGCTCCAGGCCGTGAGCCCGAACAGGACCGCGGAAATATAAAACCCGGCCTCCACCTTGACCAGGGCATAGACCAGGTACGAGGTTCCCAGCACCAGATAGGCCAGGGCCGCGCCTTTTCCCCGGCCGATCCTGTCGGAAATACTGCCCCAGATCACGCCGCAGAAAATGCTCAGCCCGCCCACCATGGCCCACAGTCCGCCGGCCCAGGCCTGGCTGTAGCCCATTTCATTGACCAGGTAGGCCGCAAAAAATACCATGTAGATGATATAGGACATGCCGTAGAAAAAATAGACCACCCCCAGGAACCACAGGGATTTCATTTTATAGACAGAGCCCCAGTCCAGGGAGGAGACTTTGGCAGCCGGCGCTGGGGTATCCGGCGCATCTTTCTGGCCCACGGGAGTCAGACCTTTGTCCGCCGGCTGGTTCCGCAGAAAAATTCCCACCAGTACAGCCACGAAAAGCACCAGAACGCCCAGAATATACCAGGAATAGCGCCATCCGTCCGCATTATAGGATTTCAGGATAAACGGGACGATCAGGCCGGACAGAAAGGTACCCAGACCAATGCCGCCGGACACGATGCCGGTGGCGAATCCGCGTTTGTGGATGGCGAACCAGGCCGATCCCAGGGCCATGGCCGGCACATAGGCGGCCCCGTTGCCAAGACCTGTGAACAGCCGCATGGCAAAGGCGAATCCAAAGGACTCGGCCAGGCCGGTGAGGATCATGGTACTGCCCATCAGCGTCAACGCCGCAGTGATCACGGCCCTTGTGCCGAACCGGGCCGCCAGAAATCCGCCGATAATGGCCATGGACAGGTACCCGATAAAATTGCCCGTCCCCAGAAGACCCAGCTGGGTGTAGTCAAAAGAAAGCCCGTCTTTCATGGCGGGCAGCAGCAGTGTGTAGGCCATCCGGCCGAATCCGTGGGCAGCCACAGTGGTGAAAAGGCCCATAAAAATGACGATCCATCCATAATGCAGCCTGTTTTTCATGCGACGCTCCTTTTTTCAAGAAAGTGGCGAAAGCTACCGAATCTGTATCAATAAACCGGGGTCGTGTAAAGCAGTTTTCGTGCCCCCTTGTCATTTCACCAGATTTGACGTCACGGCCAACATCAGGATGGCAAGGGTGACGGCCAGGGCCAGGGGTTCCCTGAGCCGGAAGCGGCAGATCGATATGAATGGGAAAAAGAACATGCCGGCGACAACGCCGCACAAAAATCCGAATACATGAGCCCAGACATCCGTGTTTTCTCCATGGCTTAAAAATGCCATCAGGGTGGCCCCGGCAATGAGGGGCAGGATCCGGTCCCGCCTGCGCAAGGGTCCCCTGCGTATCATCTGGAAGGCTGCCAGGCCGCCGGCCGCGCCCATGACGGCGGTGGACGCGCCAATGGACAGCAGTGCGCTGCCGTGGAACCCGGCATTGATCAGGTTGCCGCTGGTGCCGGCAAACAGCACAAAAAAAGGGCCGGAGCCATAGCCGGACAACCGGATCACCGGCCCGGCAAAGAAAAACATGCCTGCCAGGTTTCCCAGCAGGTGGGCCGTATCTGAATGCAGAAGCAGGGCCGTGACGGCCCGGAAGGTTTCTCCCTGGAAAATGTACATCCCGGATGACCCATAGGTCAGGATGTGTTCCCACCGGGTCCCGGTCATCTCGATGGCTATATGAATGAGTGCCAGCAGCCCCATGATGACGAAAACAGCCGGGGACATGAAACCGGCAGGTGTCGAAGCCGGAGGAAAGACCGGATCTGGATCGGTTTGGTTTTCCCTGAAATAAGCGGCCACATGATGGGTGGCTTTGGCTGCCTGATCCGGAAAGACCCGGATCTCGATGCCCCGGGGCCCGGTCGATTTTTGGGCAAAAATATTCTGGGAGGCCAGTATCAGCAGGATCAGATCCGCAGTCCGGGAAGTCATTCCGACAAAAATACGTTTCATTTTATCCGGATTTTGTGGTAAAGGCGATGTCATGATCAACAGTTTATCCCAAGTTCAGGAGAAATAAAAGCATGCAGATCATCCGATTCAGGGCCACAGACCACAGATTGTACACAGGATGCGATTATGACGGCACCACGGCATCGGTGCTGGAAGGCGATGTGTACGGCAAACAGACAGATACGGGACAGCGCAAAGAGGTAAAAAAAATCGAAGCACCGGTGAAGCCGGAGGCCATTTTCTGCATCGGCCTCAATTACCGGGGCCATGCAAAGGAAACGGGCATGGATCTGCCGAAATATCCGGTGGTGTTCATGAAAAATCCCGGGGCCGTGACCCCCCACCTCAGCGACATCGTGATCCCTGTCTCCTGCCTGGAAACACCGGAAGTGGATTATGAGGCGGAACTCGGGGTGGTGATCGGCCGGTCTGCCAAAAACGTGTCCGAGGCCGAAGCCCTGGATTATGTACTGGGCTATACCTGTGCCAATGACGTGTCGGCCCGGCGGTGGCAGAAACATGCCGGGGGCGGGCAATGGGTCCGGGGAAAAAGTTTTGACACCTTCTGTCCTCTGGGGCCGGTGCTGGTGACGGCGGATGAGATTCAAGACCCCCAGAACCTGGCGGTGGAGAGTGTGCTCAACGGCAGAACCATGCAGCAAAGCAACACCCGGGACATGATTTTTTCCGTGGCCCGGTTGATCGCGTTTTTATCCCAATCCACCACCCTGGCGCCGGGGACCCTGATTCTCACGGGCACTCCGGAAGGGGTCGGCTTTGCCCGAAAACCTCCGGTGTACCTGATGCCGGGCGATCATCTTCAAACCCGGATCCAGGGGATCGGGATGCTGGAAAATCCCGTGACCGCGGAAAAAAGAGGAAACTGAAAAAAACACACCCCTGAAATTCAGGGGCGTGTCAGATAAAGGGGCTTGATTAAAGGGGCTTGATTGAAAAAGGGTTCCGGTTCCGGGTATCACTGCCCCGTGTCACGGACCGGAACCCGGTTGGCGGAATGGGTTAATACCGGCCTGAGCCTGAGCCTCTGTTGCCGTCATAATTCTGGCCTTGTCCATACCCCTGGCCGCTTTTCGGACAGTTCCCTCTGCCCGGGCCTTTGTGATATCCACGGCCCATGTTCTGGCCGAACCGGAGCTCAGGGGCCACTTTTTTGGCGGCCAGCATGAAATCGATCCGGTTTTCCTGGAGCTGTTTCATGAGATCGGACACTTCCGTGTTCAAGCGGCTCAGCATTGTCCGGTCCGGCTGGGACGTTTCCATGAGCAGCCGGATCTCATTGTGTTTCTGCATCATGGATGTCCGCAGTTCATACGTGTTATCGATAAATTTCTGGCGCAGGGTGGCCAGTTCGTCTTTCTGGGCTTCGGTCAGGTCGGTGTAGGCGTTTTGGTCAATGCCCGGGCAATTGGTGCTGCCCCCATACCCGCCCATGCCTTTACCCGGTCCCCAGGAAAATGCGTAGGTGGATAACAATCCGACGGCGATCAGTGCGGTGATCAATATCAGTGCTTTTTTCATGATGAACTCTCCTTTGTGAAAAATTAATACTGGTGTTCAGTGATTGTATCGTTTATGGGTATCTTTGCTTTGCAGATACCCGCTTACCCTGGCATTATGTTACAGCAAAGGGTGTGCCATACTGAAAATATAATTATATCCATCTGAAATAAAAGGGATAAATTTGATTTTTGAATCCGGCCGGGCCCCACCGGTCCGACAGCAGACTGTATCTTTTTTACCCGGACCCGGTATCCAGATGGATATTTATTACACACCGGCTGCCGCGTCCACGACGTTAATTCAGGTTGACGTTGATTTTTTGGCAGCAGGCCACCCCTGGATGGGGGACCCCCCCCGGCACGGGTCGGCCACTTGTGTCGATTGAGGAACGGCACGGAATTTCACAGATGGAGATGTGTACATTTGATACAAAATAGGGTAGATACGTTGAAACGTGGTACACGTTTTGCTACGCTGAAATGATATGAAAAAACGAATACATGGATCCTTTGTTTCCCTGATTTCCCCGCTCATGCTGGCGGGAGTGCTCCTGGTGCTGACCCCGATTTTTGCGGTCATGACCCTGGACCGGATGGAGAGGCTCAAATCCCATATCACGGATCAGCAGCTGGCCAGGGGAATTTCACTGATCCGGACCTTTGAGGCCGGGACCCGCACCGGCATGATGACCATGCACTGGGGCATGCGCCGGATTCAGGATCTGCTTCATGAGACGGCGTTTCAGCCGGAAGTGGTGCATATCATGATTGTTTCGGCCGGCGGCACTATTCTGGCCCACAGCGATCCGGCCCGGGTGGGGCAGGTCCTGATGGATATGCCGGATATCCTTGATTCAGAAAGGGCGACAAATGCCGTGTTTCATCGATATGTGCAAGAAGATGAAGCAAAGGTGTTCGAGGTATACAAGCGGTTCACCCCCATGGAGAGCCGGGGTATGGTACATTCCATGCGCATGCGCGGCATGCACCGGAAGATGGAACAAGAAAGCGGGTTCCCGGAGATGGAAAATCAGACGGGCAACCCCGGGATTCCTGAAGCAGGGGCTTTGATTCTGGTGGGTCTTTCCATGGATGAGATGGGCCGGGCCCAGGCCCGGCTGCTGCGTCATGCCGTGGGGCAGGGGGTGATGTTTTTTGTCCTGGGATGTGCCGGTGTGATCAGTCTGATGGCGTTTCAGGCCTATCGCACGACCCGGGCCCGGCTGGTCAGTGCCAAAGCATTGTCCGAGAAACTGAAAAAAGAGATTGAAACCACCCGTCACCTGGCCGCCATCGGCAAGCTTGCCGCCGGGGTGGCCCATGAGATCAGAAACCCCTTGAGCTCCATCAAGGGGTTTGCCACCTATTTTGAAAAACGGTATGCCGATCATCCGGATGACCAGGAGACCGCCCGGATCATGGTCCAGGAGGTCGAACGGATCAACCGGTCCATCACCCAGCTGCTGGAGTTTGCCAAACCCATGGCCGTTGAAAAAAAAGAGGTGACGATCCAGGAGATGATCTCCCATTCATTGAAGCTGGCATCCCTTGACCTGAAAAAGAAATCCATCTTTGTTCACACGGACATCCGGTCGGTTCGGTCCCGGTTTTACACGGACCCGGACCGCATGACCCGGATCCTGCTCAACCTGTATATGAACAGCCTGGCCGCCATGACAGAGGGCGGCAATCTGACCGTCACGGTGATGGATGTCCCGCCCGGACAAGATCTGGAAATCCAGGTGACCGATGACGGCTGCGGCATGGATGAACAGATACTGTCTGAAATTTTCGATCCTTATTTCACCACCCGGCCGGACGGCACCGGCTTGGGACTGTCCATCGTGCACCGCCTGGTGGAAAACCTGGGCGGGAAGATACGGGTGGAAAGCGCAAAAGATCAGGGAACCACATTTTTCATCCGGTTGTTTGCTCAAGAAAAGGAAGATGCGCATGACACATAAAATACTGGTGGTGGAGGATGATCCGGCCCATGCCCGGATGCTCAAGACCCTGATATCGGACTGGGGGTATGAGGTGGTGCTGGCCGATGACGGGGATACCGGGGTGGAACAGGTGAAATCGATCAGTTTCGATATCGTGCTGCTGGACATGAAAATGAAGCGGTTGTCCGGTATGGAAGCTTTGTCACAGATCCGGGAGTACAACCCGTCTTTGCCCGTGGTCATGATGACCGCATATTCCTCCGTGGACACGGCCGTGGAAGCCCTGAAAATCGGGGCATATGATTATCTGACCAAACCGCTGGATTTTGACCGGCTGAAACTGACCATCGAGCGGATCCTGGAACGGATCGTTCTGCAGTCGGAAAACCGGCAGCTCAAGGAACGTCTTAAATCCACGTCCCTTCACCACAATATTCTGGGAAAAAGTCCGGCCATGACCGCATTGCTGGATACGCTGAACATGGTGGCACCCACGGATGCCAATGTGCTGGTGGCCGGGGAATCGGGCACTG
>JAABUD010000244.1 GCA_011389555.1 Desulfotignum sp. | reverse complement strand
CATCCCGCCTTTGCGGGAACGGCCCGAAGATATCCCGGAGCTGGTCTTACATTTTCTGGCACGGTTTTCCCGAAAGAACCGGCGGGAGATCAAAGGGGTGGCACCGGATGCCATGGATGCCATGATCCGGTACGCCTGGCCCGGAAATGTCCGGGAGCTGATGAATGCCGTGGAACGGGCCGTGGTTCTGGCCCGGACCGATTATATCACCCGGACGGATCTGCCGTTCGGGCAGGAAGACGAATCCAGCGGGTCGGGTACCGACCCGGGGACGGGCCGCCCGGAAAACACGTCGTTGTCCCGGATTGAAAAAGAAGCGATTTTATCCACATATGCCGCAGCCGAAGGCAACAAGAGCGAAACCGCCCGGCGCCTGGGCATTACCCGGAAAACGTTGTTAAAAAAACTCAAGCAGTATGGCAAAGACAAATGAACGGATTCTTGACAATCGGAAATCATTTGCATACAACCGGTGAAATCGGTTTTTTATATGTCGATGCCCGGGTGCCGGATTCCGGCACAACCGCGCATCAGATATTCAAGGAGGCGTGACATGACCAATCCGCGGCATTATCTGTTTCTCACTTTTATCTATCTGCTGGTGGTGGCCGGGGTCTGTGCCCTGCTGGCAACCCCGCTCAAGGCCGCATTCATGGCCAACTGGGGATTTAATCTCCTGATTCTGGGAGCCCTGTGTGTGGGTATCGCCATCAATGTATTTCAGATCCTGCGGCTGGAACCCGAGATCAACTGGATCAAGAAATTCCGCACCGGGGACCCCGGCCTTTCAACCGTGGAACCGCCCACCCTGCTGTCGCCCCTGGCCAAACATCTGGAAGAGATTCACAGGGACCGGTTCCGGCTGTCTGCCGGATCATTGAGCACGGTGCTGGACGGGATCCGGGGACATCTGGATGAAGCCAGGGAGATTTCCAAGTACATGATCGGGCTGCTGGTGTTCCTGGGGCTTCTGGGTACCTTCTGGGGACTGCTTCAGACCATCGGCACGGTGGGACAGGTCATCAGCGGCCTGGAAGTGGGCACCGGGGATTATGCCCGGATGTTCGAGCACCTGAAACAGGGGCTGGAAAACCCGCTCAAAGGAATGGGTACCGCGTTTTCATCCTCTTTGTTCGGCTTAGGCGGCAGTCTGGTGTTGGGATTTATCGATATCCAGGCCGGTCATGCCCAGAACCGGTTTTTCAATGAGATGGAAGAGTGGCTGTCCGGGGTCACCCGGCTGGTGGATGTGGATGACCTTTCCCAGGCGGGTCTGGGTACGTCTGCCGAGATGTTCAAAAACATCGACACCAATCTCCGGGTGTTGATCAACCAGATGCAGAAAAACAATCAGGCCATGGCAGCGCTGCTCAAACAGCAGCAGAAGAAAGAACCGGACACGGCTGTAAAACAAACGCCCGACAGGAGCTGACATGTTATCCAGAGCGCGGCGAAACGCGAGTCCCATCACAGCCTGGCCCGGATATGTGGATGTGCTGTCCGCCCTGCTGATGGTGGTGATTTTCGTTCTGATGATTTTTGTGGTGGCCCAGTTTATGCTCAGTGAAGTGCTTCGGGGCCAGGAAAGCGAACTGGCAAAACTTCACGCCCAGGTGAATCAGCTGGCGGAAATGCTGGGCGTTGAAAAAGAGAAATCCGGCCGGCTGGAAACCCAGGTGGCAAGATTGTCAGATACCATTATCGCTTTGTCCGAGGACAAAGAGGTGCTCATGTCCCAGGTGGCGGATCACAAGGCACAGGCCCAGATGGATGAAGAAACCCTGAAACAGCAGATGCTCACCATTGCCAGCCTGAATGAGGATATATCCGCCCTGCGGCAGGTCAGAGAGCAGCTGGAACAGGAAGTCGGGGATCTGGCCGCCACACTGGAATCCCGGGACCGGGAGCTGGGAGTCCTGCGGGACCGGTCCAGGCGCCTGGCGGCCCGGCTGGCGGATCAGACCGAAACCACGCTGCTGGCCCAGGAAAAAATCGAGGAGCAGGACATCCGTATTCAGGCACTGTCCGCCGTGCTGGCATCCCAGAAAAAGAGTATCGAAAAGGAACAGCAGCTGTCTGCATCGGCCCGGGCCGAGGTGACGTTGCTCACCGAACAGATTTCCCGGCTCAGAGAACAGCTGGATGTCATCAAGACGGCGCTGGCGCAAGAACGGGAAGCCGGGGAAGAAAAGGATGAAAAAATTGACGATTTAGGCAAGCAATTGAATATTGCTCTGGCCAGAAAAGTTCATGAACTGACCCAGTACCGGTCCGAGTTTTTCGGCCGCCTCAAGCAGATCCTGGGGGACAACCCGGCCATACAGATCCGGGGCGACCGGTTCGTGTTCCAGGCGGAACTGTTTTTCGCCTCCGGGTCTGCGGATCTGGGAGAGGAAGGCAAAACCCATCTGACTGCCCTGGCGGATACGCTGTTGACCGTTGCCCGAACGATACCCGACGATATCGACTGGATCCTGCAGATTGACGGCCACAGCGACAAGGTGCCCATCAACAATGATTTTTTTGCTTCCAACTGGGAACTGTCCACGGCCCGGGCGTTGTCCGTGGTGCAGTTTTTAAGCCGCCGGGGGATTCCGGAAAAGCGGATGGCCGCGGCCGGATTCAGCAAATACCATCCCATCGATCCCGCCGACACCCCGGAAGCCTATCGCAAAAACCGGCGTATCGAGATCAAGCTGACCAATTATTAAAACCGTTCGACAGGGGGGTGGGGGGCAGCCCCCTAAAACCGTTCAATGAGCCGGTCGATGAGAAAGGTGGATTCCCGCAGGGCCTGATCACTGAACGGGCCGAACCATTCGGCAATTTCGTCGAACTGCCGGGTAAATGCGGAAATATCTTTGTTTTCAAGCATCTCTATATGCTGTGTCAGCGAGGCGGCAAACTGCTTCAACAGTTGCCGCCGTTCTTTTGTGGCGAAAATGATCTGGGCATACAGGCCGGCATCCTGGGCGAACAGCCGGCCCACCATGCCCAGTTCCAGGCGGTAGATGGGGCTGGAAAACTCCAGGGTGCGCTGGATTTTCACCTGTTTTTCAAACAGAAACCGGCCAAAGCAGAAGGTGGCAAAATGCCGCAGGGCCTGGACGATTTCCATGATTTCATCATGTTCCACGGGAGCGGCATGAACGGGAATCGCTCCCCACAGCCCCAGCTGTTCCACCAGCCAGTGGCCGGCGGTCATGTCCCGGCCCGGTGTATAGACAATGATCTGTTTGTCCAGAGAAGAGGTGGTGGGGCCGAACAGCGGATGCAGGCCCAGAACCGGTCCGGTGTGGTTTTTGTACATCGCGGCCACCGGGTCTTTTTTCACGGAGGTCAGGTCGGCCAGAAGCGCGCCGGCCGGCAGGAACGGGGCGATTTTTTCGATCACTGCCACCGTGTGTTCAATGGGCACGGACACCAGGGCCAGGTCGATCCCTTCGCATAACCGGGGGGCGGCTTCCCAGTCCGATTCCGTGAGAATCCGGACCCGGTATCCGGATTTTTCAAACAAAGAGGCAAACATGGCCCCCATCTGTCCGGCACCGCCGATGATCAATACCGCAGCACCGGACCGGACCCCCTTGTACTGCATGGAAAAGGTCTGCTTGACCCGGGACTGGCGGATGATCACCCGGAACAGGTTTTCCGTGACATCCGGATCCAGGCCTTTTTCTCTGGCCCGGGTCCGGAGACGGGAAATCATGTCCTCTTCCCTGGCAGGATGATACACCGGCATATCACATTGTTTTTTCAGGGCCGCCACCTGTTCCACCTGTTCCTGGCGTTTGGCCAGAAGGGTCAGAATCTGGGAATCGATGCGGTCGATGTTGTTTCGCAACGGGCCGATCTGGTCTGAAAAAAGGGTGTCTTCCATCAAAGAGTCCCCCGGGGTCGGGCTGCCATCTGCCGGGCCCGTTCGATGAAATGATGGGCCGCATCCAGGCCGGCCTCGAACAGGGCGGTTTTTTTATCGCCTTGAACCAGAAACAGGTTGATGTAG
>JAABUD010000243.1 GCA_011389555.1 Desulfotignum sp. | reverse complement strand
CATTGTATATTGCCTGAATAAGGGATGACCGGAAAGTTAAAATTAAGGAAGGGTTCACCATGGATCAGAACAGCATTACCATCAATGGTCACGTCTATCAATTTAGACCCGGCCAGACCATTCTGGACGTTGCACAGGAAAATAATATTGATATTCCCAATCTTTGCCATCTGAAAGGGACCCGCGCGACCGGGGCCTGCCGTATCTGTATTGTTGAGCTCGAAGAATCCTGGGGAAAGAAGCTGGTGTCTTCATGCAGTTCACCGGCCAAAAACGGTATGGTGGTTCATACAGAATCCCCGAAAATCGTTGAATATCGCAGATTTTACATTGGATTGATGCTGGATTCGGGGAATCACAATTGTGATATTGGATCATCCGAAGATGAATCCTGGACCGATTTCCAGATCGCGGCCATGGAAAACGACCAGAAAGAGGAACTGTGTCCGGTGTGGGGGGATTGCGAGCTTCAGGCCCTGGCGTACCGGTACCAGGTCAAGGGCCGAATCAGCGGCCGTCACAGAGAACCGGTGAAAGTACCGATCGAAAAGGACAATCCCTTTATTGTCCGGGATATGTCCCGGTGTATTCTGTGCGGACGGTGCGTGGCTGCCTGCAACGAGCTCCAGGTGAACCAGGCCATCGATTTCGGGTTCCGGGGCGACAAGGGAAAGATCATCGCCGGTACCGGGGTGACGTTGATGAACTCCAGCTGCGTGTTCTGCGGGGAATGCGTCCAGGTGTGCCCCGTGGGAGCATTGATTCCCACCAAAGCGTTTCGGGATGACCGGTTTGTTTCCACCCGCACGGTACGAACCACCTGCTCGTTCTGCGGGGTGGGATGTCAGATGGACGTCCATGTCCAGAACGATAAAATTGTCAAAATCGACGGGGCCGACCGCAACCTGCCCCCCAACAACGGGATGCTGTGTGTCAAAGGGCGGTACGGATTTGAATTTGTCGGCGCCCCGGACCGGTTGACCACGCCATTGATCAAAAAAGACGGGAAACAGGTGCCGGCCTCCTGGGAGGAAGCCCTGGATCTGGTGGCTGAGAAACTTACCGGAATCAGGGATCAGCACGGGCCGGACAGTATGGGCGTGCTCACGTCTGCCCGGACCACCAATGAAGACAATTACATCGCGCAGAAATTCACCCGGGCCGTGCTCAAGACAAACAATATCGATCATTGTGCGCGACTGTGACACAGCTCCACTGTAGCCGGTCTGGCTGCAGCGTTTGGAAGCGGTGCCATGACAAACACCATTGCAGACATCGAGACATCGGACCTGATCCTGGTGACCGGGTCCAACACCACGGAAAACCACCCGGTGCTGTCCACGTTTATGAAACGGGCGGCCATCAAGGGTAAAAAACTGGTTGTGATCGATCCCCGGTTCGTCAAGCTGGCCAATAACGCCACCCGGTGGCTGCGTCCGAATCCCGGGACGGATATTGCCTGGATCAACGGATTGATGCACGTGATCATCAAAGAAGACCTGCATGATAAAACCTTTATTGCGGACCGCACGGAAAATTTTGATGCACTCAAGGATGTGGTGGCGTCTTATACCCCGGAACGGGTCGAAGAGATCACGGGAATCGCGGCCCAGGACATCATCGAGGTGGCCCGGGAATTTGCCAAAGCTTCCCCCGCATCCATCTGCTATTGCATGGGCATCACCCAGCATACCTGCGGCACCGACAATGTCAAGTCACTGGCCAACCTGTCCATGCTGTGCGGGCATTTAGGCAAACCCGGCGGCGGCGTCAATCCGTTGCGGGGGCAGAACAATGTCCAGGGAGCCTGCGATATGGGCGGTCTTCCCAACGTGTTCACCGCCTATCAGGCCGTGACCAATGATGAGGCAAGAAAAAATTACGAGACCGCGTGGCATGTGACCGGTATGCCTGCGAAACCCGGCCTGCCCGTGACGGAAATGATCGAAAAGGCCTATGAAGGTGAATTCAAATCCCTGTATATCGTGGGGGAAAACCCCATGGTGTCTGATCCGGATCTGAACCATGCGGAAAAAGCATTGTCCAATCTGGAGTTTCTGGTGGTTCAGGATATTTTTGAAACCGAAACCACGGCCCTGGCGGATGTGGTATTTCCGGCCTGCTGCTGGGCGGAAAAAGACGGTACCTTTGCCAATACAGAACGCCGGGTTCAACGGGTGAGAAAAGCCGTGACGCCGCCTGAAGGGACAAAACCGGACTGGGAAATCCTGTGCGAGATCGCGAAACGCATGGGCTATGACATGACATATGAAAACAGTCATGAGATTTTCAAGGAAATCTGTGCCGTGACCCCGTCTTACCGGGGGATCACCTGGGAGCGCATCGACAACGTCGGCATCCACTGGCCCTGCCCGGATGAAAGCCATCCCGGCACCCCGATTCTGCACACCACCCAGTTCACCCGGGGCAAAGGACTGTTCCATGCCATCGAGCACCAGCCGCCGGCAGAAGAGCCGGATGCGGAATATCCTTACGTTCTGACCACGGGTCGGGTGCTGTACCATTACCATACCCGGACCATGACAAGCCGGACGGAAGGGCTGAATGTGCTTTCACCGGAATGTTTTGTGGAAATTTCTCACAACGATGCCGGGAAACTGGGGCTGGGTACCGGAGATGTGGTCAACGTGTCCTCGAGAAGAGGGACGGTCAGTGCCAAGCTCAAAGTGTCTTATCAGGCTGTGGACGGCACCGTTTTCATGCCGTTTCACTTTGCTCAGGCCGCAGCCAACCGGCTGACCAACGCCAAACTGGATCCGGTTGCCAAAATTCCGGAACTCAAAGTGTGCGCCATCAATATTGAACCGGCCGCGTAATTTTTTAAAACAGATCCTTTAAAAGCCCGGCAT
>JAABUD010000242.1 GCA_011389555.1 Desulfotignum sp. | reverse complement strand
TTCTAATTCTTCAGCTTTCATAAAATTTAATCTCCTCTTTTCTTGCCCGGCGAACGGAAATAATTTGTTTGCATCCGATTTTTTTGGGTCAAATTCAAATTTCATGGTATATAATATATATTTTTATTATATCTTTTGTCAAGTTTTCAGGGTCAGGGTGCCAAAGAATGGCTGGGCACCGGCAGGCTGGTACTGGCAGAGGACATGTACCAGGCCCTGGGAAACGTGGATGCCATGACAGCCATTCAAGTGATCTTGCTTTATTCCGATAATTATGATTAAAATATCTGTATGAATACGACAGAAGATCATCTGGATGGTGAAAAAGGCAGGCAGCCATGAAACAACAAGATCGGGAACACGGTTTTACCCTGGTGGAAATTATTTCCGTGCTGGTCATCGTGGGCATTCTCTCGGCTGTGGCCCTGCCCGATTTTTTCAATATCCAGGATCGAATCCGGCGCAAGATGATCGACAATGTGATCAAAGATCTCAATCATCGGGAAACTCTGATCTGGGCCACATATTTTGAATCAAAAGAAGAAGATCCTGTTGACGGTATCATTTTCAATCAGGTGAATCCGGAAAACATCGGCGCAAAGTTCACCTGGTCGGACGGTCCCTCCACGACCGGAGGTACCATCACGTTCGGATCCATTGAAGTGAGTGTCAAAAGAACCAAATCAACTCCGGAAGACACGGGGTTTTGGGAAAAAAACGAGTGACAATACTCCAGATTCCGGTTTTCGGAACAGCGGGCAGGGGGGGTCATGGCAGGGCCGCCTCCATTTTCTGCGCATTGAATCCCTTGATAAAGGTCTGGTCGATAAAAAAGACCGGGGTGGAATGGATGCCCAGGGTCCGGATGGTGTGCTGGTCGGCTTTGATTCGGGTGAGAAACCGGTCGGTCAGATAGGTCAGGGCGGTTTCCGGTGCCGGACCCCATTTCTGGGCCAGGTCCGGAAATGCTGCCATATATTGTTTCACGATTTCCAGCGGATCTGACGATGGGTCCAGTTCGGTGTAGGTGTAATCGATGATATCAAATACCATGACCTGGCGGTGAAACGCGTCCGCCATGACCAGGCCCGCGGTTTCAGCGGCCTGATTCAGGGGGAAATGGGCCATGCGCAGGGTGTGAATCCGATCCAGGTTCAGTTTGATGAAATCCCATCCCTTCCGGCAGTGGGGGCAGAAGGGGTCGGAAACAGCGATCACGGTGTGGGGGCCTGTGCCGGTGTAGATGGGTTTGCCGAAATCAGGGGGAAGATCGCTGATATCCACTGCCTGCACCTGATCTACGGCGTCTTGTACCAGGTTGCTGCCCGTGGCCAGATGCTGAATTCCGCCGATCTGCAAGGTCCCGGTGTCATCCACCACCAGGGTGATGAATTCAGGCGGTGCATCCGGTACCGGGGGCGTGATTCTGAGTTTGACGGCAAACACGGTCAGGGTGTCGCTGATATGGACCGGCATTTTTTTCTCGATGCGCACGTGGGCGGAAGAAAATTGTTTGAACCGGTCATCCCGATCCCCCCGGGCCGTGCGAAGCCGATGGGCGATGCCTGCTTTCAGGGCCGCGTCATCCAGTGCCGCCAATGGGGTGGCGGCCTGTTCGGGTTGGGTGTCACCCGGTTTGGGGTGTGGGGTATCGGCCAGTACCGGGGTCGGCAAAAGGCACAGGATCAGTATCCAGAAAAATGTGGCTGTCAGACAGCCGGAAAAACGTTGCGCCATGGGGGTCAGTTCCGGTTTTCCAACATTTGTGTGTGTCATCATTGGTGTGCCACCTGGTTGTATCGGGTAAATTTGTCTGCAAAAATGTTCACTATCTTATAGGTCAGGTCAAAGGTCCGGGTTTGTTCTGCATCCAGATGGATGTCGAATCTCAGGGTCTCGTGGTCTTCAAGGGTGTAGGCATGTCCCATGTCCACCGGCTCCCACTGGCCCGGTATCCGGTCGGTGAGCCGGATGTCGGCCGGGGTGGGCCGGGTGTTTTTCAAAATGAACCGGTCGGTGATGGTCTGGTCGAACACCTGGATCTTTCCTTTGTCATTGCGCCGGACCCGGGTTTCATGGGTTGTCATCCGCCGCTTGGTGATGAGGATGTCCCGGCTTCGGCCGGTTTCAAGGAAAAACGTGTCTCCTCTGGCCAGAAACGGCAGAAAGTCTTCGCCCGTGAACAGGGTTCGGCCCTGTGCATCTTCAAGAAAAATCCGCACGTTTCCCTGGCGCAAGTCCCGGGTGTCGGGTGAGCCATTCACTGGAAAGGTGATCTCGTATCCAAAGGGAACCCCCACGGCCGTGTCCTGGTTTTCCGGATCATGGGGCATGGTCTGTCCATCCCACTGAAAAATTTTTGTCACTTCAGGGTGTTGGGGAATGGGAAAAGAGATCCTCCGGGTCTCCCGGTCCTGGAGTTCCGTGGAAAAAACCGTGTCCGGATCCAGCTGGATTGTGGCGGAATCATAGGTCTGCCCGGAAAAATTTCTCAGGATGAGCCGGGCATCCAGGGCCAGGGCGGTTTCCCGGGCATCGACCGTCGCGGTATAGGTGATCCGGCTGTCCAGGCCGATCGGCAGATAGGACAGGGTCATGGGCACCACTGCATCTTTGTGGCTGTAAACTTCCCAAATCAGGCTGGCCCCATCCGGGGGCAGGGTCGTGGACAGAATCCGGACCGATTCCGGATCAGATAAAGGCGTCAACAGCACAGCCTCCGTGTCCAGGCGGACCCCGGACCAGGAAAAAGCCACCTGGTTGATGCCTTTGCCCAGAGAGATCGGATGATGTTCCTGGACCAGGGCCGGGCGTTGATCCGGCAGACGGATATGAACCGCATCCGGCTGCGGCAGGATCCCTAAGCGGGTGTCCGCCGATGAAAGGGCCGGCAGAATCAGTCCGGTTATCACCAGGGCCAAAAAAATCATGCGCCGGAAGGGGCGGGGCTTCATGAGGATGGAACCGATTTTCGCTGCCATTTTCTGTCTCCTTGATACATGGTGATCGTGTAATGGATATGGGTTTTGCCGGCCGGCCCAACCGTGATCGAAAATTTGAACCGGTTCTGGTCGATGCGTTCGAATTCATCCTGGCCCTGGATGCAAGAGAGGCGAAAATGGGGGTGGGGCAGGGTCTTGAAAATCTCGATCCGGGCCGGGTGATCGGAGAAGTTGGCCACCTCGATGGCCCGGGTCTGGACCTCGTCAAATCCGGACAGATTGTTATTTTTGTCGAATATCAGGTTTGTTTTGGCATATTTCATGACCCTGGGGACCACGGTGATCCGGGGATCGGGTCCTGTCTGGAGAAGATGGCGTTTGCCCGAAGGGATGTAGTCGGCAGTGTCAGCTCCGGCAAAGATCATGCCGCCGTCTGCGTCAACGGCCTGAAACACCTTGACAGACCCCCCGGGAAGCGGAAACGATCCCAGCCCGGAAGCGGTGTCATTGGTAAAGGAAACCATCTGGATCACGGCATTGCCGAACCGTGAGGCGTCGAATACATGCAGTGTGTCAACGGGCACGGATCCGGCTTCCACAAAGGTCAGCCGGTCGGACCCGCCGTCCAGAAGGGATTTCCGGCCGTCAAGGGTGTACACCATATAATCGGATGCCCGGGATTTTGTGATGGCCCGGGGTGCGGGAGAAGCGGCTTTTTCAGACTGGAGCATCAGGGCAGGGGCGGATTCCAGCAGAGATTTTCCCCGGGCGACCCTGTCCTGCTGCGGGTTGTCGGCTCCCCGGGTTTCAGGCCGGCCATAGGGAAACGGCTGGTTTGCCAGATCCGCGATCCGGTCCAAAAGATGAATTTTGCCGGTCACCAGATGCACCCGGGCATCGGGATAATCCATGCCGGAGCGGTTTTTCACCCCGACCTGGCCGGTCAATTTCATTCGGGTCCGGTCTTCGGACAGAACCGCCGTGTAATGGGGCTGCCAGGAAATCCCCGGAGTGAAGTAAGAAAGGACCACCTCGGCCCGGCAGGGTTGTGTGGCCGACACGTGCCAGATGGCCTGGTTTTTCTCCCGGGCCGGGAACCGGGTCTGCGTGATTTCTAAAGGCAGGGACCGGTCGGAAATATCAAAAGACAATGACGTGGGATCGATGCGCGTGCCGGACCAGGAAAACCGGACCGGATTCGTGCCTTTGGCAAAATAAAGCACCCGGGTGTCTTTGATCAGGGTCAGGTCCGCGCTGTGGTAAATATAGGCCTCGATCTGCCGGGTTTCGGTCAGCACGGCGGTATCGATCCGGGCATGGGCCGGCGGCAGACCGCACATCAAGGTGACAATCAGTGAAAAAGAAAAAAGCAACCGGCATGTGTGCATCATTTCAGGGCCTCCTGTAATGTTGAAATCACCAGGAGACCGGAAAAAATCAGCAATGCCCCGATCCCGGTGATGAGGGTGAACACTTCATTGAGCAAAACAACCCCTAACACACATCCGGTCAGGGGTTCCACCAGCATCAGCAGGGCCGTCATGGACACCGGCACCACAGACAGGCCTTTGGCCAGAAACAGGTAGGCCGCGGCCGTGGCCACCAGCCCGAGATACAGTACCACTGTCATGCCATGACCCGTCATCACCGGGGAGAGATCCTCGAACAGCAGCAGCCGGGGAAGGACCATCACCGCGCCCACACACAGAATGACCCCGATGCCCAGAATCGGCGAATGTCCCGCCACCACGGCTTTGCTGCCCACCAGGGACACGGCATAGCCAAAGCCGGCACCAAAGGCCAGAAAAATGCCGGTGGTGTCCACCTGCACGTCACTTCCGGCCACAGACAGCAGCACACACCCGGAAATGGCAAGAAGGGAAGCGATCAGCCAGATCCGGGTCAACCGCTCTTTTTGAAACACTGCGCCGAGCAGGCCGGCAATGACCGGTGCCATGCAGATGGCCACAATGGTGCCCAGGGCCACACCGGTTCTGGCCACGGCTTCGAAAAAACACAGCTGGAACGTCACGATGCCGGAGGCGGCAATGAGGGTGGGGATGACGGGGGGCCGAAACGTGGACAACCGGATGTTACCGAAGATCAGGCCCGTCAGCAGCAGGGCCGGGCCGCCGATGACCAGGCGCAGCGAGCCGATGGTGGTGCTGGAGATGCCGGCCGGGGCCAGGGCCTGGGAGGTGCCGGTGGTACCGAACAGCACGGCCGCACAAATCACCAGGGCAAATCCCTTGTACCGATCGTGTTTGTCCATTATGTAAACCGGCTGTCCGAGCGTTTTTCCGCCACTTCTTTCTCATTGGCCTGCATCCAGCCGGACGTGCTGTTTTCCACGGAGTCGAATTTGTCCATATAGGGTTTGATGTCTAAAAGCGGGGTGCCGTCGAGCACATCGATGTCCAGGACATCGAGCACGTTGCCCTGGATTTTTTCCAGCCGGACAATCGATATCCCGATATGGTTGGGCCGAAGCGGGGAGCGGGTGGCATACACGCCCCGGGGCTGTGTGTCCATGAAAGGAATGACGGTCAGTTCGGTGCGGGCCGCCTTGTGGAAGGAATAGATCAGGTAGATGTGGCTGAAACCTTCCAGGTCGTTGAGTCCCGGCTGGAGGGCCTCATCCACCTGTACCCGGCCTTTTGTGCCGGTCGCCCCTCTGGGCTGAATCGGCATGTCTTCCATGTGCTGAAACGGAGAAAGGATTTTTCCGATGGGGGTAATTGGTTGCATGGGTCTCTGCTTTTTTTTGAGGGTGTTTTTTTCAAAGGATGTCATGGAATTTAGCTTCGTCCAAGTCTGATGGTGACTGATTGAAGAAACATGATACCATCGGGGCAGGCAAATGGACAAGCAGTTTCTTTCATGTTTTGATTGACAAGGCAAAACCTTATTGCCTATGCTGACCATACAACCGTTGACCTGAAACAGCCATGACCGGGAAATGCAATGAATCCGCCGTTAATGTATAAATTGCCGTCCGTGCCCAGAACCCGTGACGGGGCCTGTCGTAAAGTGGGATTTGAACTTGAATTCACCGGCCTGGACCTGGACCGGACGGTCCGGGTGGTGACAACGGTGCTCAATGGCACCCGAATGCATGAATCGGCTGCTGCCTGTGTGGTGGATGTTCCGGACCTGGGGGAATTCACTGTGGAGCTGGATTGGGATTTTCTCAAAAAAAAAGCGGCGCAGCAGGCATCGAATCAAATCGGGGAATGGATCGATCTGCTCTCCCAGGCAGCCACATGGCTGGTACCCATGGAAGTGGTGTGTCCGCCCATTGCCGTGTTTGATCTGGATCGTCTGGATCCGTTGATTCGTGCCTTGCGGGATGCCGGTGCAAAAGGCACGAAAGATTCCATGATCGCCGCTTATGGCGTGCATATCAATGCCGAGGTTCCATCGATGGATGCCGATGTGGTGCTGGCGTATCTGCAGGCATTTTCATTGCTGCAATGGTGGCTGGTGGATGCCCATGATGTGGACATGGCCCGGCGGATCAGCCCTTATGTGGACCTGTATTCCGAGGCCTATCTGCAGGTGCTTTTTTCCAGGAATTCACCGGATCTGACACAGATCGCCTCGGATTATCTGGATCACAACGCCAGCCGGAACCGGGGCCTGGATCTGCTGCCCCTGTTGGCCCGTGATCATTCAGACATGGTTCGGAACGCGGTGGCAGATTCAAAAATAAAAGCCCGGCCCGCGTTTCACTATCGATTGCCCAATTGTCAGATCGACAGCAAGGACTGGTCTCTGGCGCGTCCCTGGAACGTTTGGTGGGTGGTGGAGGAGCTGGCACAGCGCCCGGATGACCTGAATATGCTCAAAAAACGGTTTTTGTCCATGCATCGGCCCCTGATCGGGGTGAACCGCAGTGGCTGGACCATCTGGATGGATCAATGGGTTTCCGACCACTTGTCGGCGTGACCGGCTCGGCCCGCCGCTGGGCCCCGGCCTGGTGGTGCACCCGAACGGCCCTGAACCTGGCCGGCGCATCCACCATGCGCATCAGCACCTGTCACGGCGATGCCGGCAAAACCCTGGATGCACTGATCATCGGGGGCGGCAACGATATTTCACCGGAACATTATGACGGGGATCTCACCAGCCCGGTGGTATATGATCCAGACCGGGATCTGCTGGAAATCCGGTGGATCCGCTATGCCCTGGATCACAAAATTGCGCTGCTGGGCATCTGCCGGGGGGCCCAGCTCATCAATGTGGTGCTGGGCGGAAACCTGCACCAGGATATCCGAAACTTGAGACATCTGACCTACAATCGACCCGGGCTGCTGCCCACCAAACAGGTGAAAATCGAACCGGCCGCCTGCCTGGCACGGATCTGCGGCAAACACAATCTTCGGGTCAACAGCCTGCATCATCAGGCCATCCGGGAACCCGGCAACGGGCTTCACGTGGTGGGCCGGGATCTGGACGGCATTATTCAGGCCGTGGAAACCCGATCCGGTCACAAGATCATCGGCGTGCAGTGGCATCCGGAATACCTGTTCTACCTGCCGGCCCAGTTCGCCCTGTTCAAATGGCTGGTAAAAAAGGAATGGGGATGATCTCTGTTCTGCTGCTCTTTGGGTCCGCATTTCTGGCGGCCACCATTCTGCCGTTTTATTCCGAAGTGCTGCTGTTCGCCCTGCTGCGTCAGGGGCATGATCCGCATCTTCTGTTCTGGGTGGCCACCACGGGAAATACCCTGGGGTCTGTGGTGAACTGGTGGATGGGGCGATATCTGCTGCGGTTCCAGCACCGGGTCTGGTTTTATTTCAGTCCGACCCAGATCGCCAAGGCCCAGGCCTGGTTTCAGCGATATGGGGTCTGGACCCTGTTGCTGGCCTGGCTGCCGGTGGGCGGTGATCCGCTGACCCTGGTGGCGGGCATCATGAATGTCCGGCTCAGTGTGTTCATTGTCCTGGTGGCCATCGGCAAAGGCCTGCGCTATGTGGCGGTGATCTTTTTCAGTGCCTGGTGGTAGGTTCCGCTGACAGGATTTTCAGGATGCACACCCGGCCGATCACCATGTAGATAAAAACCGATCCCAGAATGACGGCCCCGAACAATTCCCCGTTCCGGGTTTTCAGCACAAAGGCGATGATCACGATGATGGCCGCGCTGATGGTGTAAAACACCGGTTTGGGCACCTGTTTCAGGATCAGACGTCCCAGATGGGCGAACCGGAGGGTGCTGACCATCAGGCCCGTGGTCAGCAGCACCATGGGCCACACGTACTGGGCGGGCAGCAGCAGGATGGCGCCCAGCAAAAGCAATGCCCCGGCCGGGCAGGGCAGGCCGTTGAACACGCCCGGTGGCAGGTCGGTGCGTTTTTTGTCCACGAACAGAAACCGGATGAGCCGGAATGCCACACCCGTGATGTAGACAATGGCAAACATCCAGGCCCAGGACTGGCCGATTTTCAACAGCATATAGGCCGGGGCGATCCCGAAACTCACAAAATCCGCGATATCATCCAGGTATGGGCCGTATTTGGTTCCGCCGTGTTTTTCCGCCATCCGGCCGTCAAACAGGTCGAACAGCTGTCCCATGATAATGATGATGATGGCCCGGCCGAAAAACCCGTGATAGGTCAACACCAGGCTGGCCAGACCGCAGAAGAAATTGAGCAGGGAAAGGATGTCCGCATACAGCCGGTTGGGAATGAATTTGAATACAATGGATGCACCCGAGAGAATGACACAGGCCAGCAGAATCTGGTTCCCCATGTGTATGATATGGGGGTTGGCGTCCACCAGTGCGCAGAAGATCACCAAAGCGAAACAGATGATGGCCTTGATCTTGCCGAAATTGTTGGCTGCACCGGAGGTCTTCATCCGGGTCAGGAGCCGGCGGGCGGCAAACTGGCCGAATATTTCAATGGCGACCAGAATCCACATCAGCTGGATCGAAATAATGCCGGCATAGGCAAATCCCAGCAGCGGCGGGAGATATGTCAGTTTGTCGCACAAAGGATCCAGCCATTCCCCCAGCCGGGAGACCAGGTTGCATCCTCTTGCCACCAGTCCGTCCACCCCGTCCAGGATGGCGGCAAAAGTGAAAATGATAATGGCAGCGGATTGATATCCCGTCCAGAAGTACAGAAAAAAACCGACCATGGCCAGCGCGGTCCGCCAGTAACAGATGGCATTGGGATGCAGCAGCCATTGATGTGTCATGACATACTCCTGCATGCGTTTTTTTTTCAGCATCCAGGAAAACCAGTAGTAGAAACCGGTCCCGATTCCGGCGCCTGCGCAGATGACCAATAGTCGTTCCATAATGTGTGGTATCCCGATACAATGGGTTTAAAAAAACAGACAGGTTGTTTTTTACCAGATCAGGCCCGGGATTGCAATGAATGGATGGCCGGTGTCAAACATGGTCCACCGGTTGAGGCCGCAAATGAGCCGGTGCCTGGCGGATAAAATAGGAATCGGTCATGCCGGAGATGAAATCCCGCACGATTTGGGCCAAAGAATGGGTGTTCCGGTATGTGTCGGACATGCCGGCCAGAAATTGTGTGAAAATGACAGAGGATCGGGTGTCGGTTTCCAGATCCGTGAGATACTGGTGAAACAGATGATCATAAACGGCGCTGATGGTCCCCAGGTGCTGCTTGATGGCCGGGTTTTTATAGATATGGCGGTAATTGAATATTTTCAGGGTTTCCAGGGCATCGGCCACCTCGTCCGAAAACCCGATGAACGGCTGATCCAGGCTGGTGGCAATCAGGTCGGTCACCAGGTTGAACACAATGGTGCCGTTGGTGGTCCCCAGAATGTTGCGGCAGGTGTCCGGAATCCGGTCCCGGGTGGTCAGGCCCAGGCGGATGCCGTCTTCCATGTCCCGGCCGATATAGCTGATGGTGTCTGCCATGCGCACCACGCACCCCTCCAGGGTCATGGGGGAAAATCCGATCTGTTCGGTTTGGTAAAAGGCCTGAATCATGTCGTCCAGATCGTCGAACGTCCGGGGGCCGTGTGGGGAGAGTCGGCGGACATGGGATTCGCCGTCATGGCATAAAATGGCGTCCAGGGTCTGGAGGCTCAAGTTCCATCCGTTGCCGTGGCGTTCGATTGTGTCCAGAAACTGGATGCTCTGGACATTGTGGTGAAAATATCCGGCATGGTGTGCGCGGGTGAGCCGGGAGAGAAACCGTTCGCCATCATGGCCGAACGGGGGATGGCCGATGTCATGGCCCAGGGCTGCCGCCTCGATCAGGTCCTGGTTGAGCCCGAGATATCGGCCGATGGTCCGGGCCACCCGGGACAGCAGCTGTACATGCAGGACCCGGTGGGTGAGATGATCGTTCCGGATCAGGGAAAATACCTGGGTTTTGTCGATGTAGCGGGTAAAGGCCAGGGAATTGAGAATCCGGTCCGCATCCTGGCTGAACGACTGGCGGTATTCATTGTGAGACCGGTTTTCCGGATGCCGCCGCACAGCGGAACTGGAAGGACAGGCCAGGGATCGCAGGGCGCTTTGTTCCATTGAGTTCAGAAGCGGCTGCAGGTCCCTGGTTTTTTTCAGGCGCTCATTCAAGGCAGTCCCGGATGGGTGAAAGGTGGATCACAATTGTTTGGTGATGTTGTCCACCACAGTTGAAAATGCCCGGGTGAAAGGGGTTTCCTTCTCCTGGAGCATCAAAGGAATGCCATTGTCACCGGAAGCGACCACACCGGTATCGAACGGAATGGATCCCAGGAAGGTCAGGCCCTGTTCTCTGGCGGTTTTTTCGCCCCCGCCATGCATGAACAGATCAATGGATTCACCGCAATGGGGGCAGCTGAATCCGGACATGTTTTCCACGATCCCCAGGGTTTTGAGTTTCACGGTTTTGCAAAATGAGATCGATTTCCGGATATCGGCCAGCGCCACTTCCTGGGGAGTGGTCACGATCACACCCAGTGCTTCGGGAATGGTCTGTACCACGGTCAACGGTTCGTCACCCGTGCCGGGAGGGGCGTCAATGATCAGAAAATCCAGTTCTCCCCAGTCCACCATGCCCACAAACTGCTGAATCATGCCGGCCTTGGCCGGTCCCCGCCAGATGATGGCCTGATCCTTGTCCTGCATCAGGGCCTGGACGGATACCGCCTTGAGGTTTTCACTCACCTGCTTGGGCACCAGTCGCTGCTGGTCCGGGGTGATATCCAGCAGCTCGGTCATGCCCAGCATCTGGGCGATGGAAGGCCCGTGGACATCCACATCCATCAACCCGGTTTTATATCCTTTTTGGGACAATACCGCCGCCAGATTGGCGGATACGCTGCTTTTACCGACCCCGCCCTTGCCGGACAGAACAAAGATCTTGTGTTTGATTCTGGCTAAATTATCTTTTATCATGGCCTGCTGTTCCTGCTGTTTCCGGGCCGTTTCGTTGTTCTGGGAGGGACATCCCTGGGGAGTCTGGGCTTTGTCGACACTGTCGTGAATCATTTATCTTGTACTCCTTATAAGAGGTATGCGGTTGAAATCAACACCTATTATTGTCATGAACCAGCGGGTGTCAACTGGAAAACCGATTCTTTCACCGGGATATCGGACCAGAATCGCTTGATGGAGAAGCGGACCTGCTGTCCTTTGTTGTCGGCAAGGGTCAGATCCACCGGTATCTGCCGGTGGTCCATCCGGTCAAACGCATGATACCGGATCTCGTATTGAATCTCATTGTGCCGGTTTTTCAGGCGCAGCGCTTTGAGCGGCTGGTCCGGTGCCAGAATCAATTCCTGGAACTGTGAGGAGAATCGTCGGTGGAGTTGAACCCGGGCACGGTCGTCCGGGGCGAACCAGGCCTGGGTGAACCGCCGGACCGGGATCTGTCCCAGGAGCAGGTGAATCAGGTCGGACAGTTGTAGCGGCACGCCGGTGTAGGGTTCCAGATCCGGATCATGGGTTGCCGTGGTATGGGGCTTGTGGCGGCCGGTATGAGAGACAAAGGTCACCTGTCTGCCGTCTGCGACAATGGTTTCCACCGGGCTGGCCAGGGTGGTGAATGTGAGGCGGACCCGGTCCGGGGCCCGGGCGGCCCAGGCCATCTGAAACGTCTGGACACCGCGGGTTGTCTCCAGGCGCAGGTGGGCTGTGCCCTTGCTGGCAGCGATATCCTGGTTCAGGTCCCGTACCGCCTCCGCCGAAGCCTGTGCCGCCGCATCCAGGGCGGGATCGGTCCGGGGCCGGGGGCTGCCGCATCCGGAAAGGCAGGCAACACACACCAGACCGGCCAAAAAAAGAGCGGGCAGACATTTCATGGGAGGACCGCGTCCGGGTGTTGTGGATCCGGGACCGGTATCTGCTGCTCCAGGGCCTTGATTTTTTCAGTCACCCGGGAGATGAGATCCGTATCTGATTCTTCGGCATGGAGCAGGGCTTTGTGATAGGCTTGCAGCGCTTTGAAAATCTGTCCGGTTTTGACATAGGCATCGGCCAGGTGAGCGGCAATGATGGCTTCATAACCGGTCAGCTCGGCCGCCCGTTCCAGATAATCCACGGCTTTGTCATATTTTTTCTGCTGGTAATAGACCCAGCCCAGGCTGTCCATGATATAGCCGTCGTCCGGTTTGATGTCCAACGCCTTTCGAATGAGTGTCTCCGCCTGGTCCAGATGAATCCCCAGATCCGCATAGGTATACCCCAGATAGTTGAGGGCCGAGGCATCTTCCGGATCCAGACGGATGATTTTTTTCATGGTGGCGATTGCGTCATCCTTGCGTCCGGCCTTGTCCTGGATCGCGCCCAGGCGAAACAGCAGCGAGGTGTTGTCCGGTGCGTTTTCCAGGCCCCGGGAAAGCAGGTCCATGGCTTTTTCCAGCTGGTTTTCCTGTTCATAAAACGCGGCAAGATAGGTGAGAATATCAATGTCATCAGGTGATTTCCGGTGATGCTGCTCCAAAAATGCCACGGCTTTTTCCGTTTGGCCGATCTCCCGGTACAGAAAACCGATGGTCAGCAGGGATTTTTTATGCTGAGGATGGGCCGGGGAGACTTTGAGGTAATGCGCAATGGCCTGCTCCGGTTGATCACTGGATTCGTGGGCCATGCCCAGAAAAAAATTGAAATTGTCATGGTCCGGATCTGCCGCATGCATCCCTGAAAACACAATCACGGCATCGGCATATTTTTTTTGCGACAAGTAAAGGTCCACTGCGGTCATGAGCAGGCGGGTGTCGTGCCGGGCCTGGGTTCCCAGATCCTTGAACTGTTTCGCCGCCAGGTCGGTTTGTCCGGTCTTGTGATACAGCAGTGCGGTTTCCAGCCGGGCCCGGTTGTTTTCCGGTTCAATGGCAAGAATCTGTTCATACATGTCCAGCAAAGTGTCAGGGTCGGCGCTGCCGGCCGGGTTTTCCGGATTCTGAAGTATGTCCACCAGTCGTAATCTGGGTTCGATCAGATCCGGTTCCAGGTCGATGGTTTTTTGAAACGCCTGTTGCGCTTGTGTGTAATTTTCGGAAAGAAAATGGGCTTCACCCAGATAAAAATGGGCCACATAATAGTCCGGCATCCGGTCCACCATCCGGGAGAACAGGGCCAGGGCTTTCGGAATCTGCTGGTTCTCCATATAGATTCTGCCCAGCCGGAGATAGGTTTCTCTGTTGTCCGGGTCCAGTTCCAGAATCCGCTGCAACAGCAGGTGCATGGTTTTTTCACGGGGATCCTCTTTTTTCAGGCGGGCCAGCAAGAGCAGATTTTCCACATCATCGGGGTCCCGGGCCACCAGCGATTCAGCAAAAGACACTGCGGTTTCCTCCTGGCCCAGGCCTGAATACATCCGGATCCGCTCCCGTTTGAGAAACGACATGTCAGGATCCAATGCAATGGCTTTTTCCAGGGCGGCCACGGCGTCATCGATCCGGTCCTGCCGTTGCAGCATCAGAAACCGAAGATATTGATACCGGGCGGACATTTGAGGGTCCCGGGCCGGAGCGGAAGTGACAACCGTGTCATCAGGAAAATAATGGACCGGCAATGCCGTGTCCGGGGTCGAGTCCGTCTCCGGATCGGCCGGTATGGGATCGGCCGATACAGGGTCGGGCGGTATGGAATCGGTGGGTGAGGGGTCAGCCGGTATACCGTCGGCCGGTGAGGGGTCGGCCGGGGCTGCCGGTGTGTGCTGTATCCGGCTGCATCCGGACACACTCGAAAGAATCAGTACTATAAAGAGAATATGAATCGTTGCCTTGATCATGAAAAAATCACCCTGTATCGGTTGGGTTATCGGGTATGGTCATACATGTCAAAATCAGGCATGTCTTTTTTGAAAAACGTTTTCATTTTTTTTAAAATATTGTTTTCAATCTGACGTACCCGTTCCCGGGAAATGTTGTAGGTTGCCCCGATTTCCTGGAGCGTCTGCGGGGAATCGGAAAAAATCCGCTGTTCAAAAATTTCCAGTTCCCGGTCATTGAGGGTGTGTTTGAATTTTTTGACCTTGGTGTGAAGGATGTCTTCAATCTGCTTTTTGGCCATTCGGTCCTCGGATGAATCCGATTCCGTGTTGATGAATTCAATCCGCTCGGTGTTGGAGTCGTTTTTCAACGGTTCATCCAGCGAAAGATCCCAGTTGGCCAGGCGCTGGTCCATGTCCATCACCTCTTTTTCAGACACGCCCAGACGTTCGGACAGCAGTTTGGGTTTGGGATCGAACCCCTGTTCGATCAGCAGCTGTTTTTCTTTTTTCAACCGGAAAAACAGCTTGCGCTGCCCCTGGGTGGTCCCGATTTTCACCATCCGCCAGTTGTCCATGATGAATTTGAGAATATACGCCTTGATCCAGAAAGAGGCATAATAGGAAAATTTGACGTTTTTGTAGGGGTTGAATTTTTTGACCGCCTGGACCAGCCCGATATTTCCTTCCTGGATCAGGTCCAGCAGATTCTGCATCCATATCCGCTGGAATTCCAGGGCGATCTTCACCACCAGACGCAGGTTGGATGTGGTCATGATATATGCGGCTTCCTGATCCCCTTCTTCCTGAATGCGCTTGCCCAGATCGATTTCCTCTTCCCGGGTCAGCAGCCGGTACCGGTTGATTTCATTCAGATAACTTTGAATGGGGTCGGATTTGACCAGGGCTTTGGTGCCGATCGCTCTGGCTTTGGGCACCGGAAGAAGAAAATCTTTTTTGGTTGACCGTTTTTTGTCTGTATCGGATTGATTCTGATCGGATGTATGTGTCATTCAATGAACCTTAAAGTCTTACAAATAATAAAAAAATGATTATATCATTATCACTCCGAGGATAAAAGTAATAAATTCAATTATCGAAAACTGCAAACAAAAGGCGGTTTTTTTCTGGACTTTTTTGGGGCTTTCTGGTAGAAGAATCGATTGTTGCGCCTGTAGCTCAGCTGGATAGAGCAACGGACTTCTAATCCGTAGGCCGCAGGTTCGAATCCTGCCAGGCGCGCCACTGATATCAGAGGTTTTCGGTTTTCATGGCTGAAAACCTTTTTAAGTTTGTCCACCTATTGTCCACCATCTGTCCACAAGGATTTTGGGATATTTTGTTTAACCTGGCTGGTACGTCTGCCCCCGATCATGCCGCCATGATGCCAATAGTCCACCACTTTTCAAGGAACGGGTCCATTTGGATGCCCCAATTATGGGGAGCCATCCCCGGTGGCCAGTGTCAACTTTACATGTTGTTGGTCGATATTTTAAAATACTTGACACTTGGATTGACGGGTGATTATATTATGAAACATAACATTCGCGCATAATAAAGAGAGGGCACTGTCATGACAGATTTCAAATTTAACAAAAACAAGGCGATAGCTTCTCTCCTGTATATTGCAAAAAAGCTTAGCGAAGATGGGTTTAAAACAGATATGCATGCTGTATTCAAAATCCTTTATTTTGCAGAAAAAATGCATTTGGCTACATATGCGAGACCCATAGCAGGTGATGATTATATTGCCATGCAATACGGTCCGGTGCCTTCAAAAATATATGACATGGTCAAAGCTGTCCGAGAAGAAAATTGGTTTTTCCATCAGGATATTAAGGGTGTTTTTAAGATGGATGGGCTTGAAATCATCCCTATTGAAAATCCTGATATGGATGAACTGTCAGAGTCAGACCTCTTTTTTATTGATCAATCTTTGAAAGAAAACAAATGTTTACCTTTTGATGAGCGCACAATCAAATCACATGGCAGCGCCTGGGCAAATACGCCGGAACATTCAAAAATGGATTTCTGTGATATGGCAAAAGAGGGTGGCGCTCCGCCGGAGATGTGTGACATCATTCGGTTGAATTCCGAAAACGAACATTTTTTTGATTATCTGTAATTCTTCAATCTTCATTTTCAAATGCCTCCCGGCCTTTTCAATCAGTCCTCACCAGAACAAAAAGTCAAAATATTTGATTTTACATCAAAAGAGGGAATGGTGTTTCTGGCAGAAAGTCCGGTCGCAAAAAAACAAAAGTATTTTGTTATTGTCGGTGAATCTAACGACAAGGTTTGTCTGGCGTATTTTTTCATCAATTCGAGAATTAACCCTAACATTGCCACAAACTGTGAACTTGAGTTGCTTCATATGCCAATCTTGAAAGCAGATCATGACTTTCTTTTTCATGATTCATACATCGATTGTTCACAACTATATGAAATCGAGACCGAAAAGGTTAAACGATTTTTTTGTCAAGACATGAATGGAAAGTATATTTGTGTTCTGCCGAAAGAGGTTGTAGAAAACCTGAAATATATGATTGAAGAATCGCCTACAATTGCGCCAAAACAGAAAAGAAAATTTGGGTATTTATAAGATTCCAAAATTGAATACTGTTGTTTCTTGTCCTGAAAATATGTATACCTGTATATACAACCTGTTCGGGTTGTGATACACTCTTGTGAAATTTTTTACATGAATGTAACACAGTGATCCAATGAAAAAGGGAGTTTGTATCATGAAAAAGATTGTCGAATGCGTGCCCAATTTTTCCGAAGGCCGTAACACAGAGACCATTGATACCATTGCCGAGGCCATCCGCAACACGTCCGGGTGCACCTTGCTGGATGTGGATCCCGGGCGATCCACGAACCGGACGGTGTACACGTTCGTGGGGGAGCCGGATGCGGTGGTGGAAGGTGCCCTGGCCGGTGCCCGCGTGGCTCGTGAGAAAATCGACATGCGCACCCACAAAGGGGAACATCACCGCATGGGGGCACTGGATGTGTGCCCGTTCATTCCGGTGGCCAATGTGACCATGGACGAGTGCGTGGAACTGTCAAAGGTGTTCGGGCAACGGGCCGCAGATGAGCTGAAGATTCCGGTGTACCTGTATGAGGCATCCGCTGAACAGGATTACCGCAGAAAGCTGCCCCAGATCAGAGAAGGCCAGTATGAGGCCGTCAAGGACCGGATCGTGAAGCCGGAGTGGAAACCGGATTTCGGACCGGCACAATTCATCCCCGAGTGGGGAGCCACGGTTACCGGTGCCCGGTTTTTTCTGATCGCCTATAATGTCAACCTGCTGTCCACCCCCAACCAGGCCCACCGCATTGCATTGAATCTGCGGGAGGCCGGCCGGGGGCCGGAGGAACCCGGCCGTCTCAAAGAGGTCAAGGGCATGGGCTGGTATGTGGATGACTATAACCTGGCCCAGGTCACGGTGAACTTGAACAATTACCGGGTCACCCCGCCCCATGTCCTGTTCGAGGAGGTGAAAAAAGAGGCGGCCCGGCTCAATGTGGCGGTGACCGGGTCGGAAATTGTCGGTGTGGTGCCGTTGGAAGCCATTCTTGCGGCAGCGGATTTTTATATTGAAAAGGAAAACCTGTTTGTCCTGGATGAGGACCAGAAGGTGCGCCTGGCTGTGGAGCGGCTGGGATTGAATTCTGTGGCTCCGTTCAACCCGAAAGAAAAGATCATCGAATACATCATTGACCAGGATCTGGATGAACCCCTGGCCGGGCTGACTACCCGGGAGTTCATCGAAGAGGTGGCATCCCGCAGTTCCGCCCCGGGCGGGGGGTCGGTATCAGCGGCCATCGCAGCCATGGGCGCGGGCTTAGGTTCCATGGTGGGCAAGCTGACCCTGGGGGTGAGAAAATTTGAGGATGTGGATGCAAAAATGCGGGAACTGATTCCTCCGCTGCACCAGGCAGCCCATGCCCTGATCCCCATGATTGACGCGGACACCAATGCATTCAATGACTATATTGCAGCCCTGGGCCTGCCAAAGGACACCGAGTCGGACCGGTCATTTCGCGCGGAGCAGCTCCAGCTGGGATTGAAAAATGCCATCGATACCCCGCTGTCGGTGATGAAAACCGCGGATACGGCCTGGGATGCACTGGCAGACGTGGCGGCATACGGCAATATCGCTTCGAAATCCGATGTGGAAGTGGGGGCCCGTGCCCTGGAGATGGGCATCTGGGGAGCGTATAAAAATGTGGTTATCAATATGGCGGATATCACGGACAAAACCTATAAAAAAGAGACTCTGGAAAAGGCAGACGTTTTGAAAAACCGTGCCGGTGAGATGTGCCGAAAGGTGCTGGGGATTCTGGATTCTCGTTTGTGATGTCGGGTGCGGCCTGCTACCAATCTTCACCACCCCCACCTCCCGTTTTTATATTGACAGCGGTGTGTATTTATAATATAGCTATATCAAAGCTATAAGGGCGTGAAGAGATAAATCATTTTCCAGGAGGGTTCAATGAGAGAAGTAGTCATCGCAAGTGCGTGCAGAACGGCAATCGGCAAATTCGGCGGGTCTCTGGCCCCGTTGAGCGATATTGATTTCGGCCCCGTTCCCATCAAAGAGGTCATCAAACGGGCCGGGCTCACCGGGGATCAGATCGATGAGGTAATCTATGCATCGGGTTACCGCACCGGAGACCTGCCCATCAACTCGGCCCGGGTGGTGGCGGTGAAAGCCGGCATTCCCCAGGAAAAACCCCAGTTCACCATTTCCAAGGCGTGTGCCGGCAGCATCAAGGCCACAACCCTGGCGGCCCAGGTGATCAAATCCGGTGACGCGGACATTATTGTGGCCGGCGGCATGGAAAGCATGAGCAATGCCACGTTCATGCTCAAGAAAGCCAGATGGGGATACCGCCTGGGTCATGGCCAGCTCCAGGATCAGCTGATTCTGTTTGATCCGTTGAGCGGCAATACCATGGGAGAAACCGCTGAAAACGTGGCGGAAAAATACAAAGTTTCCCGAGAAGATCAGGATGAGTTCGGTCTGAGAAGCCAGCAGCTGGCGGAAAAAGCCATCAAGGAAGGCCGGTTCAAGGATCAGATCGTGCCCGTGGAAGTTCCCCAGCGCAAAGGTGATCCCAAGATATTTGACACGGACGAACATCCCCGGTTCGGCACCACCATGGAATCCCTCCAGAAACTCAAACCCGCCTTCAGAAAAGGGGGCACAGTCACGGCCGGCAGCTCCAGCGGCATGAACGACGGCGCATCCGCCCTGGTGGTCATGGCAAAAGACAAAGCCGATGAACTGGGCATCAAACCCATGGCATCCATTGTGTCCTATGCATCCGCCGGTGTAAATCCGGCTCTCATGGGGATCGGTCCCATCCCGGCCACCCGCATGGCCCTGGAAAAAGCCGGTCTGACCATAAACGACATCGATCTGATCGAGCTCAATGAAGCGTTTGCCTCCCAGGCCCTGGCCTGCATCCGGGAGCTGGACATGGACATGGACAAGGTGAACCTCAACGGCGGTGCCATCGCCCTGGGACATCCGGTGTCCGCCAGCGGCGGCGCCATTTTGACCAAGCTGCTGTATGGGATGGCTGAAAAAGATGCCAGGTACGGCCTGGCCACCCTGTGCATCGGCGGGGGGCAGGGCATGGCCCTGATCGTGGAACGTAAATAATTTACCAGGCTGGTGTGTTGTGTGTATGTTTCCGGCAGGGTGTGATTCCAAAAAGGTTCGGGCAGCAGAAAATGGATCTGCTGCCCGAACCTTTGTCTATCCAGGGATTCAGGTTCCCGGCACCTTGTATTTTCGGGGCTTGGCTTTTTTGGGAAACAGGGTGTTGGTGATTTTGGGCGCCAGTTCAAAGAGCAGGATGCCGATCAGGGCCGAAGCCAGGATGAAGGCACCGCTGAGCACCCGGATGGTGTCTGCGGCCATGGCAGCGATGATCACGGAAAACTCGCCCCGCTGGGTAAAAGAGAGCCCGGCCCGCAGGGACACTTTTTTTGACAGCCCATAGAGCCGGCCCCCGAAATACCCGGTGATGATCTTGGCAACGATGGACCATATCAGCAGGATGACCAGCAGGGGTACCATGGGAACCCCGTCCCCGAAGGTGATGGTGGTGCCGAAATAAAAAAAGAACAGGGGCAAAAACAGGTCCCGGATCGGCAGCACCGCATGCTCCAGGCTTTCCGTCCGGCGCACCTCTGCCAGGATGATGCCGGCCAGAAAAGCCCCCAGCACCTCGGACAGATTCAGCATCAGGGCCAGCCCGCCGTAGGCAAGGGCGATCCCCACCACCAGGAGAATGAAGTTGTCATTGCTTCTGTGCCGATCCACAAACCCGCCCAGCCGGCTGAAGATAAAATGTCCGATGATCACGGCCCCGATGATCAGGCCCAGGATTTTTGCCATGATCAGCCCGAAGGTCATTGCGGTCAGGGCGGCTCCGGCGGTGAGGCCCACAAGGACCGCCACTGCCACGGGTGCGGCAATGTCCTCGAATATCAGCAGGGCCAGCATGAATTCCGATTCCGGATTGGCCATGCGTTTGGAGGTTTCCAGGATCTTGGCGGTGATGGACGAGGAGGTGGCATACACCACGCCGCCCATGAGAAAGGCGGTGATCCAGTCCAGGCCGAAGGCCAGGCAGATTCCCATGGTGAGAAACAGGTTGAGGACCAGGTCCAGGGTCCCGGCCGGGGCCACTTTTTTTGCGATGCCGGCCAGGCGGCGTGCTGGAAACTCCATGCCCAGCATGAAGAACAGCAGGACGATCCCGACTTCTCCGGCCAGGTGCAGCAGGTGATTGCCGGAAAAATGGCTCCCCAGGGTGATGCCGGCAAGGATATACAGCACCACCCCGGGAATCCGGACCTTCATGCCGACAAATCCCACGATGAACAGTAAAATGAAAACCGCTCCGGCAATGAACAGAACAGGGAAGTAACCGTCCCCCATCACACGTCTCCCGGGTCTGTTTTCCCGGTGGCCAGTTCTTCAAACCGGCGGATCTGGTCCCTTTTTCCCGCTGTCATGACTGTGTCTCCGGCCTTCAGCACGAAATCGACATCCGGGCTGACAGTCATGTCATCTCCCTGCATCACCGCGATAATGGAGGCCCCGGTGTGGGTGCGGATCCGGGATTCGGCAATCGGTTTGTCCACGAACGGGGATTCCGGGGTGAGCTTGATCCATTCCATGATCAGCTGCTTCTGGAATATTTTCATTTTTTCATCATCCACGGGCTGGTAGGTGGCCCCCAGCAGCTGGGCACCCAGCTCCCGGGTTTCATCGGATGTCAAAGACAGAAAATAATCGGCTTCATCTTCATCTGTGTTCTGGAAAAAATACAGGTCCCGCTTGCCGGAATGATGGACAATGACCACGATCTTTTGCTGCTCAGCGGTCTGAAAAGAGATTTTTTTGCCCACGCCGGGCAGATCTGCCATTTTAACTTCCACAATGTCACCTCTATTTATGTTTGGATTGGCTTGGTCATTCCATGACAAACTCAATGAAATTATCCGGGTTGATCACCCGGGTCCGGGTGCCTGGATAGGCGTTTAAAAATGTTTGTGAAAAAAAAGCTTTTTTTCTCACGTTCCATTTAAACTCAAAAGCGCTGAATCTGCCCTGCGCTTCCTCGATATAATCAATTTCCTGCTGGGCATGATTACGCCAGAAAAAGATGTTGACATAGGTGCGGCTGTAATGGTTTTTTTTCATTCGTTCCGTGATCAGAAAATTTTCCCATAATTCGCCGACATCCTGGCGCATGCCCAAAGGGGAGAAATTTTTCAGTATGGCATTGCGGATTCCGTTGTCATAAAAATATATTTTTTTCCCTTTTTTGATTTCATTACGCATGTTTCGGCTCAACGAGTGGATGCGGAAAACCACGAACGCTTTTTCAAGAATATCAATGTAATTTTCAACGGTTTTAGGGTCTGCCCCGATAATTTGTCCGACTTCATGATATTTGACCTCACTGCCGATCTGAAGAGCCAGTGCCTGGAGCAGTTTTTCCAGAATCTGTGGTCTTTTGAGCTTTCCCCAGGCCAGAACATCCTTGTACAGATAACTGCCGGAAAGCGACATCAGAATATCCGTTTCCTCTCCCTGGGCCTGGATGACTTCCGGGTAGTATCCAAAGATCAGGCGATGCTCAAGCTGTCTTTTTTCTTCGATCAGACCATGGGTTTCAACCATTTCTTTGAATGAAACTGGAAACAGATGATATTCATGTTTCCGTCCGGTCAGGGGTTCTTCGATTTCATTGGCCAGGTCAAACGCGGATGAACCCGTCACAATCAGCTGCTTTTCTGGAAATGTATCATGGAACAGTTTCAATGTCAGTCCGATATGCTCGATTCGCTGGGCTTCATCAATCACAATAATGGATTTTTCACCGGAAAGGGTTTTCAGTATTGATGAGGTGGCCCCGGTCAGCAAGCTTCGGATATCGGGTTCATCTCCATTCAGCCAGACAAAGTCGGTTTGCCGTTTTTTAAGTATCTGTCGGGCCAAGGTGGTCTTTCCCACCTGTCGGGGACCGAAAATCAAAACAATCTTGCCCTTTCCAATGTGGTTTAGAATGGGCTCTGTAATGGTGCGATGTATCATACAATCCTAAATAACATATAAATTTTAGGATTACAATCCTATTTTTTATATAAATTTTAGGATTTAATTGCAGCGCAGCGCTGTTTAATCTTGTCCACATAGGCCTGAATATCGCATTTGCGTTCCAGGCCGGATGCTGCCATGTACCGGATCTTGCCGAAGATGGCCCGTTCGGCCCATGCCCGGTCGTGGATGCCGTACAGCCAGGCCACGCCGGTGTAGGAGTTGGGGTCCCTGCCGTCCAGAAAATACCGGTTGTTCAACGCCAGCGTGGTCTCAAACGCCTGTTTCGGGGAAGGGGACCATTCCAGGATTTTCTTGCCCCAGTACATGCGCATGTAATTGTGCATGAACCCGGTGCAGGTCATTTCCATCATGGCTGCGTTCCAGTAAGTATCATGGGTGGCGGCATCTGTCAGTTCTTTCCGGGTATAGATATATTTTCTGGGATCGGTTTCATGGTCGGCCAGGGTGTTTCTGGCCCACCCGGGAATCACATCAAAACAACCATAATCCGGCGTGTAGTATACAAAATTGAATGCCAGCTCCCGCCGGATGATCAATTGTTCGATAAACGCATCCCGGGCATCTGACAGGGATGGCTCCACGTTCATTACCCCCAAGGCCAGGTACAATGGGGAGATCTGCCCGAAATGCAGGTACGGGCTCATGTACGAGATGTCATCGGTCTGGGGCTGGTTGCTGTGCCGGTCATAGTTTTTCAGACCATTGGCCAGAAATGTCTGAAACCGCTTTTCCGCATGAGAAGTGCCGCCTGGGAAAAACCGGGAGACCGGGGGCACGGTCCTGTCCAGGGACAGGGTGTCGCACACGGCCTGGGGATCTGTGATGTCCAGGCTGTCAAATGACAGGTTCAGAGACGAATGTTTCAGGTCTTTCAAAGGCAGCGGCATGAGAAAATCCGCCAGCACCTTGTGGAGCCGGGGCCGGATGGTCCGGGCCGCATATTCCGCTTTGGTGGTGGCGGCTGCTACGGGCACCACCACATCGGTTTCCACCAGGATGACCGGGCAGCCGGCGTTTTTGGCCACCTGACCCCGCCATTGTCTCTGATGTCGCAGATATCCGGCATCACACACGATCAGGGCGGCCTGTCTGCCTAAGTCCAGGGCCACATCCGGTGGAAAGCCTTTCTGCACAACCAGCTGGATGCCCCGGTCTGCCAGTGTGGTGCGGGTTTCAGCCAGCCCTTCCAGCATAAATGTGTAATGCCGCAGGTTGGCGTCCGGATACGTGTCGGTCAGGCCGAACCCCACCACCAGGGGCAGGCCCAGCCGGTTGGCCTGATCTGCGGCAAATTCCAGGGCATGGTTGAACACGGCCCTCTGGGACTGCTGCATCCAGTAGAGCACATAATCCTTATTCGGGGCCGGTTTCTGGATCCGGTCGCGGTTGAGGTGGTGGATACGGGCCGGATGGATGGTCATTCAAATATCTTTTCTTCCGCTGCCAGGGCTTCTTCCGCATCCGGTTCCATGTCCCGGATTTTTCCGGCGGATTTGTCTTTCCAGTAGGCTTTGTACCATTCATTGGCAATGATCATGGCCATCACCTCATTGGTGCCGGTCCAGATGGATGCCAGGCGAAGATCCCGGAAGATCCGTTCCACGGGATAGATATTGGTGTACCCGATGCCGCCCATGACCTGCATGGCGTTGTGCACTGCCTTCTGGCAGGATTCCGTGACAAATTTTTTGGACTCGGACACCATCCTCCGGATCTGCTTGTCATGGATCTTTTCATCCACGGCCCGGGCCGTGGTATAGATCATGGACCGGGAGGCATCCAGCAGGGTCACGGCTTCCGCCACCTGAAAAGACACCCCCTGGAACTGTGCCACGGGCTGCCCGAACGCCTTGCGTTTCGAGGTGTACCCGGTGGCGATATCCACGGCCGGCACGGCCGCCCCGATGGTCATGGCTGCCGTGCCCAGGCGCTCGGGAATCATCATGGTGTTGAACACCTTCACCCCCTGGTTGGGTTCTCCCAGAAGATTTTCTTTGGGCACCTTCACATCCTTGAACACCATGCGGGCGGCCCCGCCGCCCCGACATCCCATCAGGCCGTAGAGATACTGGGTTTCCACCCCGTCGGTGCGGTCCACAATAAAGCAGGAGATACCGTTGCGGGGCTCGGCATCCGGGTCGGTTTTCGCATACACCAGAAAATAATCCGCCCCTTCGCCGCCCACGATGAACCGTTTCTGGCCGTTGAGAATAAAATGGTCCCCCTTGTCAACAGCTGTGGTGGTGGTGCCGAAAAAATCAGACCCGCCCCGGGGCTCGGTGAGGCATTCCGCCGCAAACATCTCGCCTCTGAGCAGGGGTTTGACATATTTTTCCTTCTGGGCATCCGTGCCGTGGAGGATGACGGCATCGCACACCAGCTCCGCCCCCACCCCGAAGGTGCAGGCAAAGATATATCCTAAAATCCCGATCTCCTCCATCACCATGCAGGTGGATACCCAGTCCATGCCCCTTCCTCCCCATTTTTCCGGGTACCGGCACCCCATCAGGTTGCGGCGCCCGGCTTCCTGTAAAAATTCTTTGGGGAACCGGATCTTGTCCGCATCCATATCCAGGATCATCTGCCGGGGGATGGTTTTGACAAACTCTCTGGCTTCTTTTTTCAGGGCTTTTTGTTGATCGGTTAAAAGATAATCAAACATGGGAACAGCTCCTTGCTATTTAAATCATAATATGTTCTTTCTTCAGGAGAAGGATGTCAAGAAAAAACCGGATTTGACTTTTTGCCGGATTCTGCGGCCGGTATGCCGTTTTCATCCCATCCCCTGAGGCGGTAGTAATCCTGGACCAGTTGGGTGAGTTCGGTTTCGGTGATGCCGCTGCCGTCGGGCAGCTTTTCAGTGAGCAGGCGTTTGGGCAGAAAGTCATCCGCCCTGGTCAGGCCTTCCTGCAGGTTGAACCGGCGGGTCAGGTCCGTGACCCGGGCGGCCGTCTCTGAGAGTTCCGCTTTGGACAGATTTATGCCGGTGGCCATGGTTACCAGGGCGGACAGCTCCTCCCAGGGATAAAAATCCCGGTAGAAACGGCACAGGATAAAGGTGTCGAACAGGGTACACCGGTCCTCAAAATCCAGAAACATTTCCGCCTTGCCGTCAATCTGATCCGGATCGATCATCCCTGCCAGTTCGGGCTTGTAAAAGGTGCTGCGCAGATGACACGCCCCCCGGGGGCTGACCGCATAGGCCAGGCCCATGCCTTTCAAAACTCTGGGGTCATACCCGGCCGGCTCCATGCCTTTGACATGTACAGCCAGGTCTGCCATGCCCATCTCCGGGGCCGCGGTTTTGATGCCGTCGGCCAGAAGACCGCCGAGTCCCTCCCGCCGGGCGATTTTTTCCAGCAGGTCTGCCACGGCATCTGCATCCCCGTATGCCAGTTTTTCTTTGATATTCCCCCGGCCGGACGCTTCGATGGCCAGGGCCGCCAGGTTGCCGGCGGTGATGGTGTCCAGTCCCAGGCGGTCACAGATATCATTGAGCCAGGCGATCTCTTCGATGCTGTCGATCATGCACAGCCCGCCGAATGCATAAATGGTTTCATACTCCGGTCCTTCCAGTTTCA
>JAABUD010000241.1 GCA_011389555.1 Desulfotignum sp. | reverse complement strand
AGTCTCCCATGCAGTACCATCGGCGCTAAAGAGCTTAACTTCCGTGTTCGAGATGGGTACGGGTGTGACCTCTTTGCCATTACCACCGGATTAAGATGGATTGGACCTGGAACGGCTGATTGGTCAATGCATTTTGAAAATGCCGCATGTCCCTTATGGTCCAAAAATCTGCTGCAGTAAATATCTTGTCATATGTTCACATTAAAGCGTTCAAACCTGTAAGTGAAAAAAAGTGGCTAAGCCTCACGACCTATTAGTACCGGTTAGCTCAACATGTTGCCATGCTTACACACCCGGCCTATCAACCTTGTAGTCTTCAAGGGGTCTTCAGTCACTTGCGTGATGGGATATCTTATCTTGGAGTTGGCTTCCCGCTTAGTGCCTTACTCCTCAGTTTCTTTTAAAAAAACAAGAAAATGAGGAGGGACAAATGGGTTGGGGGTTTCCCGCTTTAGTTATGCCAGCCCCTGGTCTTGATCAGGGCAACAATCGTTTTGATCAACTTGATCGTCCGGCTGTGCTTGAAATAAATGCGATTTTTCAACAGTCTGACCTTGTTTCCATCATTCAACTGCGGCATGAAATTTGAGTCTATATCCAGAAACCGGTACAACAGATTCAGATAATCCTGACCCAAATACATGAAACTTTCATAGGACCAGATAAAGATTTTCCGATCACTGCGCATTAATTTCAACATGATTTCCCGCGCCATGCTGGAATCTTCATGAACCTGGGAATGCGGCTTGTTGAAACGGGCTATTCTGGATGATTCTGAAATAGTAATATCCCTGGTGGTCAGAATGAAATAAAGACTATAGTCTTTTTCATGTTCGGCAATCATCTGTTCAACATCGGGAAAGCTAGGGATAACCCCTGCCGGTAGAGATTCATGCCAGACTTTATGGGTGTCGTCGCATATCATGCCGGATCCATCCCAGCGGTCAAATTCCCGGATATCCAGAGCGTGAGCCAGGGTTTTACTCATCAACCGGCTGCCAGAGCTTTCCGGTCCGAATATGAAAATGCATTTTTTTTCCAACATTGCTGTCTTGATACAGATCTAAGCAAAAGAATGCAACAAAAAAATTCAAATGAGACCCTCCAGTGGCCTACCAGGGCCAGGGAAGTCTGTTCCGCCGGATCAGTCTTTGTCTGAGACTCACATTCCGTTCTTTTTTTTTCCACGTCCCGGCATTCAGGTGACGGGCGTACATGTTGATATTCAAGGGAAACACATCCGGATAGATGTCCGGAGACATCAGGCAGATGGGTGGCAGCAGCCGTATCTTGTCCGTCACCGTTTGCGGTGCGCTGAAAAACAGCCGGGTCAGCATCCTTGGTCCGGTCTGGGATTCCACATCCGCATCGGTCAGAACCGGCCCGGCCCCGGCGGTCTTCACATGGTCCAGGATGATTTTTAAAAACGGATGCCCGGGCCGGGCCGCAAAGATGCAGTTGGCCACCTGGAACGGCTGGGCATAGCCCAGCTGCCGCTGGTAGCACCGTGTAATCAGGGCCTCTTTGGTGAACAGGACGTCTGTTTTTTTTATCAATGGATCCAAGGGCTTAAAGCAGTGCATATCCATGTCTGCGTAAATTCCACCCTCCAGATAGACCACCAGGTACCGGAACAGGTCTGCCTGCTGTACCGGCCGTGCCAGGGACTGATACAGCCTGTAAAACGCAGGGCACCGGGTCCGGACAAACCGGCTGCAGTCCTGATCCGTATAAAAACGGTAGGTCCAGGAAGGGTGACGGCGGAGCCAGGACCGCCGGCATCGCGCAAAAAGGGGCGGCAGATCACTTGTTTTCCAGGTCTGATGAATAATTTTGGGAATGACATTCGATGCAGAGTTCATACAATGTCTTGGCCTTTTTATAATTTTCTGGTAAATCTCATCCATGCCACTATACCATAACTATCAGGGGTCAAGACTTGAGTTTTTTACCTTTTTTCAGGGTCGTTTGATTTGCCCGGGTGATTCATGACATTCATACCGGACAGGCCCGCATACGGGCATCTCTAACAAAGTAAGGAAGCGGGAATGGCAGCTGTCAACGGGTATGTTCTGGCCATCGATCTGGGCACATCGGGGCCCAAGGCCGCTCTGGTGGACACCAACGGCCGGATCATTGATTTTGAGACAACAAGAATCCAAACATTTTTTCTGCAGGATGGGGGCGTTGAACAGGATCCCCATGAATGGTGGGCGGCAATCAAGGATGTCATCCGGGGCCTGCTTGACCGTGCCCGCATTTCCCGCAGCGCGATTCTGGGGATCAGCTGCAGCTGCCAGTGGGGATGCACCGTGGCAGTTGACACACAGGGCCGTCCCCTGATGAACGCGATTTCCTGGATGGATCCCAGGGGGGCAAAACCACTGGCGGATATTATCGACGGGCCGGTGAAGATCGAGGGGTATGATATTTTCAAGCTCTACAAGTGGCTTCGTGTCAGCGGCGGGGTGCCGGCCATTGCCGGCAGGGAGCCAGCCAGCCATATTCTGTTCATAAAAAAAGCCCGCCCGGACATTTACAAAGCCACCTGCAAATTTCTGGAAGCCAGGGACTACATCAATTATTGTCTGACCGGTGTTTTCTGCACCTCCCCGGACGCCGTCACCCTGAACTGGGTCACGGACAACCGGGATATACACCATGTCAAATACCATGACGGGTTGATAAGAATGCTGGGGATCGACAGGGAAAAACTGCCGGACATACGGCCGTCAGGCAGTGTCATCGGGCCTGTCAGGGCCGATGTGGCAAAACAGCTGGGACTTGACCCGTCCACCCTGGTGGCCATAGGGGCCCCGGACCTCCATGCTGCAGCCGTTGGCTCAGGGGCCACAGCAGACTATGCCGCTCATCTGTATATCGGCACCTCTTCCTGGCTTCTGTGCCACATGCCCTACCAGAAAACCAACCTGTTCCATAAAATGGGTTCTTTTCCGGCTGCCATACCGGGGAAATACCTTTTGCTAAATGAACAGGAAATTGCCGGGGGGGCACTCAACATATTAAAGGACAACCTGGGGTTTGGCGAGGGGGCCCATATCCCGGAAGAAACAGACATTTACAGCCGGTTCTGCCGGATGGCCGGCCAGGTGCCACCGGGCAGTGGAAACCTGATTTTCACCCCCTGGTTCAACGGAGAGCGTTCACCCGTGGATGACCGCCACACCCGGGCCGGATTTCACAATATGGGATTGAACACTACCCGGGCCCATATGGTCCGGGCGGTATTCGAAGGGGTGGCTTATAATTCGAAATGGCTGCTCACCTGTGTTGAAAAACACACCCGGCGGAAAATGGGAGCCATCAACATGATCGGCGGGGGTGCGAGAAACGATATATGGTGCCAGATTCATGCCGACGTGCTGGACCGGACCATAAGGCGGGTAAAACACCCGGCACTGGGCAATGCCCGGGGGGCAGGGCTGATCGGATTGGCAGCCCTGGGGTTCATGGATTTTGAAGCAATTTCTGAAAAAATTGAATTTGATGCGGTTTTCACCCCCAGGCCTGATAACCGTGATATATATGACACCTTGTTTTCCCGCTTTGTGGAACTCTATCGGGCCAACCGGAAGTGGCATAAAAAGATCAATCAGTAAACCGGATTCACCGATTTTTCATGCAGACAAGGGACCGGTAAAGGTGTTCATGTTCGTCAATCCCCCTGTCCCAGGTAAACGGGCAGGGGGTGGTGACATTATGTTCCCGGATGCGGTTCAGAACGGACGAATCCCGGATCAGTCCGGCCAGGATCGCCACCATGTGGGCATCATTGTCTGCCAAAAAACCCTCCACCCCGTCACGGATAAAGGTTTTCACCCCGCCATGCGCCATGGCAACCACCGGCAGTCCTGAACACCGGGCCTCCAGCGCGGCGATACCGAAGGATTCCAGAAACGACGGCAGCACAAACAGGTCGGATCCGGCAAATACCTGCCGGATCAAGGCCGGGGGTTGAAATCCCAAGAGTCGGACCTGACCGGCCAGGCCTTGCCGTGAAATCATCCGGGATATGGTTGCGTATTCATGGCCGTCCCCGATAATCACCAGTTCCAAACCGGCTCCTTCAGGGACCTTTTTTTTTAGGGCATGAAACGTGCGGACCAGGGCTGCCCCTCTTTTTTTCCGGGTCAACCGCATCACCGAAACCAGCCGGATGCCCTTTTTTTCCGGTTTTCGGGGCCGGGGTGACCAGACAGCCGGATCCACGCCGTTGGGCAGCAGGTGTACTGTTTTTTCAAACAACAGGGACTGGACATCCCCGGCCACCTCCCGGCTGACCGCTGTGAAGGCCGACGGCCATTTCCCCCATCCGGTCAGCCGGTCCAGACCCTTCAACACCCGGATCATTCCAGTAAGAAAGGAATGAAACGTGATAATACCGGGTATTCCGACTCTGCGGGCAGCATAAAGACCGGCCAGGGCAACCGGGGAGATATAGCTGAAATGGCTGTGGACCAGGTCGTATTTTTCTTTGCACAAAAGCGATTTCAACACAGACACCCCCTGGAAGGAAATCATGACCCTGAACCGGTGAAGCAGGGGAACTGCCAGCCGGATAATCCGAAATGATCCGGTGGGGGTAACGGGTAACCCTGAATCCGGAAAAGAGGTGATCACATGGACGGTGTGGCCCCGCCCGGCCAGCCGCGCTGCCAGTTCTTGCAGATGCATCTCGATGCCGCCGATCCGGGGAAGGTACCAGTCACAGACCAGTGCGATTTTAAGGGGATACCCCTTTTTACACCCGGGTGTCAAAGGATCAGCCCCAGGTAGTATGCGGCAAACCAGTAGAAAAATGGGGAGGTGAAAATCAGGGAGTCCAGGATATCCATGACCCCCCCGTTTTCGGGCAGCACCCGGCCGAAATCCTTGACGTCAAAGCCGCGCTTTATCCGGGAGGCGATGAGGTCCCCGGCCACAGCACCCAGAATGATCAGCACGATGCCGGCCAGGGCATCCCCCCAATCAAACCCGAGTACCAGACCGTTGATGGCCAGACCCGTGGCAACAGCGGCGACAGCGCCGCCCAGGGCACCTTCCCATGTTTTGTTGAGGCTGACGCTCGGAAACATGCTTGTTTTCCCGGCCAGACTGCCGGCCAGCTGGGCAAAGGCATTGTTCGCTTCGGTCACACAATACAAGAAAATAAGCAGGACCGGCCCGTTTTCCAGTCGCCAGGTCAACAGGTAGAACCCCCAGAATCCCACCGGATAAACCAGGGTTGTCAGGGCCTGGGTGTAGATCGACCATCCGTTGGATCCCCGGTGCATCACACAATAAATAACCAGAAAAACAGCGGCCGCACCTATCAGTCCGGCGGTCAGGCCGGTGATGCCCCGGAAGAAACCGGCACAGAGAATCAGCCCCCCGGCAGTCAAAACCACGATTTTTCCAATCATGGCAAAATCCGGCAAACTGAGCCGGAGCAGCTCGTTCTGGGTTGTCAGCGCAAGGATGATCACCACGGCGGCAAAAGGAAGCGCCCCGGATATGGCCGGTATCACCATCACCCCGATCACCACCAGGGTGGTGAAAAATTTTATCCAAAGCGTGGTAAAAAGCGGGGGATTGTCAATTTTTTTTGATCCTGCCCAGATGATCATGCCGCCCAAAAACAGGGTGACCAGTATGAGGACAAGGATGCGAACAATCACGGCCGGGTCTTCCGGTCTTCGCGGGTCAGCAGTTTCCTGGCCCTGAAAAACCGCTGGACCGCTGTGACATGGGTCCCGATGCCCAAAAGGACAAGCAGGTAATACAAGATGCCCCTGCCGGGAAACACCCCTTCCAGGACAAGGATGAGACACAAAAGGAGCACACGTTCCGTCCGCTCCAGCAGATCGGGCCAGGCATCGTTTGAGATGGTCATGTCAACGGCGGTCCGGGCCTTGTTGTAGCTGACAAGAAATGATCCGCTCATGACCAGGTACACCGGGATCCAGAAACCGGATTCGACACCAATGACAAAACACACCGCCATTTCCTGGTACCGGTCGATCACGGCATCCAGAAAGGAACCGAATTTGGTGCTGCGGCCGGTGACCCTTGCCACAGCACCGTCCAGAGAATCACATGCAAAAGACAGCCCCAGAAAAAGGCCGAAAAACAGGTAATGTCCGGACCACACAAACAGTGCACAGGCCGCCAGGGTCAGGCCCAGCCCCAAAAGGGTCACGCCGTTGGGCGTTATGCCTGTCCGGGCCAGTATGCGTCCCGGCATATTCCAGAAGCGGTCGATTTTTGATTTCAGCAGGCCATCCAGCATACGGAATTTCATACCACATTACGTGTTACAGTAGAAGATAATTCTTGTCTCATGCCTATGTTTTTTATATGATACCTCCTGTTTGCAAATGGGTTGAAGATTTCAACCAAACACTATTATAAGGAAAACATGCAGTGTTATAAGGAAAACATGGAGTGAACAACGAACCTATTGCCATTGTCGGCATCAGCAGCGTGTTCCCCGGATCATCCGATACCGGACAGTTCTGGCAGACCCTGTTTCAAGGCAAAGATCATATCACAGACGTGCCCGAACACTACTGGCTGACCCAGGATTATTTTAATCCGGACCCCCGGATGAAAGGGAAAACCTATGCCAGACGGGGGGGGTTCATACCGGAGCAGACCTTTGATCCGGATATTTTCCGTATCCCGCCCAATACCATTTCAGCCATCGATACGGTCCAGCTGCTGGCTCTGATCTGTGCAAAACGCCTGCTGGACAACTACCCGGGCATCCGGTCCGGCCGGGTGGACAAAAAAAACATCAGCGTGATTCTGGGGGGAGGGGCTGCCACCGAAATGATGGCGGGCCTGATGGGCCACATTCATTATCCTAACTGGCGCAAGGCAATGAAGGCGTGCCGGGTTCCTGAACCTTTGATCGAGACAATCATTGAAAAGGCGGGTCGCAACTTCCCGGACTGGACTGAAAACAGCTTTCCAGGCTCTTTGGGCAATATCACCGCCGGACGTATCGCCAACCGGCTGGACCTGGGAGGGGTCAACTGCTTGGTGGATGCGGCCTGTGCCAGCAGCCTCGCCGCCGTCCATTCAGCGGTCCAGTCGCTGCGGCTTCATACCACCGACATGGTTATCACCGGCGGGGCCGATGCCCACAACGATATTTTCATGTTCATGTGTTTCAGTAAAACACCGGCCCTGTCCCCCACCGGTGACTGCCGGCCCTTTTCCGCAGATGCAGACGGCACCCTGCTGGGGGAAGGGGTCGGGCTGCTGGCCCTCAAGCGGCTAACGGATGCCAGAAAGGACAAAGACCCCATCTATGCAGTCATCCGGGGAATCGGCGCATCATCCGACGGCCTGGGAAAAAGCATTTATGCACCACTGGCAGAAGGACAGGCCCTTGCCGTTGAGCGGGCTTACAGGGATGCCGGGGCTTTTCCGTCCGGCACCCAGCTGGTGGAGGCCCACGGCACCGCCACCCGGGCCAACGATGCTACGGAATTTAAGGCCCTGAACCTGGCATTTTCCCGGGACAACCCTGTGAACCGCACACAATGGTGCGGCCTGGGATCGGTAAAAGCCCAGATCGGCCATACCAAAGCCGCCGCCGGTGCCGCCGCACTCATCAAAACAGCCCTGGCCCTGCATCACAAAATCCTGCTCCCCACCATCAAGGTGGATCAGCCCAATCCCAAAATGGATCTGGAAAACAGTCCCTTTTACCTGAATACCCGGGCCCGGCCCTGGATCCACGGACCGGGCACGCTGCGCCAGGCAAGTTTGAGCGCCTTTGGTTTCGGCGGCAGTAATTTCCATGTGGTGGTCCAGGAACACGTCCCGGAGGATTTATGCCGGGCAGCTTTACCCGGACGGTTTCCGATTTTTCCGGTTCAGCTGATCCTGGTGAGCGGCCCGGATTGGAACCGGCTGGCAGCGGCGATGACCGATCTTGAAAAACGGCTGGACAATACGTCAGACCTCTGTGACATCGCCCGTGAAACCCAGCGTACCTTTGATCCATCTGCCGGGCTGCGGCTGGCTTTGACCGCCGCGGTCCATGATCAGGCCCGAAAGCTTCTGCACCAGGCCAAAGCCAGGATTTCAGCGGATCGAACCACCCCTTTTTCCATATCCGGCCGGCTTCATTTCGGCACCGGTCACCGACAGGGTAAAATTGCGTTTCTCTTTCCAGGCCAGGGAAGCCAGTACATCAACATGGGCAGTGACCTGGCCATGGCCTTTCGCCCGGCCAGAGAGGTCTGGGACAGGACAGCGGACCCGGCAGACTCTGGCGGGGGGCCTTTTCTCCACGAACAGGTCTTCCCCCCCCCGGCCATGGACCCTGCCGGGCAAAAAAAACAGGCCGCCGACCTGGCACGGACCCAGACGGCTCAGTCGGCCCTGGGGGCCGCCTCCCTGTCCATGCTGGCGCTCATGGACAGGGCCGGCATTCAGCCTGACTGTGCTGCCGGCCACAGCTTTGGAGAACTGACCGCCCTGTTCTGCGCCGGGGTGATACCGTCGGAAAAAGCGCTGACACAGCTGTCAAGAATCCGGGGGCGGATTATGTCAGGGGTGGCGGACTTCGGTCCTCCTACCGGCATGACCGCGGTCATGGCCCCAAGAGAACAGATTGAACCCCTGATCGAACAGTGGGCCCCTGACCTGATCATTGCCAATGAAAACAGCCCTGCACAATGGGTGATTTCCGGAAGCGTGTCTGACCTGGAGGTGCTTGAATCATCGTTTATGGCCCACCGGATCCGGTTCCAGCGGCTCCCGGTGTCCATGGGGTTTCATTCGGACGGGGTCGCTCCACTGGCGGATGCCTTTTTCAAAGAAATGGAAACCATGGATTTTCTGCCGCCCCGGATCCCGGTCTATGCCAATACCACGGGAGAGCCTTATCCAGAAGATCCCGGGGAAATAAGGGCTGGGCTGGCTGCACAGATGGCCCGCCCGGTCCGGTTCATAGACCAGGTGAATGCCATGTACCGGGACGGGGTCCGCCTGTTTGTGGAGGTGGGGCCCGGCAGCGTCCTGACCGAGCTGGTCACCCAATGCCTTGGTGAACGGCCTCACCAGGCGGTGGCCATGGACCCGAAGGGGGAAAAAAACACCTTTGGATTCTGGAATCTTTTGGGGGTTTTGACGGCAAACGGCATCCCCGCGGACCTGTCTTTTTTTTGGGATGAGATCCGCCATTCGGAAGATGAACCGGAACAGCCATCTGCTTCGTTTGCCGTCAAGATAGATGGCAGCAACTTCAACAAACCGTATCCGCCCGGGAAGGGAGAGGCTCCGGTGCCTGTGGTAAAACAATCTGACGACCTGCCCCTGTTTCCCTTGATGCCCGATCCGGAATCAGATGCCGGCAATTCCGATCTTTCGGCCCTCTATGCCCGCATGATAAAGGCCCACCAGGCATTTATCCAGGCTTCTGACCGGTTCATGCAAAAAATGGCGGAAACCGACCGATCCGGTACTGAGCCGGCAATATCATCCCTGGCATCGCCACCGCTGGAGACCCGAGAGCCTGTGCCGACTTCTGAGAATGAAACCATGTATGAAACCGCCATCCGTAACATCCTGGCGGAAAAAACAGGCTATCCCCAGGACCTGTTTGATATGGAAACCGAACTGGAGGCGGGATTCGGTATCGACTCCATCAAGAAGGTGGAAATTCTGGCCGAATTCCAGGACCGGTACCCGGAACTGCCTCTGGGGGATATCCAGGAGTTATACGTGCTTGAGACCCTGGGGGACATCATCTCCCATGTCCGGTCCATTGCCCTCTGGGAACCGGTTCCAGAACAGGCCATAGATCACCCGCCGGCAGGGGCCAACGGTTCAGAGGCAGCGCCTTTGAAGGCTCGTGCCACCGACTTGAATCCCCGTCCCCGGTTGCAGCGGCATCATCCGGCCCTTCAGGCGATTCCCGGGTCAACTGGGCCTTTTCCCGATATCCGCCGGCTATGGCATATCATCCAGGACAGCGCCGGCGTGGCCTCTCTCGTGGCAAAACAGCTCACGGCCTCAGGGGACAAGGCTGTTCTGGTCGACAACTGCCCGCCGGATGCCCAACACCTGATATTTCTGAAAGGCATCGATCCGGTGGAAGACCCGTACCAGGCCATGAAGATCAATTTCCAGGCCTTTGCAGCGGCCAGAATCTGTGCACCCACCCTGGAAAAAAGCGGCGGGTCCTTTATTCTGGTGCAGAATACCGGTGGCGACTTCAATTTGTCCGGCCGGTCCGGGACAGGCAGCTGGACCGGCGGACTGGCCGGACTGGCCAAAACCGCTGCCATGGAATGGCCCCGGGCCATCGTCAAGATCATTGACATCCCCTTCAGCCGCCTGTCCATTCAAGACAGTGCCGCAGCCCTGGTGAAAGAAGTGAGACAGACCGATGGTATCCGGGAAGTGGGCCTTACCCCGGAGAAAGGCCGTGTCAACATCATCACCACACAGTTTTTAGAACCGGAAGATCCCCGGCCCCTCGATCCAGACCAGGTCGTGGTTGTCACGGGTGGGGCCGGGGGCATCACCAGAGAATGCATCATGGCCCTGTCCGCCCACGCTCCCATGAAATTTGCCATTCTCGGCAGAACCGATCCGGAGACCGGCAGTGAGGGCGCTGAAAATATCCGGGAGACCATCGCGGCCCTGGAGCAGAATGGCGCACAGGCCCGTTATTTTTGTGCAGACGTCACAAGGAGACATGCGGTGGCTGCGGCACTGGACGATGTCAGGACCCTGATGGGACCCATCGATATCCTCATCCACGGGGCGGGCATCATCATGGATGCCGCCATCTCTGAAAAATCTTCCGACGCGTTTGAAGCAGTATTCAACACCAAGGTGAAAGGACTCTTGAATCTGCTGGAAGAAACCCGGACTGATCCGTTGAAGCGGATCTGCTGTTTTTCATCCATTGTGGCCAGGCAGGGGAATTTCAAGCAGTCAGACTATGCCATGGCCAACGAGGTTCTGAACAAAGTCTGCCAGACCGAGGCTGTCAACCGGGCGGGCCGGTGTGTTGTCCGCGCCATCAACTGGGGGCCCTGGGACGGCGGCATGGTTCAGGTGGTTCACAAATCCCTTTTCCGGACCATGGGTATTTCCCTGATTCCTCTGGATGCCGGTGCCGAAGCGTTTGTAAAAGAACTGCGCTGCGAGGATCCTGGCCCGGTTGAAAGGATCATCAGTGGAGAGTTGAACAAAAAGGATGCAGCGGAGGGCCGGGTCAGAGAATGGGAGGTGAATTTGGCAGAGCATCCCTGGATCCGGGATCACTGTCCCACTTACTGCATCCCGGTGCTGCCCATGATGGGAGAGCTGGACATGCTGTGCCGTCACGGGGCAGAACTGTTTCCCGGATATCAGCCTGTGGCCGTGGAAAATCTGACAGCGAAACAATGGGCTGTGTTTGGCAAAGAGACCCTGGCGGTCAGAACCTGTGTCAAAGAGGTCCGGGACCTTTCACTTTTTATGGAAATCGAGGTCCCCGGCCGGAACCGGAAAGACCAGATCTGCGCAGCCACTGCCGTGATCCGCTTTGCCAGAGAATATCCGTCCCCCCCAGAACCGGACATTCCTTGCCTTGAAAACGGGGAGCCGGTTCAGACCCCTTATGACACGGGGCATCTCTTCCACGGTCCGATGTTCCAGCTCATGACCGACCTGGTCCGGGGAACCAACGGGGCCGACTGCAAGGTGCAATGTCAATCCCTGGGAATCCCTTACGGTACAGTGCACCCGGGGGTGCTGGATGCGGCCCTGCACAGTGTTCCCAGCCATGACATGGGCCGCTGGTTTCCAGAAATCAAGGATGACTGCGTGTCCTTTCCCCTGGAACTAAACCGGTGTACCATTTACAGAAAACTGCCCGAAACCGGGGATGTCCAGATCCGGGTTCGGGCAGATCACCTGGCCAGCCGGTATTTTCCGGTGCTCAGGTTCTGGATGATCCATGAAAACCAGGTGATCGCTGATTTTTATCTCAAGATGGCCCTGTTGCCCAAAGGGCCCCTGGCGCCGGTACGTTCCGGCTCATGGAAACGGTTTTTTACGCGATCCGGCCATGTTCAGATTGCCCTGGGGAAGGGTGAGGGCCATGCACGGCAGATTGCCACAGGAGACATCCGGGCCATGGACTGGCTTCCCGGCACGGTGACGTCGGTTTTTAACGTCCCTGAATCCCATGACGGGTTTTATGAATCCATTGCGCTCAAAACCCATGCCGGAGACCTGGCAGGTATTCACCCGTCCGAAATCTGTCTGGACCGGTCCACCGGCATCTGCAGGAACCTGCCCCTGAACCGGCTGATCCTGACAGCGAAGGTAACAAAGGATATCATTGAAACCAGCCATACCGGCATCGCCCCGCTGGAACCGGAATCGGTGAGAACCTACTGGTTCGATAAAATCGGTGTCACCCATTCCATTCTGACGGATCTGATAGTGGGACTGCTTCTCAAATTCATCCGCCGCATTATCTTTGAAACCCCGGATGACGCTTTAACGTGCAGGAAAAACCCAGCGGTGTTCATGAGCAACCACCAGACCGGTCTGGAAACCCCGCTTCTGGCCATTCTCCTGGGATACTTTTTTCAAACCCCGTTATACGGGATCTCCAACAAGGAACAGCAGACAGGCATGCTGGGCAACCTGGACAACCTGGTAAAAAGATTTTCAGGCCAACCGCTGCCGATACATTTGGTGATTTTCGACCAGGAAAACCGGCTGGAACTCTCTGGAATTCTTGAACAGATCGGAAAGAAGGTCAAATCGGAAGCAGCTTCCCTGCTGCTGGCATGTGAAGGACGTAGGGCATTCAAAGCCGGCCATCAGATCACCCGACTCAGCTCACGGTTTATCGATTTTGCCATTGCCCACCAGATACCGGTGGTTCCCATCCGATTTACCGGGGGGCTGCCCCGGGAAGGCCCGGACCGGTATCATGATTTACCCTGGGGATATGGACAACAGGATATCTACGTGGGTAAACTGATTCCGCCGGACACCCTGGCCGGGCTGGATTACGGATCCCGGCCCCGTTTCATACTGGACCGGATCAATTCCCTGGGACCTGAACCGTCCCTGGAGACGCCCCTGGGGCCGAATGATGAATTTGAGACCCGGGTCAGGGCTTTGACCGGGACCCTGGGAATTCCGGAGATAGCGGCGGTGGCGTTGGCCTGCCTGGACCACACAAAAGTCTTGTGCAAAGAGACAGCGTTTTTCAAAGACAGCCTGGAAAAAGGTGAGATGGCGTTACCCGAGCCCGGGTCGGCGAGCCATGCCCTGATCTCCTTTCTGTTGGACAGCAAATTGAATTAATAAAGGAGCGCCAAGTGGAAAAAATCAACGTGGCCATTGTGGGTGTGGGAAATTGTGCCAGCGCGCTGGTTCAGGGCATTCACTATTACCGCAGAAAAAATGACCCAGATGCGCTGGGCCTTCTTCACTGGGATCTGGGCGGTTACACACCGGGGGATATCGACGTGACGGCGGCCTTTGACGTCGATTCCCGGAAGGTGGGCAAAGATGTCACCCGGGCCGTATTCGCCCCCCCCAACTGTACCACGGTGTTCTGCCCCGATCTTGACCCGTCCGGTGTGATGGTTTCTCGGGGACCGTTGCTGGATGGATATGCCCGTCACATGGACAGTTATGATGTAAAGTTCCGGTGCCTGCCTGTCGGCACAAAGGACGGGGAAACCATTGAACAGATGGAAGAAACGGTTGTCCACATCCTCGAGGCTTCCGGTGCCAGGATCATGCTCAACTATCTGCCCGTGGGTTCCCGGAAGGCTACCGAGTTTTATGCCGGGTGTGCCCTGAAGGCGGGGCTGGCCTTTGTCAACAACATACCGGTCTTTATCGCCAGCAGCCCTGACTGGGCAGCCCGGTTCAAGGCGGCAGGCCTGCCGGTTATCGGCGATGACATCATGTCCCAGATCGGTGCCACGGTTACCCACCGGGCCCTGACAGAACTGTTCAAAAACCGGGGGGTGAACCTGGAGCGTACCTACCAGCTAAACACCGGGGGTAACACCGATTTTCTGAACATGCTCAACCGGGATCGGCTTTCCTCAAAAAAAGAATCCAAGACAGAAGCAGTCCAGGCAGTGGCCAAAAAGCGACTGGAAAAGGAGAATATCCATGTGGGCCCCAGCGATTACGTGGCCTGGCAGAAGGACAACAAGGTCTGCTTCATCCGGATGGAAGGTACCTTGTTCGGGGATGTGCCCATGAATCTGGAACTGCGCATGTCTGTGGAAGATTCACCCAACTCGGCCGGCGTGGCCATCGATTTGATCCGCTGTGCGGCCCTTGCACTGGACAGAAATGTCAGCGGAGTCATGGAAGGCCCCAGCGCGTTTTTTTGCAAGCACCCCCCGGTTCCCTTTTCCAATGAAACCGCCCGAGAGAAAACACAGGACTTTATCTGGAATGATTCACAGAAAACACAACATGACCCAAAGGATCCGAACCAAAAGCAGACCGGCTGAAACAAGGGGCTTCCAGCTTCCGGCCAGAAAATTGAACATACGGGTGTCCCACCCGGCCCAGGTGTCTCCGGGGATATGGATGACACAGGCACGGTCACTGTCCTGGGAATGGTAAAGGAGGCCTTGTGAACACGGGTTACCAGAAGAGGGCCCGTGGTCAGCATCACCCTGAAATGCCGGGGGATAAACCAGCGGTTGAAGCGCTGAAACGATGGCCCAAGCTGGTTGATTATCTCAAGGAACAAGAAATGACCCGGTGCTGCCATCATCAGGTCATTGGACAATCCCAGGGGTTTGGTTGGGGCAAGAAGGACCTCTTGATCCAGAAAAGCATCCATGGGCCGGTTGCACACGATATCCAGGTCTGCATAAAGCCCCCCATACAGAAACAGAATCATGTAACGGGCCGCATCCACCCGCTGGATCTGGTCGGGATAGGACTGATACAAAGGAAGTGTGCTCTGAATTTTTTGGCCACAACTTTTTCAAGGTCGTCATCGGTCCAGAGCCGGTACTCCCAGTCTGGATAGAGGGCCAGCCAGGAAGCGGATGCATCCTGAAACCTGGCCGGGATATCCCTGGTTTTCCAGGTCTGGTGTGTGATTTTCGGGATCATCTTTTTTCCTCCCTGCAAATGACTTGGCCGTACTCCAGGATGACCGTTTGATCTGACTGGTCAAAGTACCGGTCGTCATGGGTGATGATGACGATGGTCTTTCCTGCTGCCGCCATTTCAGGCAGAAAGGTTTTATAGAAGTACTCCCTGAAACCGGGTTCCTGGTCTGCCGTCATTTCATCGCAGACCAGAATGGGCTTGTCTGCCATGACGGCACAGAACAGGGCCAGGCGGCGGCGCTGACCCGACGAGATCCTGTCTGTCGAAAAACGGCCATGTTCAATGGAAAGTTTGCTGGACAGGGAAAACCGGTCCAGCCATTTCTGCATCTTTACCTGGTCCGGATTTTTAATGCCATACAAGGCCTCAAACAGAAAAAAATCAGAAAACACCACGGAAAAAAGGGAGCGGTACGCCTTTATGTTTGATTGATCCACCGGTTTTCCATCCACCCGGATCTCACCTGCTGACGGGGTGTAGAGCCCGGTGATCAGTTTGCAGAGGGTGGTTTTCCCGCTCCCGTTGCCGCCGGTGATAAAAATGATCCGGCCCCTGGAAATATCCATGGACAAAGGGCCGATGCTGAACAACCGCTGGTCGTTGTCAGCCGGATAAGTATAGGCCAGACCCGTGATCTGGATTTGCCTGAACCGGGAGAATTCATCTTTTATACCCGGCACTTCCGTGCCTTTGGGACGGTTCTTCATGGAGATGGCTTTTTCCTTGAGAGCCTCAAGGTTATCCAGAGCCACCTGAAGCTTGGTGTATTGGAGGGCGCTGTACAGGAACTGCCCCCCGGGAGTGACCAGATAGAGCAGTACCACCACGATTTTGGAAACAATGGCCGTGTCATGGATAAAGTGATGGGGCAGAAAAAACAGGACAAACCCCATCAGTGAGAAAAATAGAACCAGTCCGATGCTGTAGTTGAGCTGAACAATTCTGGATGCATTGACAAGCAGGTGCCGGGTTCGTAAAAAACCAGGCAGGATATTGCGATCAAACAGGTCATCCGCTTTTTCGGGACTAAGCTTCAGTTCCTTGAATCCGTTCATGAAATCCAGGACGAGTTTATAGACCCGTTCCAGCTGGGACCTGGATTGTTCCAGATTTGACTTGGCGGAATTCTGACGCAACAGGTAGCCACCGATTCCCATAACCAGAACCAGAACGGCCAGAGCAAATACCATCGGGGACAACCAGGCCAGGTATCCAAGGCAGAAAACCAGGGAAACACCGGCGGTAAGAAATTCGATCATATCCGGAACAAACCGGCTGATGGCGGCACAGTCCGTTGTGAGCACATTGTGAATCTTGGATTGGGCAATCCGCTCAAACTGCGCCAGGGGGCTGGACTTGAGGGCCTCCAGAATGATGAGCCGGGTCCGAACCGTGATGGTCTCAACCAGGGAAATAATGGAGACATTGGCCCCGTACCTGAGGATCTGTGCCGAAATGACCAGAGAAAAAAAGGCGGCTGCATGGGGGATTGAAAAAAAGAAATTGCCAGCGATCACTTCTGAAACAATGATCATGGCCGCACCGATGGCGCCGCCCGACCCCAGACTGAACAGGGCGCAGATCAGCACCCGTATCCTGGATTCCTGCAGCAAGAGCTTGAGCATAGCGATCACTCCCTGACGGTAAAGTAAAAATCAATCATTTCCTGGTCGTTTGTTCCATCCTTGTTGATCATCCACAGCGGGTTGGACCGCCTGGTGTCCAGGTAGCAGGAAAAAGGCTCCCTCATGGGATACGGCAGCAGGTATTTGTGAATCCCCTTCTGTGCAAGGTATCCGCTGATGCAGATGTCATCTACAAAAAAGGCGGATTCGGGAAGTCCGTATCGGGTAAAAAAATCATCCTGAAACTGGTTTCTCTGGTACATCACCATGGAGATACCGGACAGCACATCCACTTTTATTGGGGTTTTGACACAATTGCCGTATAAAATCCGCCGGTCAAGAAATTTTCCTGACTCCGGCAGCTGCCATCCCCTGAATCCCAGCACAGCGCCGGGCAGTTTTTTATGATACCCCAGCAGGACCCTGATCAGGTGTCTGGGATAGACGGTGTCGTCATCCACGGTGATGATAAGGGTCCGGGGATTTGTTTCCTTTTTCAGGGTTTCATAGAGTTTTAAAATCGGCCCTCTGTCCTCCCGGCATCTGTGCAGCACAATACCCGGCTCTGTCATCAGCGATTCTGGAATATTATAACCGCAGCGTTCCCTTTTTGACCACAGGGGAATGGTCAGATAAACAAGATCCGGTGGCCGGGTCTGACACAGAATGGAATTGAGGCACGGCCAGATCCGGTTGATCCGGCTGGGAATGGTGGTCAGAGAAACCACCACCCGATACCCGTCATTACCCGGCTTTTGGGCCGAAGTCAACAGGCGGGGGCCGACCATCCGCATGCGCAGGTACCACAAAAGGTAAAGCGGTGTACAATACCCGGGGTAGAGAATCAGAATGAAGAGGCAGGCGGCCCAGGCGCATGAAAACCATAAGAGCATGATGTGTCCTTTATTTCAGGTTGTGGTATTTTATTGAATATCATAAGTTCAACCGCTGGGGTGCCCCAGGTTTTCAAACGACCCGGGGATGTCTGATTTTCAAAAACATGGCCTTTTGTCAGGAATCAGGAAATGGTCAGGTATCCGTCCACCATAGAGAAGATCCGGTTCGCCACATCCAGTATCCGGTTGTCATGGGTAACAATGAGGATGGTGCTGCCATTCTCCGTGGCAAGTGCCTTGAACAGGTTTATCACAAGGCGGCCGGTATCCTTGTCCAGAGCGGCGGTGGGCTCGTCGGCAAGGATGATTTTCGGCTGGTTTACCAGACTCCTGGCAATGGCCACCCGCTGCTGCTGCCCCCTTGACAGACTGCCGGGCTTTTTATGCATATGCGCTTTGAGTCCCATACGAACCAGGATTTCTTCGGTCCGGGTCCTGGCCTCCCGGGATGAAAAGGGAAACAGCTCGGTGGCCAGTTTGACATTCTGAAAGGTAGTCAACGAATCAAACAGGTTATGGGCCTGAAAAATAAACCCGATATTCTTCCGGATTTCCACCTGTTGAACCGGATTCAGAGACCGCAGTTCACGACCCATGATCGCAAGGCTGCCTTCCTGGAGGGAGCGCAGGGCACCTATCAGGGTCAACAGGGTGGTTTTACCCGATCCCGACGGGCCGGTCATGATAACGATCTCTCCGGGATACATGGTCAGGTTGTTGTCATACAATACCTTTTCCTCTCCCTGTCCGAAAGAATACCCCACATCCCGGACGACAATGATCGGGTCCTCTTTTTTCAGTAAACCGGCAACCAAAATTTTATCCTCCGTTACGGGTTAAAACAGTTCTGCAGGATCCGCCATCAATGCCTTTCTGACAGCCAAAAATCCGGCGATGTTGCACATCAGAACGGTGAGTACAAAAATGACCAGAACCCGTTCCAGGGTCAGGGTCATGACAATTCTGCTACAATGCTCGATAAAGGCATAGAGCCCGAAACTGGCAGCCAGCCCGGGAATGAATCCCATGACAGAGAGCAGCAGCGCCTCTTTGAACACAATACCGGTCATGAATTTTTTTGAAAATCCCACAGCCTTCAGGGTGGCAAACTGGGGCATGTGATCGGTCACCTCAGTGTAAAGAATCTGGTAGGAAATGATCACCCCGATGCCGAATCCCACAATCAGCCCGATGCCTAACAGGGCGCCGATGGGGGTGGAACGGGTGGTGAAACGGATTTCAAACCGTGCCATTTCAGTGGGTGTCATAAACTTGAATTCATCGGAGAACACCTCTTTGAGACGGGTTTTGAGCACAGGGATGTCCGTTCCTGGACGAGTTTTGAGCAGGCCGAAAGAAATTTTTTCCGGGTCGAGCCGGTGAGCTCCCAATCCGGTGAGCAGGGTGACATCACTCATCAGGATATACCCGTTTTTGGAAAAATTGGGTCCCAGTTCCACCATGCCGGCCACCTGGTGGGGAATGTCCATGATCTCTACATCCATGCCGGTTTTAATTTTTCCAAAAATTTTCCTGGATGTGTCATCAAACAATATATTGCCCCGGTATTTCAATTGGTGTGCATGGTCGTCAAAACCGGGAATTGAAAATGGACGGCTGTCCATGGGAAAAGCAAGAAAAAAAATGGTTTTGTTCATCCCGGTCTGGGGGTTGCTGATCTTGGTCTGGCCGTCGTAGATGGGAATGACCTCCTCCACCTCTTCAAAGGCAACGGCCTGAAACATGCGGTTCCGGTGAAACGGCTTAAAGGAATTGATGGATCTGGATTTGACATTCATCATGACCAGATCGGCATCCAGGATGGTGGCAAGCCGGGCTTGGCTGTCGTTGAGCCCGTTGAAAAACCCGATCCCCATGAACAGGACCAGGGTGACAAAGCCAATCCCGCACAAGGAGATCGCCAGCCGGGCCTTGTTGTGGGTCATCATCTGAAAGACGATGATATTTGAGCCGAGTTGTTTCATTTATGAAACAACTCCGCCGGGTCCGCTTTTTTAACCTTTCTCAGGGCCAGAAAACCCGATATCAGGCACATGAGAAAGGAGAGAACAAAGACGGTGCCGGCAAGGTCCAGGGTCATGAGAATCGGCAACCGGGTGAACCGATGGATAATCTGGAAGAGCAGACAGGTCAGCACCAGGGCCGGCAGATAGGAGAGGGCGGCAAACAGTACCGCCTGCTGGAATCCTGTTCCGTAAATATACCCGGGTGTGAATCCTGCCGCCTTGAGGGTGGCAAATTCCGTCAGCCGGTTGGTTATCTCGGTGGACAAAACCTGGAAAAGAATCACAGCCCCCACCAGAAATGAGATAAACACCCCTGTACTGACCATGATACCGATGGGCATGACCGTCACAAAATAATCTTCCTCCATATGTATCATCTCCTGGCGTTCAAATATCTTGACATGTGAAGAACTATCCGATCTCAAACGGGTTTTCAAGGCCGAAAGGTCTTCACCGATTTCAGCCTTGATCAATCCATATTTAATTTTACTGCCGTCTCCCCGGGACAGGGCGGCAAAGGTTTGGTTGCTCACAATCACGGCCCCGTCGGCATAAAACCCCATTCCCAGGCTGAAAAGTGATGTCGTTTTGACATCGACCCCGTTGACCTTTGCCTCCCTTCCTTTGACAAGGGGACCATAAACAGGGTGGGACAACGTGTCCAGCATGACCGAACGTGTCTGGCTGATGAAGGGCAGGTTGTCTCGGATCCAAAGGTTTTTCACAAAAGCGGGATCCTCTTCCATACCCAGAATCATCAGAGAGGATTGAATCTCAGTGTCGATATCTTCCCATTGCCCGATGGCCATGTCCATGGGCATTATCTTGTCAACGCCCGGGGTGACTCCGGCCTGAACCAGGTGCCCCCTGGCAAACCTTCCGCTTTCGTTCATGTATTCATAGTCATGGGAAACCATGATCAAGTCAAAATCCATGTTATTGTATATCAGAGACGCCGCCCGCCGGATGGTATCCAGGAAACCGATTTCCATGAACATGAGCAGGATGGAAAAAGTGATCCCGGCTATCGCCGCCAGGGTTCTTTTTTTATTGTAAAAGGTGTTATGCCAGGCCAGAAATACCCGCATCACTCACCGGTCATGATGCTGACTTCCACTTCCAGGTTGATGAGCCGTGATGCCAGGGCCGGATCATCCAGCACGATGACCACTTTTGCCACCCTTGAGGGATCTTGGATGACACGGCCGATATCGGCCACCTTGCCGGAAATGGATGTCGGGATGGATTTGCTCGTGATGGCCGCCCTCATCCCCCTGGCGACCGTCAGAAGATCGGTCTGAAACACTTCCGCAATCACGGTCATGGCGGACAGGTCCGCCAGCCGGATAATGGGAGTTGACCCGGCTGTTTCCCCCTTTTTCATCATGATGTCCAGAATGATTCCTTTGCCAGGGGCTTTGAGGTCGGCATTTTCAAATTTTTTTCGTGCCGCATCAAGGGCTTCTCCGGCCCGGGCAAGTTGATGGTCTCTGGATATGATCAGGCGGTTAAGTTCCAGTCGGCCCAGCTCGAGATCGGCATCCCTGTCGCTTTCAAGGCGCTTCAATTCTTCCATGGCCGTATCCAGGTGAATCTCAGACAGTGCTTCCTCGTGCTCCCTGGCCTCTTTCTGCTGGGCTGAAAAAGAATCGCTGCCCGCACTCAGCAGTCTTTCCAGATTCCCCCTGGCAAACGCTAGTTTTTTTCTGGCAGTTTTTATCTGTGCCTTTTGCAATGCGATCAGACTGTTGGATCTGATCTGAAGGGCTGTCAGCCTTTTTTCCTGGATCTGGATGGCCAGAGCACTTTCTGCCGCGATCCGGTCCATTTCAGATTTGGAAAGGGTCACCTCTTTTTCAAGCCTTTCCCTGGAGGCAAAGCTGACCAGCAGGTCGCCATTTTCAACCAGGTCCCCGGTGGATACATGCACCCGGGAAATGACATCCCCGGGTGTGCCCATAAGGCTGACAATGCCGTCCCGGGGGAAAATTTTACCTAAAGCACCAATGTTCTCCGTCCCTGCGGCAGGGCTCGAAAAAAAGACAATAGACAAAAAAAACAAGATAACATATTTGATCGGATTCATTTTTGAGTGCCTTTTTATCTGTGTTCAGTCCTGTGGGCCAAATATCTTGCCGACATGAAAATGCAGCTGGTCATTCTCTCTTTCCAGGAGGGTCCCAGTGACAAATTTCAATCTGGCCAGGGCAACCGCATACCTGCGCCGGGTTTCTATGACGGTGAGTCTGGCATCGATATACCGGTCTTCAATGTCAATGAGGGCGTTTAAAGTGGATTCCCCTGCATCATATTTGGTTTTTTCAAAGGCAACCGCCGCCTTGTAGCGCTCGGCTGACTTTGAGGCCAGATCGTGCTGTGTGACCAGCATCTTGACATTTTCCAGGGCGATGAGGATTTCACTGGAAATGGCATTGAATGCGGCGGCAGCAGAAAGGCCAGCCGAGGCAAGGGCGCTCGCCCGGGACCGGTAACGGCCCCGGGCGTAATTGTTCTCAAAGGGGAATTCCAGATTTAAGCCGGCATAGCCGTAGGCACCTTTGACATTGTCATAAAAGGAATTAATGGATCGCGGGCTCGTTTCTGACAATCCGGCATATCCCAGCTGAAAGGTTAAATCCAGCCTGGGTTTTATATGGTTTTCCGCCTGTTTGAGCAAAATACGCTCCGCCTTGATGCTTTCAAGGGCCGCTCGGTAATCCATCCGCCTGTCTTTGGCAGTATCAAGCAGTTTTACGGAAGATACCTGGTTCAACTTTGCCAGGTCGGCAACAGAAGGGAAATCGCCCAGAGGCAGGGGCGGATTGACAAGGGCCTGTGCATCCATTCCCATTGACAGACCTAAAGCCTGGCGGGTTTCGTACAGAAAAATTTCACCATCCTTGACATCTACCCGGGTGTTGTAAAGTTTGGCCGTTGCCTGGTTCAAAAACGCCGGCTCCAGCATGCCGGCCTCCACCATGCGCGTTACATTGACAAGGAGGGCCTCCGCCCTTGTAAAAGATTCCTGGACCAGTTTAAAACTCTGTTGGGCGGCCAGGCAATTGTAAAACGATACAATGGTGGTATTGATATCTTTTGAAATATTATGGTAGGAAGAAAACCTTGCGGTCTCCAAAACAGTGGCTGCAGCCTCTAAATTGGCAGTGGTGACATCGGTTCCGGCTCCTCTCAGGATCGGTACGATAATTTTCAACCGGACATCGGACCGGCTCACCTCCGCTGGAAAGGTGTTGTTTTTGAAATCTGTCACCGCTGCGGAAGGGGTGAGGGTGACCCCGCTTTTAAGTTTTTTGGTCACCCCGGTTGAAAGAGATACCACATCTTCCCTGTTTTCACTGGGAACGTCTGTGGTTACCAGGGGAAGACTGGAACCGATCGCTGAATTGATGGTGCTGATCTGTGTGTTCTGGGCATTTTGCCGACGCTGCTGTTCAGACTGGATGGCATCGCCGATGGGCAGGTTGGAATGCTCAACCGATGCGCCAAAGAAATACAGCCAGTCAAATTCACCCAGGCTGGACTGGTAATCTCCCCGGGCCGCAGTGACCGTTTCTTTTTCAATCTGAATATAGGGATTTTTCTCAAAGGTTTTTTCCACCGCCTGTTCAAGGGTCACGACGTCTGCAAACCCGGGGGAAACAGCCGCCAAATATAATATAATGGCAAACAATACACCCAATTTTGGGTTGGGAATAGATAAAAAGGCTATCATCATCATCCATTGTCTTCATCAGTCGTTTTGGTTATCACTCGCATACCCCTGTCGACAGCATATCGGTTTTCCAAGGCTCGTCCTTACTATAGCGTTTTGATAGTCTGCTTTTCAAGGAAAATCTATCTGATTGCGGACCTATGGTTTTCCCGCCCCCGGGTGTGATATAATCTCTTGCCTGTTTGAAGGTGATCGGCCCGTTTTTTTTATCGAACCCTGAAATCACTTGTTCCAGGCAGTCCAGCGCCATGTCTCCTGTTTTAAAACGGCAGTCCAGCCTCAGGTTTGTATGTCGGAAATCCACAAATTCCCAGGGATGAACAAAGAGTACCATGGGGGAAGACAAGGCACCGAGGTATGGAGTACGGATCCATCCGGGAAGCCTCAAAACAGAGGAAGTGGCAGAAACCGGCAACCGTTTCACCGGGGGATTTTTTGTTCTGAACAGGTAGCCCATCTTGTACCGGGCAAGGGAGGAGTCGATCAAGATACCGTTTTCCGCCAGCAGGTTCAGATAGATTTCCGGAAATACCAGATTGGGCGCTCGAAAGGAAACCACCCGCTCAAACCGCCGTAACACCGCCAGCGAATCGGTTATCTCTTTTGCCGCGCCATGCCTGTCCAATTGGGTAAACGGGGTGTGTGAATCGCCATGGCAGCCTATTTCATGCCCGGCATCCAGTACCTGTTTCACGATATGGGGATACGCCTGGGCCACCATACCGGTAAAAAAAAAGGTGGCAGGTACCCCCAGTCTGCCGAAAAGAGAAAGCAGCTTTTCCGTTCCCTGTTCAATCCCCTTGAATGTATTCAGGAAAGGCGGACAGTCCGGCTCCATATCAACAGTTAATACGATATCCATACAGGCATACTTGATTGATCATCACTTCTTTGTGTTAAAAATGTGCCGATCATACCAGCTTTTTTGATACTCGAACATCCCCTTCTGTTGTCAGGACTTGATTTTTTTCTGTTCCTGCCTGAAGTCATGAAAACCACCCCGCCTTTTGGCAACATTGCATTGCCAATCATTTTGTGGCATCCGCCCCCTTGCCGGCAAAGAGCTTTGGGATGATCTGCTCTTCAAGGACACTGAAGGCTTCGGGGTCGCGGAAAAAATTGGTCACACCGATCAGCATGTCGCGAAACAGGGCATCCACCTCTTCGGTCTTCTGCTGGATGAACTTGACGTAGCCTTCCATGGTTTCGAGCTGGTGCACGGCCATGCGCCATTCGATGCTGCGTTGGATGGTCGCGAGCTTGTACTGGGAAAAGTCGTGACCGGTCTGGGCGCGCACCAGGACAAAGATCTTCTTGAGCACGCTCTCGGTTCTGGGGGGCACCGTGGCGGGCAGGGGCGGCTTGCCGGAGGCATGGGCTGTGTAGGCGATGATCTGGGCAGGCATCTCGGCAGGCGGCAACTGGTAGTCCACCAGTCCTGTGGCGAGGGCACTGCGAGGCATGCCGTCGTATTCGGTGGAGTCCGGGTTCTGGGCCATCACCATGCCACCCTCGCCTTTGATGGCCCTCACGCCCAGGGTGCCGTCGCTGCCGGTACCAGAAAGCACCACGCCTATGGCTCGCTCGCGCTGGTCCTGGGCCAGGGACCGGAAAAAGAAGTCGATGGGCAGTCGCCGACCGAGCGGGGCCGCTGGTTCGAGCAGTTGCAGCGTGCCGTTCAAAAAAGCCATGTTACGATTGGGAGGGATGATGTAGGCGCAGTTGATCTGAACCTTCATGCCGTCCTCGACCTCAAAGTCCTGCATGCGGGTATATTGCCGGATCAGGTCGGTGAGGATGCTCTTGTGATCCGGGGCCAGGTGCTGCACCAGAACAAAGGCCATGCCGGGATCGGAATCGGCAGGCATGCCGGAAAAGAAGGCCTCAAAAGCGGCCAGTCCTCCGGCCGAAGTGCCTACCCCCACAATGGAGAAGGCGGCAGGGGGTATATCAGCCGGTTCCGGCGTCATGGTGCCCCCCCACCCCGAAGTGGGTGGTGAGTAGGCTGCCCTGTCTTATTGTCCTTTTTTCGTGCCATTTTGAGTACCTCGCATGTAAAGTTATTCAGCCTTTAAAGGTTAAAAGATTTGATCCCTGAACCCATATCAGTATATAGAATTCAAGTAAAGGAAAATGAATATCCAGCCGGATGGGAAAATTTGACATTTAAAAAAACAGAGAGAACAAGGTTCCAGTATAATTTCGTTAACTAATGACATTGATCACATTTGGTATAAAGCTCACAATTCAAATTCTCCAAGTTACCGAGTGCTTCATCCACAAGTTCGAGTTTTTAGGGATTTGCCAAGATACAAAATCTGGTATCGATATGTTTTTTGTTTCAGATTGAAAATTTCATTATATGGGAGGGGGCCAGAATCAAATTTTACAATCTTCAATTATAGCATATTGGAGATAAAGCTAAATGGACAGGATCATGTTTATTGCAACAAAACTGAATTCCACAAAATATCAACAATACCTGTCCTACCATAAATTTCCTCCGGTCTCAACAATATTCATGGTATCCCAAAATAAATGACCCTTGAAATTTTCAGCCATGGGATTATTTACAACTCAAAGAGAGGCGCATTTTCAACGAAATATATTATATTGTTGAATTTGAAAAGATGGATTTCATTCAGCTTGTCAGGAAATATAGTTGAACGGTTGAGTTCAGGGGCCTCCGAGCTAAGTCGAGGGTATTGGGGAGGCGAAGCCGCCCCAAGCGGTCCGCTGCAGCGAAGGGTTAGCTATCAATTTGGAGCTACTCCACGAATTCACGAGGCGAACCACAATTCCAACATTCTGTAAATTGGGCTTCAAATTCTTCACCACAAAATTTACAAACCCAATTAGTGTTATGTTCCAATTGTTTGATTGGGTTTCCAAAAGTTTTTTTGTATTGATTCAATTCTTCCCTGCTGACCCATTTTCCTTTTGTTTCCTTGCTAATCGAAGATCCTTGACTGTCTTTTT
>JAABUD010000240.1 GCA_011389555.1 Desulfotignum sp. | reverse complement strand
TGCCGGCCGCTTCCATTCTGATATTCATATCAACCCCTGGATTACAGGACCTGTGCTGACATATGTGCTGGAAAGCAAAGGGGTTCCCCTTACCGGTGAATGGGTGCCTTTTCGGGAGCTTGCAGGCGGCCGGGAACTGAACGGGCTTTTTGTGAAACGCACGGAAGAGCCCTTGAAAAAAATTGCTGACACCTATCCGGACCTGTTTGAGGACCTGGCCATGATTTTTAACGGAAAACAGGTGGAGGAGTTTTACCAGTCAGATATCTCTATGGTCCTGCAGCCGCTGCCTCTGGTGCCCATGATGATCTGCTACTGGAAAAAAGAAGACGACATGGCATCGGATCTGCATCTGTTTTTTGACAGCAGCGCCTCTGAAAACGGGGGGAGCGACATGGTGTTCCGCCTTGTGGCCGGTATTGTCCAGATGTTTGAAAAGCTGGCAAAAACCCATGGATGGCAGGCTGCCGCAGATGTGGGATAGCCTGCAGTTCAGGTTTCCACCAAGTCCTCAAACTGGTCCATGGCCAGATCAATGGCGTTGCTGCACAGCCTGTTTACCCGCTGGATATCAGGCAGGCTGGAAATTTTTTTTTGGGTTTGCCGTAGAGACAATAAAATACGGTTCCGCAGGTCCGGATCTATATTGTGGGTTGCCATATCAGCCGTCAGTCTGGTGATAACCGCATCTATCCGATCTTTTGCCTGCTGACGGCAATCTTCTAATTTTTGGGATTCAATCTGCTGATGACATGTATTGACCGTATTGAAAAGATCCCTGGCTGCCTGGATCCGGTCAAAGGGGGAGTGAGAGGAAACAATGTCAGCCAGTTGGCTGTATGCAGCAGCTGCACCGGGATATTTTTTTATGCAGGACAGATTTTCAGCAAATTGCGGCATGGCCTGTAACAGCTGATCCCAGAAGCTTATATCCTTTGTGTAAAATGTGCGGATTTTTTGAAATTTTCGGGCAATGGCCGGTAAAAGGTTTTTCTGGTTGAAACAGTCGGTTAAAACAGCATGGGCGGTCTGGTTTTGCAGCAGGCGGCCTGTAAATGCAAGCAGTCTGGCCATCTGATCCCTGCCCGGGTAGGAACCCGTGCCTGCCAGAGTATAAAAAGTTTTCACATCATTGTGCCACTGCTCAAACATGTGTAATGCCGCAAATGCAAAGCTGTGCTGGTCTTCACAATTTTCAAATTCCATTCCCATCAACTGAAAAGTCTGCTGCACTGCACTGAATGTTGCTGCCGAAACTTTTTTGTTCAGGACCACCCGGATGTCTGTATCTGGTGTGTCCAGCAGTTTCTGTTTGGCTTCCAGGGCCGTTATCTGCCGTCCCTCAAGATAAAAACAGAGCTTGAGTTCATGCACAAATCCAAAAATTATCTGAAGGATTTCTGATTCAGGCAGGCTGTTCCGGGTTGAAACCTCAGTTATGATATCAAAAAGGTTTGCCTGGCCGTGCATGGTGCATCGCTCGGCAATGCATGACAAGACCAGATCAGTGAGCCGTGCGTCATCCATTTCAAGCCCGAACAGGATCTGTCTGGGTCCCAGTACAATTGCCTTGATCCACTTTTTTTTCAGGCCGGTTTCCATTTGTTGTCCTGTCAATAATTTTGTTAAGAAACTATTAACTTCTGTGACAGGTGTTGACAAGCATAAAATAAAAAAAATGAGACTCCCAAACGCCGACTGTTTTTTTCAAAGAGGCGGGGATGACAATATTGTGCTGGTATTTTTTTAGACAATATGGCAATCTGAAAACTTCAAAAAAAAATTTTAAGGAGTTATCCCATGAAGGTTCTACACTGGAAGGATTGTGAAGAAAAATTGATAGATACGTTTCCCTACAAAGGCAAGCACCTGGATGTCATCGGCACAAGCATCCGGTGGTTGTCTCAGCACGGTGAAGATGAAAACGGGATTCCGGAATACGGGCTGCGGTTTTTCACCATTCAGCCGGGGGGACAGATTCCCATTCACAATCATTTTTATCACCAGACCATGTATATTCTTTCCGGAGAATTCGAATGCTGGGAATTTGATCCAAAAACAGATGAATTAAATAGTAAGATGGTCTGCGGGCCCGGGACTTCCATCTACATTCCCAGCATGCAGCCCCACGGCATGAAAAATATTACAGACGAACCTGCCACGTTTTTATGCTGTATCTGCAATGTTTATGATGAAGAAGCAATGCTTTAGAACGGCGGGAAAACGGGTAGAACGGCGGGAAAACGGGGGCCGGTAAAAAGTTCAGCAGCAGTTCAAAATCCAGTGGATTGAAAAGAATCTTGACAATGTTATGGATGCCTGTTACCAGAAAAGTGATCCAGTGATTATTTCCATATCCAAACATGGTGTTCAATCCATGAGAAAGGATGGTTGATATGTCAAACGTTACGCCCACCACGTTGATATGATGCAGACCACCCGGTTTCTGGGGGCCAGGGCGGTATTGTGGCCGTAACAAAGACCGACGGACTTCAGGCGGATGAACCTTTAGATAGAAGTTCAATGATTTTTGGGTTGATTTTCCCATGTAGACTCGATAGGTTAAGCATGACTATTCGATATACTTTATGCCATTTATTGATAATGTGTGCTTTCTGCCGGGAAAGAGAAGAGAATGCATAAAACGATCTCATTGCTTCCGTTTCTAGAATCTGAAAGAGAGGGCTTTTCCCTTGAGATACCGACATCAGATACGGTCGATGATGGATATCACGGTGATTTCCGCCCATTTCAGGTTGCTGACAGCGGTCAGTGTTTTTCCATGATCGTGAAGGCCAACCTCGCGAGTTCGCATGCCGGTCCTTGTCTGCCCCTCTTCCTGCTCATTCAAAGAGACCATTATCCGGTTTCTTCCAGCGGATTGCGCACCTATACCAATGCAGAAATGGACAGGATATGGCTGGATACGATCCAGTCCTGTTCCGCAGACAAAACGGTTTTCCGGCATCCGGATCCGGCCTGTTTCAAACCGCTTTTCTTCTGCCGGCATAAAACATTATTTTTTCATCCCCCATGTCCTGAATGCGGCGGACTGCTGGATTTGTGTACAGATGACCGGCTTTTGAAACAGGCGGCACTCTTCTCCTATCATGCTTCTTTGAAACGGTATCTGTTTTGTCCCCGCTGCCAGGCCGGGGAGGGTAAAAATATTTTTTACCAGTATTCCCGTTACCCGGAAGACCGTGTATTTGTCAAGGACCGGTTTGATCTGGTCAGGGATTTCAAGCGGCTGAGAAGCGCTTCTTCAGAGAGTTTTCCCTGCCTTTTCTGCCCGGAGCATGCCCAATGTCATATCACCGGTGAAAAAGCCCTGTCCCGTATCAGTGTTTTTTCTTTTTATCCATTTTACATGCTTGTGTTTGATGCCGCTTCCGTTAAAGGGGTTGACTTTATACCGTTGTTGTCCGGGGCCCGCATGGAAGATATTCCCGCCCTTGCTGATACGGTTTCCGGTGCCGCCCTTGATGCGAGCCGGATTTCCCATGGTGGCACCGGTTTTTTCTTTGAAAAGGAAAACCGTTTTTTTCTTGAAGTGCTGTATTTAAAACTGTCATTTATTGAGAAATTTGCCAGGATTCTGAAGCAAAAGGTTCATGACAATATTCGTTCAATTGTGAACCTGTCCGCCCACAGCATCTGGCTGACGCCCTTGAACCAGGGGACTATGCTGCCGTTTTTCTGGGGATTTGATCTGAATATTATCGATCTGTTGTCCAACAGGCATGAAGACGGGGGTGATGTTTTTCCGGCCGGTAACAGAAATATCGATTTTCTTGCCGGTCTCTGGTTTTATACTTTTCTGGTGAATCGGAATCAGGGGCAAAATGAGGTCTTTGCCGGACTCAGGCAGCTTTCCGGAAATAACTCCCTGGAAGCGTATTTTTCCGATTATACCCGATTGGTTCAGGCATATCCCTTTCTGGCAGTGGAAAATATTTTCTGGCATCCTGAGAATGGAACGGTTTCGGAACAATGGCATCCGTTGTGGCTCAAAACATTGGCAGCAGGGACCCGGTTTTTTCAGCCGCATTCTCAGGATCTGAAAACAGAAGTTGATACCCTGCTGCAGGATCTGGATGGGTTGAAACAAAAGGTGAAAATCTCTTTGTTTGCCACCCGGAGTGCCGCTGACGAACCGCTTGCGGCCCCGAAAGCGCAGTTGACAGATCATGAAGTTCCGCCCGGAACCCAGGCCCGCAAACAGGCAGTCCGCTCTCTGCTTTTACAGCTGAAAGACAAATGGCAGGCAGAAGAGATGAAGGGGGATTCGGATCCGGGTGTTCAGGAAGAAGATGTGCTCGAGACCATTGTGCTGTCTTCGCCTGACAAGAACGTTCCGGAAAGCGCCCCTGACCCGGGGGCAGATTTCGAGGATCTGGAGAAAACCGTTGTCCTGACGCCGGACCATATGACGGGTTCCGACGGGGGCGCGGAACAGAATGACAGGTTTTTCGGTGAAAACGATGATCTGGACAAGACAGTGGTGATATCTCCGAAAAAATAAACCGGAAACCATGAACAAGACAATGGATCAAGGGATGACGGAAACCATATCATATGAGACGCTGGAAG
>JAABUD010000239.1 GCA_011389555.1 Desulfotignum sp. | reverse complement strand
CCATCCCCGGCAATTGATGACCATGTTTTGTCCCGGGTGATAAAACTGCTGTTGGGACGGGATATCTCCAAGGTGGATCTGAGCTCTGATGAACTGCTGGAGAGCCTTGCCGAATCCATCAATACGGTTTTTGAGTCGTTGAATCAATTAATCAGCGTCATCAATACCACCCTGGTGGGAAGACAGGATCCGGACCAGACCATCCGCCAGGTGATCGGGTATAATATCGAGGGCAGCAGCCAGGCCCGGCCCCTGGAGGCATATATCGGTCAGATCGGCAAGGCGTTTTTCGAAGCCCAGGAAGCATCCAAAAAAGCGGCCCATGCCAAGGTGCGGCAGATTCTGGAAGAACTGGCGCCGGAAAAAATAGCAGCTGAGACCGAAGGGTCAGCCATCGGTCCTTTTCGCCGGGCCAAGAGCTATGAAGTATATGAACATAAGTTTGAAAAATTTAGAAACTGGTTTGAATCCGGCCGGTTTATGGAATCGTTTTTAAGGGAATTTGAAAAAAATTGCCGAAATATATCGTTTTAACCTCATCAGGAGAGAAACATGAACAAGACCGTAATGATGGTGATGTCTGTACTGTTAATGCTGATAATGCTTTCATGTGCCAAAAAAACGCCGCCCCCCCCGCAGTGGACCTATGAAAAGGATGCTGTAAAAATTGAGATTCAGGCAGATACATTGCTGAATCAGGACAACGGCAAAGCCCATACCCTCTCGTTATGCCTGTATCAGTTGCGTGATCCCAATGGATTTAACCAGCTTTCCCAGGACCGGGAGGGGCTGTACCGGCTGCTGGAATGCAAATTGTTCGATGCGGGTGTGGCCTCATCCAAACGCCTGATTGTGAATCCGGGAGAGACAACCACCCTGGTAATGGACCGTGCGGAAAATGCCAAATACCTGGCAGTGGCTGCAGGATATTACACCATTGAAAAAGAAAGAATTACCCGGTTGATTGATATTCCCGTTGTCATCGAAAAAAAGGGGTTTATTTCCAGAGAACAAAAACAGAAACCCGGCATGCTGGATGCAACACTTTTTCTCGGTCCTGAACAGATTGAGAAAATCGAGGGGCGGTAGCAATGGTCAAGCCCCTTTTCTGGCATCAGGGCCTTTTTCTTCAGCCCCACCATTTCCAGTTGAGCGATCTGTACAACAGGTCCCATACAGATCCCTGGTACCGTTTTGCAGCACCCCATTTCTGGGGGGCGGGCAGTTTCAAAATAGATGAAGCCGCACTGGCCGGTCATGTGTTTGGCATGGTGGCCGGAGAGTTTGTTTTTCCTGATCATACCCACGTGGTTTTAGGAGAAAATGCCCTGATTCAGGCCCGTTCCTTTGAAACCGCCTGGACAGACGGC
>JAABUD010000238.1 GCA_011389555.1 Desulfotignum sp. | reverse complement strand
GAAGTCCGGCAGATGCAGTTCCTGGTGAAAATATTCTGGGAAACCGAGATGGATTTTCAGGGAGAGTATCAGCTGATGCCCATCGCCCGTCTGAAAAGACATCTTGAAGATGTGGTTGTGGACAAGGAGTTCATTCCACCCTGCCTGACCATTGCCGGATCAGACGTCCTGGCGGGTATCGTCAAGGAAATCAGGGACCAGGTTTTTTCCAAAACCCGGCAGCTTGAGGCGGTGAAACGGGCCAAGGGAGTGCATACGGCGGAATTCGGGTCCAGGGATATGGTATATATGATGGCATTGCGGTCCCTGAACCGATATGTACCTCTATTGATACACATGACCGGTGTGATCCAGTGTCATCCCTGGGCCGTGTACGGCCTGCTCAAACAGATCGTGGGAGAACTGTCTTCATTTTCCGCCACCGTTTCCGCTACCGGGGAGCTCGAAGACGGTACCGCACTCATGGCAGACTATGACCATCAAAAATTGTGGGCCTGTTTTTCCGGTGCCCAGCTTCTGATTACCCGGTTACTGGATGAAATTACGGCCGGGCCCGAGTATATTATTCCGCTGCCGTTTGACGGTACCTATTTTACAGCGGATCTGTCCCCGGCATTGTTTGAAGGATCCAACCGATTTTATCTGGTTCTGGAATCGCAGCACCAGGCAGATGTGATTATCGATGCCATGGCCGGCATTGCCAAACTGAGTGCCAGGGAGTCATTGCCTATTCTGATTGCCCAGTCTCTGCCCGGAATTCGTCTGTCATATTTGGAAAACATCCCACAGGAACTGCCACGAAAAGCCAATGCCCTGTATTTCAGGATTGACCACCAGGGCAAACAGTGGGAACCGGTACCCAGGGGAAACAACATCGCCCTCTACTGGGATATGGCCCCGGAAGATCTGGCGGTGGAACTGATGATCGTGAAAAGGAACTGAAAATATGCGGCTGGCGGACTGTTTTACCGATATGATTTCGTATACCATCCTGCTGCTGAAAAAAACAGACAGGGAAGGCATCCCTTTTGACCAGGCCGTCAATCATATGGACCGTTTGATCAATGACAGTGAATCCCTGTTTGCGACGACCGGCCTCTCACGGGAGGATTATGATCTGGCCAGATTTGCCGTGTTTGCCTGGATTGATGAAAGTATCATGCGCAGCAACTGGGAAGGCAGCCGTCATTGGCAGGGACATCAGCTCCAGCGCAGGTTTTTTCAAACCGCAGATGCCGGAGAGCTTTTTTTTCAAAAACTCAATATGATCGGCCCCCATCAGAATCCGGTCAGAGAAGTGTATTATATCTGTCTGGCCCTCGGGTTTTCCGGACAATATCACAGGCAGGGGGATGACATGCTGCTGGATCAACTCAGAATATCCAACCTGAAGCTGCTGACCGGCAGCTCTATGGACCTGCCGGACATGAACCGGATCACGCTTTTTCCCAAGGCATATGTTAAAGAGCATGATATTCAAAACAGTGCCGGATCAAAGCGGTTTTCATGGATCACCCTTGCGGCGTTTTTGGTGCCGGTCGGATTTTATGGACTGCTGTTTCTCATTTATACTTTTGTGTTGAACAATGTGGGGCAAACCTTAATTACCCGGGTGCCGTAAATGAAAAAAACCATTGCATTTCTGTTCAAGCTTTTTTTGATCATCGCTTTGTTGATCTTTGTCGGATTTGTCGTTTTTGCCGGGGTGCTGTGGGCCGGATGGCCCTGGTGGGTCTGTTTTTTCATCATTGCCGGTATGATGGGTATACTGCTTGGGGCATGGTTAATAAAAAAACTACTGGTGCGGAAAAAAGAACAGCAGTTTGTATCCCAGATTATCGAACAGGATAATGCGGTATTGGCATCCCGGGATAAAAAAAGCCGGGAAGTGTCCAAAGAGATGCAGGAAAAGTGGAAACAAGCCATTGATGCCTTGAGAAAGTCCCATCTGAAAAAACAGGGCAACCCCCTGTATGTGCTTCCCTGGTATATGATTATCGGAAAAAGCGGCACCGGCAAAACAACCGCCATCCAAAGCGCGGACCTTTCCTCTTCATTTGCGGAAGTCGCCAGTGTTTCGGGTATTTCCGGCACCCGTAACTGTGACTGGTGGTTTTTTGAACAGGCCATCCTCATTGATACGGCCGGCCGGTATGCCGTTCCGGTGGATGATCAAAAAGACAGCGAAGAGTGGCAGAAATTTTTAAGTCTACTGGCAAAATACCGGAAAAAAGAACCGTTGAACGGGCTTATTGTCACTGTGTCCGCCGACAGCCTGAACGATACGGATGCGGAAAACCTGGAACGGTACGGTCGGGATATCAGAAAGCGTGTGGATGAATTGATGCGGGTGCTGGGGGCAAAGTTTCCGGTTTATGTCATGGTTACCAAATGTGATCTTATCCAGGGCATGACTCATTTCTGCGACGGCCTGGATAAGGATGCCCTGGATCAGACCATGGGAATGATAAACCATGATCATGAAAAAGATCTGGTAACGGTTGTATCAGACTGTTTTAAAACCATGGGAGAAAGAATCCGGGACCATCGTCTGCTCATGATGCAGCGCTTGAAAAAGGAAAAAATTGATCCGGAATTGATGCTTTTCCCCAGTGAGCTGGAAAAAATAAAACCAGGGCTGCAAACCTTTTTCAAAGGGTTATTCCAGGAAAATCCCTACCAGGAAACCCCGTTTTTCCGGGGCGTTTTTTTCAGCAGCGGCCGCCAGGAAGGGACCCCTTTTTCCCATTTTCTCAAGGAAATGGGACTCATCGGAGAACAGCAGGTGCTGCCGGGTACCAGCAGAGGCCTTTTTCTGCATGATTTTTTTTCCCGGGTACTGCCGTCTGACCGGGGACTTTTTACGAAAACCCAGCGGGGAGACGCCTGGGCCAGATTGACCCGGAATATCGGGTTTGCAGCCTGGACGGCTGTGATCATAGCATTTTGCGGTGTTCTCAGCTATTCTTTTGTGAAGAACCTGCACAGCATTCAAGCTGCATCGGATCAGTTTGCAGGCCCCAGGGTTTTTCAGGGGGATCTGATTTCCGATATGACCACCCTGGACCAGTTCAAAGCAACCATCCAGGAAATTGAGCGCAGCAATAAAAACTGGTGGATACCACGGCTGGGGCTCAACAAAAGCATTGCCGTGGAAGCGGAATTGAAACAAAAATTTTGTACTCTGGTTGAAGAGCGGATGCTTTCACCGTTTGATAAACAAATGGCGGAAAACATGGGCTATTTCAATCAGGATACCCAGGTTGATGTGTTTGTCCGGCACGTGAATCATCTGGTATACCGGATCAACCTGATGAAAGCCAGGCTCCTGGATCAAAACATTGAGAATATGCGGCTGCCAGACTTTGATGCCGCTGCCGCCGGTGTCCGGGGTGATATCGCAGCCGAGGTCCGGTTCAAGATCGGCGAGCTGTATCTGCAATACTTGGCCTGGCAGGAAAATCCCCAGGCCATTAACCGGAAAATGAATGAGCTGCAAAAATGGCTGGCCCGCATTGTCTCCATTGACGGACACACTTTGAACTGGCTGGTGGCCCGGGTCAATACAGATCCGGATATGCCTGCCTACACCCAGGCCGATTTCTGGGGAAAGTCTATCCAGAATGATCCCCCTGTCATGGTTGCCGCCGGTTTTACACGCAATGGTAAGGAAAATATTGACAGCTTTATTGTTGACATGGAATCCGCACTGGCTGAACCACTCATCCTGGCGGGGAAAAAACAGGATTTTTATACCTGGTATGAAACAGCTTACCTGGAAGCCTGGCTGGAGTTCGTTACTGGATTTGATAATGGAAGAAAAAACCTGAAAACCCGGCAGGAATGGCAGGCGATTTCCGAACGGATACATCAGAAAAAAGGGCCGTATTCCGTCCTGCTGGATCTCATTTCCCGGGAACTGCAGCCCTTTTCCGGACAGAGCCGTCTGCCGGAATGGGTCAATCTGGTCGATGATATCAGGACACTCGATAAACAGGCCGTGGCTTTGCGGGTCAAAAAAGACGGAACTGCCGGTGTGGTGGGAACTGCTGTTGCAAAAGTAAAATCCAAAATACCAGGGGGTTCAAGACTCCGGCTGAACGATACAGAGATGCTCAAGGCAGGCAAGGCCTTTATGAAGTATCAGGACAGCCTTGTCCAGATGGCCCCGCTGGTCTCCTCTCAGCAGGCAGCATTCGATTTAGCAACACAGATCTATGGGGAGGATCCGGCCACCAGTACCATTCCTTTCTTTACAGCGCAACAGGCGTTCGAGAGGGTGCGGCAGCTTCTTGCTTATCCGGATGAAAAAAGTCAACAAATCTGGCTGATTCTGGCAGGACCCATGGATTTTTTTCATCAGTTCGCCCTTACAGAAACCGCATGCCGACTCCAGAAAAAATGGGAACAGGAGGTGCTGTTAAGCTTACAGGATGCTGCGGGTACGCAGAACATGAATGCCCTGTTGATGGGATCGGACGGGTTGGTCACAGGCTTTCTGGAGGGACCGGCAGCCCCTTTTGTGAAACGCGGACTGAAACAGGGATATTATGCAGCCAGGGTGTATGACAAAAGCGTTGCTCTGGAGCCGGGTTTTTTTACATTTCTTGCCAGGGGGGTAAGGGCGGCCAGGCCGGTAAAACCGCAATATAATGTGAAGATCAGCGGTCTTCCCACCAGTGCCAATGATGGGGCTCAGATTCAGCCCCATGCCACAATGCTTGAACTGGTCTGCACAGAGGGGTCTGTTCTGCTGGAAAATCTGAACTATCCGGTCCAAAAAGTGTTCACCTGGTCTCCCCAGTCTGACTGCCAGGTGGTTTTTTCCATTAAAATCAGCAGCATGACCCTGGTTAAAAAATATACCGGTCCATACTCCTTCCCCCGGTTTCTCAAGGATTTTCCCGGCGGGCGCCGCAGTTTCACCCCGGCTGACTTTCCTGAGCAACAGGACAGTCTCACCCGTCTTGGGGTCCGGTCCATCAGTGTCAAGTATGAATTTTCCGGCAGCCGGGAGGTGATCGGGCTGCTGGGGGCCACACCGGGAAGGCCGCCCGTGGAGATCGCCCCATGCTGGGAATGAACAGGCCCCGGTTGAAACTGGATGTCGCCGCCTGTGGTAAGCACCCGGCCTTTATAGATTATATCCGTGTAAATTCGGCCCTGCCGCTGGCCAATGCGTTGGCGTCCTGGGTGGATGCAGGAATGACATCAAGCATTGCGGATTTCAAAAAAAACAGAGGCATTCATTCCTTTCGGTTCTGGACACGGGGCCCTCATAAACAAACCTTGATTGTGGGGATTGTCAAAGACAGCAGTGACAGTCTGGGACGGACTTATCCACTGCTTATCACAGGTCAGGTGTTCATGAAAGATATGCACAGACAGTGGCGTGCAGTTTTTGACCGTTTCGGGCAAGTGTTCCGGGCATTTGAAGAGATGACCGCCGCACGGTATGACCGCTTCAAGGAGTTTGAAACAGCGCTGTCCGATGTAAGGTTTCCGAAGACCGAAAACAATACCATGAATGAAACCTCCATTTTTTCTGACTGTCTCGCGGCCTGGTCCTTGAAAAACGGAATAGATGACCACCTGATACTGCCGATGCCGGTTTTCCTGGAAAAATATCAAGCCCTTTTCGAAAACAATTTGAATCAGGGGAGGGGCACCACCAGGACCGAACCGCCCAAAGCATTATTTATCGGCGGTCTTCCGGAACACCCGTTAATTGCCATATATCAACGCCCTCTGCGGAGCAGTGATTTTTGCAGGCTGTTTGATCTGTCCCATAACCAAACCAATGGTGATTATTTCCGTTAAGTGCAGTCAAGAAAATAACTTCTGAGGAGTTTTTCAGTCTGGACGTTTCTACACGTTGCACTTGGGCAATTGTTGAAGAATCGAAAACTGAAACAATACAAAGGAGAAAAAATGGCTGGTCGATGGTACAGTGAAACCAAGATTTTGGTTGGTGGCACCACACTTATTGTCAAACAGGTTAAGTTTCACGGATCGCCAGCGGTGGTGTATCAAGTAAAAAATTCGTTACAAACGGCAAGAGATTGGCTGCGATGCGTGCTTCCTGAAATCCGCACCAACAACCGGCAAGCCTATTTGACGGACCCGCTGAGCGAATGCTTTAAGGATCCACCTGACAAGGCCGCAGCCCTCTCGACTATTAAGGCGGTCCTGACAACAATCGGTCTGGAACTTGGCAGAAACTTGAGCATCAAGGTCCGCACCAGCGCCAACGATGCTCGACCTGCTGCTGGTTATGTGAGACCCTACTTTAAAGGCCCGAGGGAGGAAGTAGGAGGGATGATCCACCACACAGAAAAAGGACAGGAAATTCATCGGCGCGGCGATATCCATCTCGACAAAAGCATCGTTATGACAAATCTGGAACGTGCCCCGGTTGTATTGATTCACGAAGCCGGACACAAGTTCATAAATTTGAGAGACTTTGGTCCGAGAGGCTACTTCAATCGTGACGGAAAAGGTTTCAGGGCGGATGGTCTGACCTGGCAGGAAGCACTACAAAATGCAGATAGTTATGGCTGGTTTGTTTCAAAGGTGTTTCGGAAAAAAACTCAAAAGCGTTCCCGGCCGCCGGTTTTTAGTTGAAGAAAAACATTTAGGGTTCTTTTTGGGCAGCATATTCTTGCGCGGCCGGCAAGAGTGCACTATCCGTTTCGCCTTCTCACAGAACCATGCCGTCTTCTCCCGGGGGAAAATAAACTGTCTGGCAGCCGGTCCTTGAAAAGTAAAGCCCATGATGCCCTTATTCTGCCGGTATCGGGTTTCCTGGAACAGTATCAATCCCAAACTGATAACGGTTCGGCTCAGGGGAGCAAAAACACCCGGGTAGAACCGCCCAAGGCAGTATTTATCGGCGGCCTTCCGGAAAGACCCATAACCGCAATATACCTACGCCCTTTGCGGACAAGTGATTTTGGCAGGCTGTTTGATCTGCCCCGTAATCCATTCAATGGAGATTGTTTCGAGGCTTTTTAATACTGCCGGAGCAGCATAAAATCAATCCATTTCAATCCGCCTTGTTTTTTTCATTTTGCGTATTACAATTCAGGGAGCTTTTTGTCTGCCCGCCAAAACCCTCGGCTTTCTAACTGCCTATGAACTGCGCACCAGACTTCCAGTGGGAACATTTGCAGGGCTAGCCAGCTCCATGGCGAATTCGAATATCAGATTAACGGCCTGCCGATGCATACTGCGTACCGCCTGCCGATGTGCCTCTGAAGGAACCTTGTGTGATATCAGCCTTGCCAAAATCGTCTGATTGTATTGGCGGTTGTATCCGCGGATTATCTGCCATTCCCGGCTCGAACGTTGCTGATAGCCCCATTGTCGCATCCTGGCATCTTCAACCGGCAGACAGCGAATAATATCGATCCACCACACATCAATTGTCTCATGGCGGCTTCGACCGGTGCGATGTCGGGTCTGGACCCATCCCGTGGTAATGTAACGGATACCCATTTGCATGAACGGATGTAAGACCGTCTGTTCTGTGTACGTGGTAGCGCCGTCGCTGCTCCGATAGGGTGTTTCCCATCTCGCACGGGCGGATCCCTGTCGGCTTTGAAAACCTCCCGGTCCCATCGCCCTGGCCCAGCGGCACATCTCATCTCTTCCGGCAGCCATGGACTGCAATCGTGGAAAAAAGCCAAAAGCCTCGTAATAAATACGCATGGGTATACCTCCTTTTGCTTATTTTATGAGTTGTTTATAGAAAGCATATGCCAGTATTAAACGACCTCATCACTGAAAAAGTTGATGTCTATTTATGTGTTGGTATGATATCGTCTCTGTAAACCTGCAGACAGGGTTCGATGGAGAATATCGTTTGTCAGTCCTGAAGAATCAACACGCCGCACCGGGGCAGTTGTTGAAGAATCAATGCCAGCTTGAGCCGCATCAATTCTCGAACCGTTTCACCATGCCTTGTATCCAGTTTCGGGATATGGATTTGGCCGGTTTCAAGAGCCTCTGTCATCAGGTCGCAAAGCGAATCTTGGTCCAAAGTGCCGTCAAGACGGGCCAGGACAAAACAGGCCATGTCATCATCCATGAGGATGGTTCTGTGACACAGGTTGGTTATCCGGCGGGATGGGTCCTGCAAAGGGGAAACCGGTGATGCTGTCGGAAAATCCCCTGCCTCTGGGATGCATTGACGTCCGGCACCGAGAAGTTCCAGTTTTCGGCGTAAAGGAACAGCTGAATAAACAAGGATTTTGCATGAGCGTGATCCGTTCAAACTGGAACTGCCTGTGGTTGCCGTCAACATGGCAGGTAATGGCCTGGAGTGTGAAAAGCTCATCACCCTTGCAAAGCAGATAAATTCCCACCATGACTGCCGGCCCGCACTCCCTATAGAAGTTGCGGGCGCATGTACCATTTCTGGAGCGCTTCCTCTGGACTCATACCACTGGCGGCAATGCCTGAGTATAGAAAAGCTTTGGCCTCATGCCCCGTGAAATCGGGGATCTTCCACTGCTGCGTGGTCACGCGCACCAGTACTCCCCCCGCTACCGGCATGGCTGTAGTTTTTCCAGTTCTTCGTTGATCCTGTGGTCCAGACTCATGTCGCCCAGTTTCACCATCGCTTTGTTGAACAAATCGGCAGCGATTCCGAGCGCCTTTCCCCTGGCCGTAGGACCATTGGGATCGGACCATTTGGCACGCAGTGCCTTCATGTTTACCTGAACAGTATGATACAAAAATTTGCCCATTCGTTGCCTCCGTTTTGAGTGCCCCCAATTTCTTAAAGTCACACCACTTATGAAAATAAAATCTGTTCCTGAAATCCAGGATACCGAATTCAATAGCTCGACCGAAGCAGCCTGTTGCGGATTGGTGAGAAGAGAGCCCAGTGTCTGTGTGCCTTGAGAATAAATAAATGTTTTTTTTGCTTTTTGTCAAGCAATATCTAAAATTGTTTACAACTCTGATGTTGAGGTTGTTAATACTGCCTGAAGCCCCAAAAATCAACTGTTTTCAACCTATGGATTTTCCATCTCAAACCATTGATCCCATAGCGATTCCATAACTCAGAACCATAGCATTATCACCTCTCACAACATTTCCATTTATTTTTTTTCATTTAGGGCCGGAGTCCCGTTCAAATTTCTGCGGTACAATGGTTTATGAAAGAGTAAATCATCAGAAACCGCAAAATCAATGCCGAAGACCTGTTCGTTATCCAGGCAATGGTCAATGAACACTGGGGCAGGGGTGGATATACTGCCAGAATTCATGTGAACCAGGCCCTCATCAACTGCACCCTGGCGTTGAACATAAGGCGGATCAGTGATGACTGGATGAAAGTGTATCATTTTCATTTATACCTGCTGGAGATCTTTGTGGAACAGGACCGGTTACGCTACCACTCATAATACCTGGCATAGCTATCTCCTTCTAATCATTGAATAATTTCATTTGAGTTTCTAAACCATTACCCCGAACTACCAGTTTTCCTGTTTCATGAAGTACTTTAATTATGCGTTTAATATTGTCAGAGTCCAAATCAGATTTTTTTATTTCCCATGGCGCCCAAGATACTACTTGATCTTTTTTCAAAACACCACTTGCCACTAAACGCTTTATTGTTGAGCCACTGACATTAAGATATTGGGCTGATTGTCCTAACGTTAAAATTTCCGGGTCTTGTACTGTGTGAATATGACCAGAAATCGAATATCTGCTTCTAATATTTCTTACTCGAGATGCATTCCATCGTTTCCCTGTCGCAGTTTCACGTTTTAACTTGTTAAGAACTCGTGCAATTGCATCATCACCATATCGATCGGCCATCTTTCGAATTATTTCTAAATCTTCCAGTGATGTTTTTTGTCCAACACCCGAGGCTGGTTTGGGCATCTCAAACTCTGTATGACAACCTCCTTTCCAGTGAATAACAAATTTAAGTTTCAGGTTTGCCTCATTCAAATCGACAATGACTTCTTCTATGACTGTTCTAATTATTTTTTTTCTTAAAGAATTAGAGCAATGTTTGCTATCCCATACTTCTGAAAATTTATTCCCTAAAACCAATATTTTTCTTTTTTGTTCTTCGGAAATAGGACGATTTTCTATTGAGGCTTCTGCTATATACTTTTTTGTATCCTCAAGTTCCTCAAGCTTTTTATTCCACCTTCTCTCTAATTCGGAGGCAACCAGGCGGTTGCGTGGATCAACTTCATTATACTGCTCAAAAGCACGATTGGCTTCGTATTCCAACTGGCTAATCTTTTGTTCAAGTGCCTTTTTTTTATCACACTGCTTTATTGAAAGCATTTCCACCGCTTTAATACTGGCCTTCATACCATTTTGAGATATTACTTTAAACAACTCTTCCTTAAATTTTTTATCTACTGTACTGCCGCCAAATGCCAAACAGTATTTGCCTCCAGTCTCATAATCTCCTCTGCATATATATCTGGCAGCAGTTCCACTTTTTCCATAATACGCAACATAGAGCTTTCTACCACATTCACCACATCTTAATATACCACTTAATAACCCTTGCCCATTTCTCGCAGCCCCTGTTCTTTCAACCTTTGTTTGACTAAGACAGTTACTGTTGATGATATTTTGGTTTTCATCATATGTTTCTAAATCTATATATCCCTCATGATTATTTTCTATAAATACTTTTGATTCCCTTGCATCATGAACTCTTCTTCTTCCTTTTACTATTTTCCCATCTTTATACTCCATTTGAGTTGTTTCTTGGCCCCACACATACACTCCAGCATAAAAAGGATTTTTCAATAATGATTGTAAGTATCCTTTTTCAGGTAGTTTCCAAACAACTTCCTTTTTGCCAGCTTTATCCTTTAATACAGGTACTTCAATATTTTCAGAATGAAACCAAAGATACGTTTGTCTTATCGTCTGCATTTCCCTGAATTTTTTAAAGATTAACATAATTGTATCTTGAATTCTTTTATTGGGTGCTTTTACGGCTTTTCCATTTGCATCCCAAATATATCCCGGTGGAATCTGTCTTTTGAATTCTCCCCGTTTAGCTTTCTCCTGCATGCCTGTGATTAGTCTTGACTGCAATATTTTCAACTCCACAGTGCTGATAGTTCCCTTAATCCCAAGTATTAGCTGATCATCCATGCAATTGCAATCATATATTTGCTCTCCATCACTAATCAGGGTATCAAATAAATTACAGACTTCCAATAACCGACACCAATCTTTATCTGTTCTTGATAGCCTGCTGGCTTCTCTACTGGATATGATACCTGCTTCTCCCACGGCTACCAATGATGTTATTCGTTCAAAACCATCCCGTCTGGCCGCACCCATCGCTGCACTTGCTCCCAAATCATTATCTATAATTTCAATATCTTTCCATCCCCAACATTTTGCTTTATCCTCTAAAGCATACTGAAGTCGTTGACTTTCTGTGTTTTTTTGTACCTGCCTGGCTGTTGACTGACGCAAATAAATAATTGCTTTCCGGTTTAAATGATTTTCTTTTATCTTGCTATTGATCTGTGGAATCATCATTTTCAATTATTTCCTTTTTATTAACCTGGATTAATAATACGGCCATTTGCTTTATTAAATCTTCTTCAATTTCACGACTTAATTCAGCCTCGGCTTGCTCCCTTGCGAATTCAAAACAAAGTTGCTTCATTGTGCTCTCCTTTTCTGTCTGATCAGAAATTAATCCTAATACGTTAGAGAACACTATAGTATCAAGCCGACCATTGAATCTTCAAGTAATTCAATTGCCTTTAAAATAGCCTTCAAGTTAATATGTGGAGTTTTTGAAATATGATGATTTGCACACTGTGGTTGTATCATCCAACAAGGAATTTCATTGCAAAATCCCTTTGGTGCTTCGACAAGGATAGTCCCTTTCTTGCTTATAGATTTACGTTTTACATTTAGTCTTTTGCCATAAAGTGGGTGAAATGGATACTTAATCTCAATTTCTGAACTTATGGTATTTTGGCTTGTCTTGTTTCAAAGGTACCTGTTATCAGGCCTCTAACTGGATTCGTGTGGGTGAGACCAAGGGTACGTCCAAAAAGATGCATAAGCATCTGAAGCATGGCAAAATCAAGGACGTATCTGTGCATCCTCTGCACAAACAGTAAAAAAAATGTTGACTATCGATTTCAATTTCAGAAGAGAAAATTTGTTATTGATGCTCTAAAAAAAAAGTTTCAAGTTCGAGAGTCCCGAAAATAAGGGAATTATGCTTGGCATAATGGAAACCGATCCTTCATGGAAACGGGCGGCGTTCAGAAAGAATCGGGATCAAGGTATCAGATTATTGAGGACCCCCTGGGCAGCATCCTGCGCCGGCTGCGCTGCCTGTTGTGTCTGACCTATCGCTTGCAGCACTGCCTGCTGTGTCTGTCCGGCCGCTTCCTGGGCGGCATCCTGGGCCTGCTGTGCCGCCTGCTGTGCCTGACCGGCCGCCTCCTGGGCGGCATTCCGGGCACGTTGGGCAGTATCCTCCGCCTGCTCTCGCGCCTGGCCCGCAGCCTCACGCACCTGAGACGCAGCCTTCTGGGTGGCCGCCTGTCCACGATTCACCCCGTTATTCGCTGCCTGTGCAGCATCCGACACAAACTGCTGTGCAGTGGCAACCGATGATCCGATTTTTTCCTGCAGTGCACCGAGGCATGCCTGCATCCCCTCCATGGCATCGTTGGCCGCCTGCGCAGCGCCCGATACACCTTGCTGTGTGGAATCCAGGGCAGAGGTCGGCTGGTCCTGAAGATCATTAGATAACTGCCGGCCATTATCAAGGGCATCGGAAGCGGTCTGGCTTGCAGAATCCATGGCATTGGCCGCTTCCTGACTCGCCGTATCCAAGGCATCGGTTGCTGTCTGACTCGCCGTATCCATAGAATCTGTCGCCGCCTGACCCGCCGAATCCATGGTATCGGTTGCAGCCTGTCTCGCCACCCCCAGGGCATTGCTGACATCCTGTGATGCCTGGCCCATTGCTTGCTGGGCCGCCCCAGCGGTTTGCTGGGCCTGGGACGCAGATGAAAGGGCACGATTGATCATGGGTTGGGCCGTTTCAACCGTCTGCTGCGCCGCACTGGCTGCCGCTGCTTGTGCGTCTGCTGCAAACTGTTCTGCTTGAACCTGGGCCTGATTGACGGCCTGCTGACCCTGCTCCAGGGCAGTGGAAGCCGCCTCCTGGGCCTGTTCTGCGACTCCCGATGCCCGGGCCAGCATCTCCTGACCCGATGCCCGGGTTTGTTCAGCAGCATTGTTCAGACATCCAAGGATATCCTCCGCCATTGACCGGACGTCTTCCATGGCGTCTCTGAGTGCTGACGCGGTATCGCCCAATCTGTTTCTCAGCGTCTGACTTTCGGAAAGAACATCTTGTGTTAAACTCTGCAGCGCTCCGGAATCCGGCAGACTCCCAGGCAACCCTTCCGGCAGGTGACATCCCTGGACGGGACTTCCCAGGGGGTTGTCCCTGAAGACGTCATTGAGTGACTGACCCAGGTCCCCGGTAGAGCTGGCAATCGCCTCGTCAGCAGCGGCCACGGCTTCAGAGGCGCGTGTTGCAGCTTCATCTGCTGCATCCGATGTCCGGGTCATGGCATCGGCCAAAACCTGCTGCCCCTGCTCCCTTGCTTCCTCAGCCATATTCCGGGCCCGGCCTGCAGCGTCCCGCACTGTATCGGCAACACCCTCGGCCTGGTTCAGGACCTGCTGGCCCAGAGGCGATGCACCGCCCATGGCCTGGCTCGCAGCCTGGGCTGCTGCGCCTGCAGCCCGGGATGCCTGGTTGGCGGCCTCCTGTGCTGTTGCTGCTGCCCGATCTGCGAATGGCTGCCCGTGGGACATGGCCTGATCAACCGCGCCGGAAACAGCCCGGGAGGCTTGCTGCCCGAGTCCGTTTCCCAGTCCTGACAGATTATCTGAAATCGCCATACCAGTTTACCTCCTGTCGCCTGTTTCCGGATAGGTCACCAGGCCGCGCTTGCCCGCCTCCCGGGAAAGCCGTCTGAGCCGGTTGGCAGCGCTGCTGAAGGGGTCCTTTAAAATCGGGGCCGCCCAGGGCGTTTTCGGGCTGGTATCGAAATCACGCCCCAGGTAGAACATCAGCTCGATGTAACGTGCCACTTCACGCTCGCTGGCCATCCGGTATTGTTCTGCAGTTTCCATGCCATGGTATATTTCCTTGTGGAGCATGTCTTCCCCCAGGGACTCTGTCTGATCCGGGAAGTTTTTTTCCAGGTAATCCTTCATACACTCCACGAAGCCCTGAAGTTCCCTTTCCTGTAACATCGTCATCTGTTCTTTTCGGATAATCAGCATTGGCATAAAATCCTGAATATGGTTACTTTTTAAGGAATAATATTGGTCATTTGCCCCGGGTGGGTGATGGAAATGATGCCTCCCAAGATGCATAGACATGTACTTGTGTCATTGAGGGCCGGTATATTGCCGATCAATACGTTCGGGGATCCAGGCATCCAGGGGGCAGTCGTCACGGGTATGCATGGCATTGGGGTCAGTACACCGCCGGCTGCAGAAGTAGCCGCTGCAACAGATGGGTTTGCCAGTGAACTGCACATGCCGAAACCTGGAATGTTGATAATCGGCAGATGATCCATAATGTTTGCCGCCGGCATGTTTACCACAAGGACCCTGTTCGTAGGCAAAACAGCAAGGGACGCCGGGGAAATTCCGAATAAGCACTGCAGAATCGCCCCTTTTACCACCTGTTTTGGCATTGTTTAAAACTCCTGATCTGGATTACAGCTGAATCCTTTTCTGGACAAGGTTAAATTGATCCGTAACCGTATACTCTATCAACTCATTGCCGGTTTCGGATTCCAAAACATAGCGCTGCACCGGCCCGAATATATTACAGAGTTGCAGCGGATCGCATGTAAGAAAAAAGACACGCAACACCCTCGGATCGAAATATCGGAAAAAAAGTTGTTTCCCCATATCGTCCATCACCCTGTAAAGAGAGCGAACATGGTTCCGCAACTGGACAAACGGTGCAGCGGATTCTGCAAATACGCCCCAGCTTTTTCCCCACCCCTGGTTGAACAGCCATTGCGACAATGGATCGTTTTCACCCAGTTGCACCAGATAGGGAGCGACAGCAGCAAGCTTTCGGGCCTGCTCACCCATCAGCAGGCAGGCCTTTCGGTTGGCCGATCCAGCCAGTTTCGGATAGATAAGGGGCGCCCGTGCCGTATCAATGATAGCGTATATATTGCTGTCAGTTCCCTTTTTTGTCGCCCATAGTGTGCGGCTTATTTTGTTTGTATTCGGATCCAAGTGTGCCATACAGATTCCTGTCTCATATAATCAAGGCGTTGGCGATTCTATTCTTTTCTGAGCCCCACGGGCCCATCGGTTATGTCGGTCACAGATCGCAAAAAGGCACTCCTGACGCCGCAGCCTCCTGAAAAGCGGCTGCCTGGGGAATCACCCCCATCTCAAGGGGAGTGGTGCCAGGCAGGTCCGAAAGTGAACCGGGGGACGTTACATCAGCCTCTTCTGGTTCTTTAGGCGACTCAGGGGAGCATCCGGAGCCGGAGCCGGCAGCGCCGCCGCTGTTGATGTTCACCAAAGGTCCCGTTATATAAACACCTGCCGGGCCTATATCGATAAAACTGCCGGCTGTTTTCAAAGACAGCTGCATGCCGGCTTCAATAATGACCTTCATGCCCCCTTTTATATGAACGTTCATTCCTGCATCGACGGCATGATTCATTGCCGCCTTTTCCAAAATATCGCCGGATTCACTTTGTATGGATATGGTGCCGGAGACCTTTTCATTTTGATCCCCTTTAACGGTAAGATGCTTGTCGCCACCTACCTTTTCATACTGATCTCCGGCTACAATCATATGCCTGCTGCCGCCGACAAATTCACGGCTTTTTTCTTTTGATCGATGATCCAGAACTTTTTCCGCATGAATGAACAGCTGTTCTTCACCGGCTTTGTCTTCAAATCGAATCTCGTTAACCCCGCCGCTGTCAGGACTGGACATGCTTTTAATGGTTGATTTTGTCTTCTCATCGGGCAGCGAATAGGGCGGTTTATTGGTGCCATGATAAACGCGGCCGGTAATTATCGGCCGGTCCGGATCTCCTTCGATAAAACTGACAATCACTTCCTGGCCGATACGCGGAATAAACATCGCCCCCCAGCCGGCACCGGCCCACATCTGGCTCACCCTGATCCAGCAGGAACTGTTCTGGTTTCGGCTACCTTCCCGATCCCAGTGAAACTGTACTTTGACCCGACCGTGTTCATCTGTATGTATCTCTTCATTGGGAGGACCGACAATCACGGCAGTCTGATTTCCTTGAATAATAGGTTTGGGGGTAACACGTTCCGGACGGAACTGAACAGATCCGGGAATGGCCGAAAAAAAACAGAAAAATTGCTGGTCACTGCCTCCGGATGTTTCATAGCTTTGTGCAGCCACCTGATATTCGGTGGATATGACCAGGTATTCTCTGTTCTGATCTCTGCGGGTATGCCGATTCAGTGTAAACAGATACCCGGTACAAATGCCGCGGGCATCTGACTGGCCGGTGCAGATCTCATGGGGATAGGACAGTTCCTCCAAACGTACCCTGGCGTATCGATCTCCCTCTGCCTTTTCCAGATATTCACCCGGGTAATCGTAGATTTCATAATCTGAGCGAGCGTGGGATTTCTGATCTTCTTCAATGCTCATCAAAGAGGTGCTGGGTTTTTCAAAATTATAATCGATATGGGCAAATTTTCCGGACCGGACTTTTTTTTCAATGGTCCACTCGGTGATACGTTCTGAAACTGCTGAACCTCTCGTATCAGGGGCAAAATCGATTGACCCATAGTTTTCATACGGGTCATGCTTGCTCAGGGAGTCACAGAGGACCAGGGTGCATTTTCCCTGCTCATGAAGGAAATAATGGCAAATACCTTCCTGCTCCATGAGGCGGCAGACGAAATTATAATCTGTTTCCCGGTACTGTACGCAGTAGTTCCAGGTACGGTATCCCCCGGAAAGCCGGTCTTCGATGTCACTGAACCCATGTTCATCGAACATCTGTCTGATGATCTCCGGCACCGTTTTTTCCTGAAATATCCGGCAATCCGAGGTCTGGGTCAAAAACCACAGCCACGGCACCATGGTCGCACGGTACTGGGCGAACTGGACGCTGGAGGACACCCCCTGGACAAAGCGGCTGATGAAACCGTTCCAGTAGCGGGTTCCGCCCTCCGGCAGATCCATACGGATGGTGACATTCTGCCCGATAATGTCATCAAAATCAATCTCATAATTTTCACTCAACAGATCGAGATCAAACGCAAACAACCGGCTGAGTTCTTCATGACCGGAAAAACTGCGCAACAGAAGAACATCTTCACCCAACGGCGTTTCTATGGCAATGTGCCGGGTGGCCTGGGTAGGTTGTGACATAATACAGACCCCTTCATTCAGATGAAACCCAAAAAAACAGGTGTGCGGGGTTCCAATGAGCCCCGCAGATATCAAGCAGCCGATGTTTTAGGCTTCACCTTCCTCAACGTGCCAGGTATACATAAGTTGGCCACCAGTAGCACCCGCTGGAGTCGTTTCAGTATAAATGACTGTGATTGTTTCGAAGTTCAAAGAAAAATTCTCCATGGGAACCGCTTCCGATTGACCGGAGCCGGAGATATTATAGCTTGTCACCATAACTTTTTCCAACTCATAAGCATAATAGGTCACTCGTGCGCTACCCGTGGCTGACGCAGTCAAATGGATCTCGACCGTGTCAAAAATTGTACCCAGGCACACGGCTTCGGCAATTTTGGGGCTGGACTTATCAAGGACTTTGCTGACCTGAATGTCTTCTACAATCACGTCACCCCGGCGTCGCTCGGCCCCTGTAGCGCCACTTCCCGGTTGCACAAGCCCCTGGCTGAATGAATCCAGAATGCTCCAGCCGTTATGATCACGTTCCGTTGACTCACCCTCAATTCCATTAAATTTAATAAAAGCTGACATTGTTTCCTCCTTATTAGATTTTTTTTAAAAAACGGTTATACAAAGCCATTGTTTTTAATGGCTGTTTGCTCTTTCAGGAAAAAAAATATTGAAAACCGCCGGCGTTCTCTTTAACGTGAACCCGGGCAGGCACTTTTCCCTCCATCATGCGGGACAGCAGTTCGCTGCTGATTTCAGGTAACAGGGTATGGGATAAAATAGCATCCACCATTCGTGCACCGCTTTCCACCTCGGTACAGCGGCTCTGTATCAGCCCGACCACTTCGTCATCATATGTAAAGGGAATCTGGTGATTTTCCCGGATGCGGTTTTCAATTCTTTCCAGTTGCAGGCGAATGATCTTTTGCAACACCTCATCGCCAAGAGGATAAAACGGAATCACGGTCAACCGTCCCAGAAAAGCCGCAGGGAACGCTTTCAGTAAAGGCTCCCGCAGTGCTTTGACCATACCTTCCGGGTCGGGGACAAGTTCCGGGTCTTTGCACATATTCATGATCAGATCGGTTCCCACATTACTGGTAAGCAGAATGATGGTATTTTTAAAGTCGATCATCCGACCTTCCCCATCTTCCATTCTTCCTTTATCGAAAACCTGGAAAAAGATTTCATGGACATCTTTGTGTGCTTTTTCCACCTCATCCAGAAGAACGATGCTGTAAGGCCGTCTGCGAACAGCCTCGGTCAGCACCCCGCCTTCACCGTATCCCACATATCCCGGGGGAGCGCCCTTCAAGGTGGAAACCGTGTGGGCCTCCTGAAACTCACTCATGTTAATGGTAATAACATTCTGTTCACCACCGTAAAGGGCTTCTGCCAGTGCCAGTGCGGACTCGGTCTTGCCCACACCGCTTGGGCCCACGAGCAGAAATACACCTATCGGCCGGCTCGGATTCTCCAATCCTGCCCGGGAGGTCTGCATGCGCATACCGATGGCATCCAGGGCATGCCGCTGTCCGATCACCCGTTTTTCAAGCGTGTCAGCCAGATGCATCACAGCCTCGATCTCATTTTTGACCATGCGGCCAACCGGGACACCGGTCCAGTCGGCTACCACGGAAGCGACCGCCTGACCATCCACGCTCGGCAGAATTAAAGGCGTTTCTCCCTGGATATCATCAAGCCGGTCCATCAGGTCATGCAGCTCGGTTTTCATGGTTTCATTTTCCCGTAAAATCAAATTATCACTCCCGTTTTCTGAAGACAAGGGTGTTTTTTCCCCCGGGCCTGTGTTGATTTCAATCTCTGAAGCGGTGTTTTCGGCAACATCTTCATCAATGGCGCTGGCAGTACCGGCACGCAGGGTGCTTCTCAGTTCCAGAATCCTGTCCACCAGATTTTTTTCCTTCTGCCATCCCTCTTCAAGCTCTTTGAGGGTTTCGCGTTCACAGGTCAGTTGCGCGGTAATTGCATCCTGCCGTTCTTTGCGGCTCCATCCCACGATTTCCTCACGCGTCAGGATCTCATGTTCCGTTTCCAGGGCAGAGATGCGACGCCGGCATGTTTCAACAGCCGGGGGGGTGGCATGCAGGCTGACCGCCACACGGGCACAGGCGGTGTCCAAAAGGCTGACCGCTTTGTCGGGCAGCTGGCGGGAGGGGATATACCGGTGAGACAGCTGCACGGCAGCTACCAGCGCTTCATCAAGTATCTGGACCCGGTGATGTTTCTCGCTGACACCCGCCAGCCCACGCATCATGATAACCGCCTGATCTTCAGACGGTTCATCAATTTTAACCACCTGGAACCGCCGGGTAAGGGCCGCGTCTTTTTCAAAATATTTTTTGTACTCAGCCCATGTCGTTGCTGCAATGGTTCTGAGGGTTCCCCGGGCAAGGGCCGGTTTGAGAAGGTTTGCAGCATCCCCTGATCCAGCGGCACCCCCCGCGCCAATAAGGGTGTGGGCCTCATCAATAAAGAGAATGATCGGTTTGGCGGAAGCCTGAACCTCTTCGATGACCTGGCGCAGGCGGTTTTCAAATTCTCCTTTCATGCTGGCACCGGCCTGGAGCAACCCCAGATCCAGGGTGCGCACCGTAACATCCCTGAGCGGGGGCGGGATGTCACCCGACACGATCCGCTGGGCAAATCCTTCCACGACGGCTGTCTTGCCCACACCGGCTTCCCCCGTCAGGATGGGATTGTTT
>JAABUD010000253.1 GCA_011389555.1 Desulfotignum sp. | reverse complement strand
CTGTTCGCCTATGTGATCGGATCGTTCACGGTCATGACCCTGTTGATGAAAAACACGCTTATGGACAACCTGGCCTCTGATTACGTGCGAACGGCCATTGCCAAGGGCTTATCCTTCAAAAACGCGGTGTTTCGCCATGCCATGCGCAACAGCCTGATTCCCATTGCCACCAGTTTCGGCAACAATATCTCCATTCTGCTCATGGGATCGTTTCTCATTGAAAAGGTGTTCAATATCGACGGCATGGGACTTTTGGGATATGAATCCGTGGTGGACCGGGACTATCCCGTGGTCATGGGGATTCTGGTGATCTCCTCTCTTTTGTTCATGATCGGCAATATTTTGAGTGATGTGTGCGTGGCTTTGGTGGATCCCCGGGTGCGGTTCAAATGAAACCGTTTGCCCTCAATCCGGTTACGCAGCGCAAACTCAAGCGGTTCATTTCCATCCGCCGGGGGTTCTGGTCGTTTCTCATCCTTACCGGACTGATCCTGTTCTCCTTTGCCGCGGAACTGTTCATCAACTCCCGGGCCCTGGTGGTCCGGTATGAGGGAAACTGGTATTTTCCCACGTATGGCGACATGATCCCCGGCACCACGTTCGGCCGGAAGTATCAATATGAAACCGATTACCGGGAACTCAAACAGATCTTCCGACAGGCCGGGCAGGGAGATTTCGTGATCCTGCCCCCGGTGCCCTACAATCCGTATGAAAACGATTTGCGCCTCAATGAATACCCGCCGTTTCCCCCGTCATTCAAAGACCGGCACTTTCTGGGCACCGACAACGTGGGCAGAGATATTTTCGCCCGTCTGGTGTACGGGTTCCGCACCGCCATCCTGTTTTCCTTTTTTCTGCTGGTGATCAACTACACCATCGGGATTTTCATCGGGTGTGCCATGGGATATTTCGGGGGACGGTTCGACCTGTTTTTCCAGCGGATCATCGAAATCTGGTCCAACATTCCGTTTCTGTATGTGATCATCATCGTGTCCTCCATCCTGGTGCCCAGTTTTATGATTCTGCTGCTGATCATGGCGTTTTTCGGCTGGATCAGCATCACCTGGGTCATGCGCACCATGACCTACAAGGAAAAGGAAAGAGAATATATCCTGGCGGTGCGGTCCCTGGGGGCCTCCCATTTCCGCATCATTTTCCGGCACATCATTCCCAACACCCTTTCCGTGATCGTCACGTACGCACCCTTTGCCATCTCCAGCGGGATTGTGGCCCTGACCTCCCTGGATTATTTAGGATTCGGCCTGCCCGCCCCCACGCCCTCCTGGGGGGAACTGCTGGCCCAGGGATGGCAGAACATGGAAGCCTGGTGGATCTCCGCATCCGTGGTCGGCGCCCTGGTGGTCACGCTCATGACCGTCACCTTTACCGGCGAAGGCATCCGGGAAGCGTTTGATCCCAAGCAGCACACCATCTACGAATAACCGATTCAAATCAATACACCTTGCGGCGGGAAAATCCTCTGCCCAGGACATTGAAGGTGTTTTCCGTGATCATGAACGCATCCGGATCGATGCTGAAGGCGATCTCTTCGATACGTTTGATCTGGTAGTTGTTGGCCACCGTGAGCAGGATCTCCCTGTCTTCTCCGGTGTAGGCCCCCCGGCCCTTGAGAAAGGTGGCGCCCCGCTGCAGTTTTTTCATGATCTCGTCCGCAATGGCCGGAAGATCCCGGGAGATGATCATAATCATTTTGCGCTGGTTGAACAGCCCCATGCAATACTCAATGGCCTGGGAAGCGATATAGGAGGTGGCCATGGAATATAAAATGATGTCTGTGTCCAGATACCCGAAACTGCCGGCAAACAGAACGAAATTGAACATGAAGTTGTAGGTGCCGATGCGCAGACTGAACTTCTGATTGAGCAGAATGGAAATGATGTCGTTGCCACCGCCGGAACCCAGAGACCGGAAAACGATGCCGGCCCCGGCCCCCACCAGGGTGCCGCCGGCCAGCGCGGCCAGCCAGGGATCCGTGATATCGAACTCGAAATTCACCAGATCCATGAACACGGTCAGCACCCCGGCACCGAACAGGCTGTAATACAGAAACCGCTTGCTGATGAATTTCCAGCCGATGATGAATACCGGTATGTTCAGGATCAGATACCAGATCCCCGGGGTGAGGATATCCGACATATAGTAGATCAAAAGCCCCAGACCGGAAAACCCGCCCGTGATCATGCCCTGGGGGATGATCACGGCCTTGATGCCCACGGCTGCGATGACGCTGCCCAGGGTGATGAGAAACAGGTTCCAGGGAATGGAATAGACAATATTGGTGTTTGCCTTCATGGGATCTTCCTTGATAAGGGTCTCAATGGATGGATGGCTGATAAATCGAATATAATAGGATCGGATCCCATAAAAATCAAGAAAATTATGGCAGGGCCCAATGAAAACCACGAAGCACATGAAGCACACGAAGAAGTCCTTCTTTCGGTCGTTTCATGTGCTTTGTGGTAATATTGTCTGACGGCCTGATTACCGGACACAAAAAAACCCGGGATGCAGGCGTTGAATTATTTATGTTTGTCATCCATTTTGTTCAGTTCCCGCAGAATCCCCAGAGGAGACTGGCCAAATGCCAGGGACTGGATTTTTTTCATACGCTGGGTGTCATTTTCAAATTTCTTTTTGAGTCGGGATTCATAGGCTTCTGTAATGGTTTCCACCAGTTTGTCAAATCCGCAGGGTTTTTCCAGCACCTTGAACGCGCCCAGTTTGGTACATGCCACAGCCGTATCAATGGTGGCATGGCCGGACAGGATGATGACTTCCAGGAACCGGTGGCTCTGCTTCAGGGTCTCAAGCAGCTGCACTCCGTCAATGCCGGGCATCTGCAAATCCACTACGGCCACGTCAAACCGGGCGTTTTTTGCCACGTGGATGGCATCCTCACCATTGGTTACGGGGGTGATGTCAAAAAATTTGAGCTTCAATCGCTGGGTAAGGGCATTGAGAAATTTTTCCTCGTCATCCACCAGTAACAGATGAATTTTTTCAGTGTCGGTCATGGCTGCCTCCATATTTATTGTGTTTTTATGCATTGGATGGTCTGTTTTTTGTTCCTCATTATTTTTGATGCGGCGAAAGACACCTGCGTCAGCTTTGTTCCAGTGCGGCCGCGAGATCATCATTTTTCCGGGGAAGGGTAATTTCCAGTCCGGAGTCCGTGGCCTTGAAGACGGCCTTGAGCGCGATCGCCACTTCAGCGGTCGGCGGGTCGGGAAACTCTTTGAAATCGACGGGCCGATCCAGGGAAAAGATCAGGGTGACGGTCAAAGGATCCGTATCCCGGAAAGACAAGACCAGTTCACCACTGGAGTCCGGAAGCCGGTACAGACGGCTCAGGGTCCTGTATACCAGGGTCTGGAGAAGAAACGGGCTGGTAAAAACAGTGGTATCCCGGGCAAAATCATTCAGGCGGGTCTTTTTGGCATAGCTTAAAAATTCCGTCAGTTTGACGGCCAGGGTCAGGGTATCGGCAATACGGGTTTCTGTGACCGGGTCATCCACACTGTGGGCAAACTGGTTCATGCGGCGGATGGTGTCAAATCCCCGCTCGATCTCTTCTGCAATGCTGTTGCTGCAATTTTCCAGCAAAGACAGATCAAAGGGTTTGCCTTGTTTGGATAACTGGGTGAGGTCGTTCAGAAACCCGGCGGTTTCAGAAATGATGGCAAAAATATTTTTCAGTTCATGGGAAATACTGGCATTCACTGATCCGAAAAACCGGAGTCCCTGTTTGTTGACCAGGTCAATGGTGGGTGGTGTCATGGTTGATGTCTCCCCGATGATTTGTGCGGATGAATTTGTTGTTCAATGGTGTCGATCAAGGTGTCGATATTCAGGGGTTTGGCCAGAAAAATATCCTCTGACGGGTCTGACTGTCCGTTCATGTCGACACGGCCGTGTCCGGTCACAAAAATGAATTTGATGTCCGGCTGGTTGTCCAGCAGTTCTCTTTTCAGGGCCAGTCCGCTGATACCCGGCATTTTCATGTCCAGAACCGCGATGTCGTACCGGGTTTGAGCGGCTTTTTCCAGTGCCTGTTCCCCGGAATAGGCCACATCCGCGTCCAGCCCCCGAAGCGAAAGTCTTCTGGCCAGCATGTTGGTGAATTTGATCTCGTCGTCCACTAGAATAATTTTCATGCCTCGTCCTCTTTCTGGAGTTTGACCGGCAGGGTCACGGTAAAGATGGTTCCGATTCCTTCACTGCTTTCCACCCGGATCAATCCCTGTAGTTTTTTGACCAGTCCGTAGGTGATGGAAAGTCCCAGACCGGTTCCCATTCGTTCTTTTTTGGTGCTGAAAAACGGTTCATGAATCCGTTGCAGGTTTTCTTCGGAAATGCCGCAGCCGGTGTCCCTGATCTCGATGCCGATCTTGTTGGGTGAGAGTTGCCATACCTTGATATCCAGGCATCCGTTGGCTTCGATGGCCTGAAACGCATTATTGATCAGATTGAGCAGAATCTGCTGAAGCTTGCCCCGGTCGGTCTCGATGGCTGGAACGTCCGGCGCAACGGCAGTGGTGACATGGATCCCCTTGTACTCGGTTTCCTTTTTGTGGAAACTCAATATGCCGGTGATCAGTTTTTCCACATTCACCGAGGAAACCTGGACATCGAACTGCCGGACAAACCCCAGCAGCTGGCTGGTGATGGTGCCGCACCGGGATACCGCTTCCAGGATGTCGTCCAGAAGTTCCAGGATCTCATTGTCGTCTTGATGCGCATCCGCGTAATGATACAGATCCTTGAGATACCCGGCCGTTTCATTGATCAATGCCAGAGGATTGTTGATTTCATGGGCAATGCCGGCGGACAGCTGACCGATGCAGGCCAGTTGCTGACTCTGTTCCATTTTGAGCATGGTTTCCGCCTTGGTCTGATCCGCCAGAAACAGCTGGTTTACCATAAAAGTGGATACCAGAGTAATGATGACCATCATCACCAGGCAGCAGAATCCGATGATCCAGTTAAATGTTTTTCCTACGTTCAGCCAGGTGCCCATGACTTCGGATTTTTTCTTGAGGACCATGAGGATGAACGGGGTGGTCACCGCTTGGGTAGCAATATAGGAATAACCGATGATATATGAATTTTCTTTGTTGTTTTCAGGTGTGATCACCCGGGTCGTGTCTGAAAATGCAGGAATGTCGATTTGTGTGGGGGTGAAAATTTTTCCCTGGATTGTGGAAGGGGTCTGAAGTATGCCGGTGTGATTCATCAAAAAAATATCTGTATGGACATTGCTTTTATAGGACATCAGCGTGTCCATGAGCCGCTGGGTGTCCAGGGTGGCCCGGAGAATGAAATGCCGGCCATAGGCTGTCTGGGATCGTACCGCAATGATGATGTGGGGGACATCCCGGTATCCGGTGAACACCTCGCTGATGAAATTGTCTCTTTCCATGCTTTGCTGGAACCAGGACTGGGTGTTATAGTTTTTGCCTTCCAGGTTGAAAGGACCGGCATACGCCACTTGATTGCCGTCTGAATCGATGATGCTCAGGTCCGTAAATCCGCCGAAGCCCAGTTTGAGGTTGCTCAGAATTTTTATCAGGTGTTCGTTATCGATCAAAGAGTAATAAGGCAGTTCGTTTACGATAAACCGCAGGGCATTGAGACGTTCTTCCAGGAAAAACTGCACGGACCGCTTGGCATTGGAAGTGACCCGGTCGGTCTGGAGCACCAGTTCCGAGTCCACGGACTTGTGAATCAGCCGGTTGTTGATAAAAGTGGCCATCACCAGCGGGGACAGGGAAGTGACTGCCAGGATGATGATACTGATAATCCAGATGCCGCGGTAATTGGAAAAGGTCTGAAAGGATGCCAGATGAACATGATACCTGTGAAATAAAAACCGCATCCAGCCATGTTTCTTTATGCGCTGCAATATCCGGGTCATTGCACCTCCTCCCGGGCCTGATCGAGCAAAGTGGTCAGTTTTTCAATGCTCACGGGCTTGTGAATGAATTCGGACGCCCCCAAAGCCAGGCATTTTTTTTCATCTTCTTGAGTACCGTGTCCGGTGATGATGAAAACAGGGACCGCGGGATCGATTTTTTTGATACCTGCAAGTACCCGAGTGCCATATATGTCCGGAAGTTTCAAATCCAGCAGGATGAGCGCAACTGCGCCTGGATTGTTTTGGATCCAGGTAAGTCCGGACTGCCCGTCATAACACACTTCACAGGAAATTTCCCGCAACGACAGGCGCCGGGAGAGCATGTCGGCAAACTTTTTTTCATCATCGATGAGTAATATATCAATCTGTTTCATAAATGAATTTTTTATGTTGACTGTTTAAAATTTTTAATTTATATCTCCATATAATTTTTTTTGTTTCATTTGTAAACACAAAAATGTTCATAAATGAAAAATTTCCAACACAAGATTCGAGGGCCCATTATGACATTGTTCAATAAATCAAAGAAAAAATCAGAAAAGGCGGATAATGCGGTGGCCGACAGCCGGAACCAGACCCATGAGATGCCGGCGGCGGCAACAAAGGACAACACCCATCGGACCATCGCAGTTGCCACATATGAAAGCCTGTTCCCCGAAACAATGGTTTCCTACACCATTGAGATGGCGCTGCGGATGGGCTGCGGCATCATAGCGGTGAATTGTGCCAACCTCACGCATGATATCACCGAATTTTTTTCCAATGCCCATGATGTGGCTTTTGATGAGTTTAAAAAAAATTCCGACCGGAATGTGGAAGATTTCCGCACCAAAGCCATAGAGCAGGGCCTTGATTTTTCCCATATGGTTCATTTTTCAAATATTGATAATGCCATTGATGCTGCCGTAAAAGAATATGGCAAACCTGAATTTATCATTACGGAAAATCCGGCCGGCATGGCAAAAGCAAAAACCGGAAGTTCCGGTCCGGCCGGCTCTCACAAGGATATTCACATACTGCTGGTGGATGACAATCCCAATTTTCTGCGTGCCGTGGCTGACCGGATCCGGCTGCAGGGCTATGAACCGCTCACCGCGCTGAACGGCAGGGATGCGCTTGATATTCTGGAGACAAAAACGGTCCATCTGGCAATTATCGACCAGCGGCTGCCGGATATGGACGGCCTGGATCTGATTGCCCGGGCAAAAGAAATGGACAGCACCCTGCCCAGCTCCCTGCTCACCGGTCATGGCGATGCAAAACTCAAGGAAGCCACCGAAGCTCTGGAATCACTTTATTTTGAAAAAGAGGATATGGGCAGTTTCTGGGGTTTTTTCAGAAAATTTCTGAGCAGCCTGGGATCAGCAGATGAAAAAAAACCGGTGATCGCACAGACCTTTTGTGTCTATGCCATAGAGTAAGGAGGAGATCATGGATACCCATTTTATTTTCGGAATCGTATTGATTTGTGCGGTGGCTGTGCTCTGTTATTTTTTCCGGACGAAAAAATAGCCTGACCCGGTTTTCCATCGAAAATTATCTCACAATAACCACTATGGTCTGAAAGACCAGCACAAACGATGAAAGCATAAGCAGTCAGGTATTGACTTAAAACTTAACACTTAACACTTAAAACTTAACACTTAAAACTTTCAAATAACCATTGAACGGAGAATAAATTGAATGACACCTGATATGATATTGACAATGATAGTCCTTGTTTTTGTTATCTGTTTGTTTGTTTTTGAATGGGTCAGGGTGGATGTTGTGGGGATCATGATGATGGTGCTGCTTCCCCTTATCGGCCTTGTCACGCCAAATGAAGCCTTTTCAGGCCTTTCCAGCAACGCGGTCTGCTCCATTATCGCTGTTATCATCATCGGTGCAGGCCTTGACAAAACAGGGGTGATGAACAATGTGGCAAAGCCGATCATGACCCTGGCCGGCAAAAGTGAAAACCGGATCATTCTGTTTATTGCCGGGACAGTTGCCGTGATTTCCAGTTTGCTGCAGAATATCGGGGCTGCCGCATTGTTTCTGCCCGTCACCCAGAGAATATCCAAACGCATGGGAATCCCCACATCCAGAGTGCTGATGCCCATGGCATTCTGCGCAATCATCGGCGGTACCATCACCCTTGTGGGGGCAAGTCCCACCATTTTGTTAAATGACCTGATGGTGATCGGCGGAGAAAAACTGGCACCGTTCGGGCTTTTTACCCAGACACCCATCGGACTGGCCCTGGTTGCGTCCGCGCTGCTGTACTTTGTGGTGTTCGGAAAATATGTTCTGCCTGCCCAGACCGGACAGTTCAGTAAAGGGGCCTCTGAAATGCTGATCAAAGAATACCAGGGAGTCAACAGTATTGTGGAGCTTCATGTACCTGAGACCGGTGTCACAGGAACGCTTGAAGAACTGACGGTCAGGGCGAAATTTCTGGTCACGGTGATCGGGATCAGTTCTCCTTTTGTCAAAACGGTGAATCATGTTCCCCGCAGCCATGAACCCGTTTCCGCCAATTGTGATGTGGCGGTTGCAGGCAAATGGGAAAACATTGAAAAACTGGCAGAAGAATACGGCTGGCAGATAAAAGATTCGCTGGAAACCTTTGCCGACACCCTTGCCAATACAAATGCAGGGGTGGCGGAAGCGGTTGTCACCCCCAGATCCGATCTGATCGGCAAGACATTGAATGAAGTGAGTTTTAAAGAGCATTATCAGCTCAATCCGCTGGTTCTGTTCAAAGACAATAAAAAATTTTACAGCGGCCTGACCTATCTTCCCCTGAGTAACGGGGACACCCTTCTGCTTCAGGGACCCTGGGATAAATTTCATATTCTGAACAATAAGCCGAAACCACGGTCCCTGGTGTTTGCCTCCCCGCTGGAAGGAGAAATTCTGCGTCCCCAGAAAGCGGTGCTTGCGGTTATCTGGCTTGCCATTGCCCTTTTTCAGGTGATTTTCTTTGATACGGCCCTGGCTGTGGCATTGATGTCAGGAGCGCTGGGCATGATCATCACAGGGGTTCTCACCATTGATGAGGCATACGGTGCCGTGGACTGGATGACGGTGTTTCTTCTCGGCGGACTGATTCCCCTGGGCATTGCATTTGAAAAGAGCGGCACTGCCGCCTTTATTGCCGAAGGGGTTCTGGGCTTTGTGGGAACACCGGTCCCGATTGTTCTGCTGGCAGTGATCGGTATCATGACCACCTTTTTTACGCTGGTCATTTCCAATGTCGGTGCCACCGTGCTTCTGGTTCCCCTTTGCATGAACATGGCGATGATGGCCGGTGCGGACCCGAGAATGGCGGCACTGGTTGTGGGCCTTTCCGCATCCAACAGCTTTATTCTGCCCACACACCAGGTGAACGCCCTGGTGATGCGGCCCGGGGGCTACCGAACCGTGGACTATGCAAAAGCGGGTATTGTCATGACATTTATTTTCCTTTTTGTGGAACTGATGATGATTTATCTGTTCTATGGCGTGTAATATTGGATTTTCATTTTGATGGATCTTCATTTTGATGTATATATTGGAAACAGATGAGCAAAAACCAAAAAAATATTCTACTGGTGGATGATGAGGAGCGGCTGCTCAACTCCATGGCCCAGCGCATCTCGCTGCTGGGCTTTGCACCCATCAAGGCGTCTTCCGGTATAAAAGCCCTGGAGATCGCCAGAACCACCCGGATCGATCTGGCCATTGTGGATCTGAAAATGCCCGACATGGACGGTCTGGTGACCATCACCAAGCTCAAGGAGATGGCCCCGGACCTGAAAAGCGTTTTGCTCACCGGATACGGCAGTGAAAAAACCAGGCAGGCCACCGAAGCCCTGGGCGCTCAGTATTTTGAAAAAGATGCCATGGCCGGTTTGTGGGATGTGATAAAAAATTCCGGCAAAGACGGCAATGTGTTTGTGATCAACCCGCCTTCCTCGGGTGTGGGTATGCCCCTGGAAACAGAGGCAGCGGAAACCGGCAAACAGAATCTGTCCCGGATCATTGGTGAAACACCGGAGATGCAGCGGCTGCTCAAAAATATCCGACGGCTTTCCGAACTGGACTGCACCATTATTATCCATGGGGAAATCGGCACCGGCAAAGAACTGGCTGCCAGGACCATTCACCAGCTGGGGCATCGGAAAAACCAGCGGTTCCTGGCCTTTGACTGCGGATGTTTCAGCAATGATTTCCGGTTCAGGGAACTTGTGGCATCCCTGGGACCCCAGTCAGGGGAGGACAATGAGATGCAGACCGGTTTTTCCGGCACCATCCTGCTGGATCATATTGAAAACATGCCGGCCCATACCCAGCAGGATATGATCCAGATACTGAACCGCAAACAGTCACGATCTGTGTTGGCTGGCGATGCTCCCCCCATGGATGTCCGGTTTATTGTAGCGACCCAGGACAATCTGGAAAAAAAGGTTGCCCGGGGGCGGTTCAGCCGGGAGCTGTACCAGAAGATCCGGGCCATCGAGCTTGAAATACCCGCCCTGCGGGCTAGAAAAGAAGATATCCCCATCTTGTGTCGGTATTTTATCAACCGGTTCAACCAGACCTTCCAGAAACAGGTCACATCCATTTCCGATGCCGTGTCCGCCATTTTTGATGTGTATGCATTTCCCGGCAATATCCGTGAACTGCGGCACATCATCGAGCGGGCTGTGATACTGGCTGACGGAGGGGGGATCGAACCCCGGCATCTTCCCCGTCGCCTGACCCCTGCAGGCATCCCGGAACCCGCGGACAGAAACCAGCCGTTCCTATCTCTTCATGAAATGGAACAACAGCATATTCTCACTGCGTTGAAGATTACAGACGGCAACAAGACAAAAGCCGCGGAAATTCTGGGAATCAGCCGGGCCGCACTGTGGCGCAAACTGCGGATCATTTCTCGACAAGAGGCATAGATTGACCGTTCGTGCCCGGGGAACACGAATACCCGTGGTTCAGTGATTCCGCCATCGATGCCCACACCGTCACCATCCGTATACGGATTTTCGGGCAATAAGAAAAATTTTACATATGTCAAGGTTTTTTCATTGTACATTTTTGGAAAAAAACGTATAGAACTATACGTGCTGGTGAATGACAAAAAGTACAGGATGGTATGGTATGATTTTGTTATAAACACTTAGATGAGACAAGGATGTGTATATGAGTTTCAAGGCAAAACTGACGTCCGGAGAACGGGTGGTCCTGGCTGAAATGGATACCCCCAAGGGCGTTGATATATCCGATCTGATTACCCATGTAAGATTTCTCAAATCCCGGGTGGATGCCGTAATGCTTCCGGATCTGGACACGGGTGTCATGCACCTGAATGCGCTGGCCGGCGGGGCAATCCTGAATCAGCAGGGAATGGAACCCGTGATCCATGTGTACGGCCGGGACAAAAACCGGATGGCGCTTCAGGGCGACCTGCTGGCGGCCCATGTACTGGGCATTCATAACCTGATGGTTGTGCAGGGAGAAGAGATGATCAACGGGGATCATCCGGACTCGAAAATCGTGGATGACGTGGATGAACTGGGTATTTTGAACATGATTCAGACCCTGATGGCCGGCACCGATCTGGCCGGGTTTGAACTGCGCGGCAGGCCCGAGTTCACCTTCGGTATCGCCGCGCCCCCCATTGCCGATGACAACCAGCTGAAACAGGCGGTCACGGATGCCGGACAGAAAGTCGCTGCCGGTGCCGGGTATATCGTGCTTCAGCCGGTTTTTGACCTGGATTTCTACAAACAGGTCATCCAGGCGTTCTCTTCCTTGAATGTACCGGTGATCGCGTCGGTTTTTCTGTTGAAAAACGTGGGCATGGCCCGGTATATTTCCATCAATGATCCCAGTTTCCGGCTGTCGGAGGACATGATCCGGCGGATTCGCCGGGCCAGAGACCGTGACACCGAATGTGTGGCCATTGCCGGTGAAATGATCCGCAGCCTCAAGGAGGTCTCCCAGGGGATCAAGATATCGGCCCTGGGCTGGGAAGACAAATTACCGGCCATTCTGGACAGCGCCGGGCTGTAGAAAGCAACGTTAACGTAAAAGAGGTCCGTCCTGCAGCCATGGGGCAGTTGTGCCGGTTTGGAATGCACACGGATATCTTTCAATAAAGTAGGTGTCCCATGCAAATGAATTACAATTCAGAAAATACCCTGTCCACGGACAGGCGTGTGCTGGTGATCGGCGGTGGTGTCGGTGGCATCCGGGCCGCCCTGGATCTGGCCGAATCCCGGCGCAATGTACTGCTCATTGACAAATCATATGCCATCGGCGGGCTGATGACCCAGCTGGACCGGACGTTTCCCACCAACAACTGTGATCTGTGTACGGTTTCCCCGTACCTGTCCCAGGGCGGCCGGGAAAAATTTCTGGAAATCAGACCCATGACCCGTCTCACGAGACTGGACGGAGAAGCCGGAGCGTTTTCCGCCACATTGATGACCCAGCCCAGATACATTGACACGGAAAAATGCACGGCCTGCGGTGAATGTGCCAAACAGTTTCCCGAAGCGGTGAGGTTCACGCCGGGGCTGGATCCCCGGGCACCGACCTGCATGCGCTATCCCCAGGCCACGCCGTTCGCCTTTTCCATCGACATGAGCAGGATCACCGATGTCGAGGCGTTGAAAAAAATCTGCAAGGCCGATGCGATCCTGCCCGATGACACGCCCAAAGAAACCGTCATGGATGTCTCGTCCGTGGTGCTGTCTGTGGGCGCGGATCTGTTTGATCCCGCGGTACTGGACAATTTCGGGGGCGGCCGGTTCGACAACGTGGTCACGGGCCTGGAATACGAGCGGATCATGTCCGCGTCCGGCCCTTTCCAGGGCAACCTGGTCCGCAAATCCGACGGCAAACCGCCCAAAAAGGTGGCCTGGATCCAGTGCGTGGGATCCCGGGGCATCAACCGGGCCGATGTGCCGTATTGCTCCAGTGTCTGCTGCATGTATGCGCTCAAGGAAGCCATGGTCACCAAGGAGCGGTTCGGCGAAGACATCGAGACCACGATTTTTTTCATGGACATGCGGACCCATGGCAAGGATTACGAACAGTATTACAACCGGGCCAGAGATGAATACAACATCCGCATGGTCCGAAGCCGGCCCCACACCATCATGGAAAAACCGGACACCCGGAACCTGTCCATTGCCTATGCCGTGGAAGACCGATCGGTTCAGGAGACCGAAGAGTTCGACATGGTGGTGCTCTCCACCGGATTCCGGGTCAACGGCGAAACCCGGGAGCTGGCTCGGAATCTGGGAATCGAGATGAATGTCCATCATTTTGCCGAAACCGATCATTTCAATCCCGTGCTGACGTCCCGGCCCGGCGTGTATGTCTGCGGGGTGTATGAAAGCCCCAAGGATATCCCCGAAACCATGGCCCAGGCCTCTGCGGCCGCGGCCATGGCTGCCACCAACCAGCCCGTGTCTCCGGCCGGACTCAACGGGGAGGAGGTGTTTCCCCCGGAAAAAAATGTCACGGGCGAAGATCCCCGCATCGGCGTGTTTGTGTGTGACTGCGGATTCGAGATCGGCGGGGTCCTGAATGTCGACACCCTGCTGGATGCGGTTCGAACCCGGCCGGACGTGGTGGTGGCCGAGGCCGTGGGATACGGCTGCTCGTCCGAATCCATGGCAAAGATCGAAACCCTGATCACGAAAAACAACCTGAACCGGGTGGTGATCGGCGGGTGTTCCCCCCGAACCCATGAAACCAAGTTCCAGGACCTGCTCCGGCGGGTGGGATTGAACCGGTACCTGGTGGAAATGGTGAACTTGCGGGACCAGAATACCTGGGCCCACATGGCAGAACCGGACAAAGCCCAGAAAAAGGCGGTCAAACTGATGCAGGTGGGCATTGCCGGAGTCCGCACCCACCATCCGCTTCGGGAGCATACCCTGCCCATGAGCCAGAAAGCCCTGGTGGTGGGCGGTGGTGTCACCGGCATGACCGCGGCCCTGAAACTGGCGGACCAGGGCATCAAAACCTATCTTGTGGAACGGGCACCGTCTCTGGGCGGTCTGGCCCGGTCCCTGCGCAAAACCATTGAAGGGGATGATGTGGCCCCGTTTGTCCAGAATCTCGTGGACACGGTCACGGCCCACCCCCAGATCCAGGTGCTGACCCGGTCCGTGATCGTGGACCACAGCGGCATGCCCGGTTTGTTCAAGACCGGTATTCAGACCGGGGTGCGCATGAACTACATGCAGCTCGATCACGGGGTGACCATCCTGGCCACGGGGGCGGCTGCCAACCGGCCGGCCCAGTATGGGCTGGGCACCATAAACAGCGTCATGACCCAGCTGGATATGGATTCTGTGCTGGCGGACGAACCGGAAACGGTTCAGACCATGGATCAGGTGGTGATGATCCAGTGTGTGGGATCCCGGGAAGAGGGCAATCCCAACTGCTCGAGAATCTGCTGCCAGGCGGCCGTGAAAAACGCCCTGAAAATCAGGCAGATCAGCCCGGACACCGAGGTCTTTATCCTGTACCGGGATATGCGGACCTATGGATTTCTGGAAGATTATTACCGCAAGGCCAGGGATCTGGGCGTCAAGTTCATCCGGTTCTCTCTGGAAAACCGGCCCGAGGTCAGGGAAACCGACGGTGAGCTGGTGGTTCGAACCCATGACTATGTGCTGGACAGCGATATTGACATCACCGCCGATTGCGTGGTGCTCAGCACCGGCTTGATCGCGGACGATGAAAACACCGAAGACCTGGCCCTGATGTTTCATCTGCCCCGGACCCAAGACAGCTATTTTCTGGAGGATCACGTGAAACTGCGGCCCGTGGACATGGCCCAGCGGGGATTTTTCCTGGCCGGGACGGCCCATTCTCCAAAAGTGATCCGGGAATGCATCACCCAGGCCCAGGCCGCGGCCGGCCGGGCTCAGACGCTATTGTCCAAAAAAGAGATCAACCTGGGGGCCTGCGTGGCCGTGGTGGACGAGAAAAAATGCGCGTCCTGCCTGGTCTGTGTCCGGGCATGTCCGTTTGACGTGCCGTTCATCAATGCGGACGGGGTGTCCCAGATCGATGCGGACAAATGTCACGGCTGCGGCGTGTGCGCCGGTGAATGTCCGGCCAAGGCGATTCAGCTGCTGGCCTATGAAGACGACCAGATACTGGCAAAATTAGACGGCTTATTTGAAAGGTAGAGACCGATGGAACATTTTGAACCTGAAATTGTCGCATTCTGCTGTCATTACTGTGCATATACCGCGGCAGACATGGCCGGCAGCAAGCGGATTCCCTATCCCACCAACGTGAAGATCATCCGGGTGCCCTGTTCCGGCAAAGTGGATGCCATCCACCTGATGAAAGCCCTGGAAAAAGGGGCGGACGGGGTGTATGTGGCCGGGTGTCTGGACGGCGACTGTCATTATAAAAATGGAAACCTCCGGGCGGAAGCGCGGGTGAACCGGGTGAAGAAACTGCTGGCGGAACTGGGATGGGAACCGGAACGGGTGGCCATGTACAACATGTCCGCCGGTATGGGGGAAACCTTTGCCCGGGTGGCCAAAGAATTTACGGAAATCATAAAAAAACTGGGCCCCAGCCCCGGCAGTACCGCCGTGGCAGACAAGGCAGCCAGTTGATGTTGACATATTTTTTCGGAGAAAATACATGATTACAGCAGAACAGAAACCCATACAGGAAATCATCGGGTATATGGCCCCATACAGCAACATCCTCCTGGTGGGCTGCAATGAATGTGTGACAGTGTGTGCCGCCGGTGGCAGAAAAGAAGTCGGGCTGCTGGCCTCGGCCCTGCATCTGAACTATCTGAAGCAGGGCAGGAACATCGATATCAAGGAAATCACCCTGGAACGCCAGTGTGATCCGGAATATGTGGAAGAGCTGGCTCCCTATATCGACGGGGTGGATGCCGTGGTGTCCATGGCCTGCGGCTGCGGGGTGCAGACCCTTGCGGCCCGGTACAAGAAAACCCCGGTGTTTCCCGCGGTCAACACCCGGTTCATGGGCGCGTCCATCAGCCAGGGCGTGTGGTCGGAGCGGTGCAAAGGATGCGGTGACTGCGTGTTAGGCATCACCGGCGGCATCTGCCCGGTGGCCCGGTGCTCCAAGCACCTGTTCAACGGCCCCTGCGGCGGCACCTCCAACGGCCAGTGCGAGGTCAGCCCGGACATTGAGTGTGCCTGGCGCCTGATCTGGGAACGGCTCAAGGAACTGGGCCTGGAATCGCGGTATGAGGAATTGATGGAAGCAAAGGACTGGAGACCTGGTGGCGCCGGCGGACCCGGGACAATTATCAGGGAGGATTTGGCACAATGAAGACAGACAGCAGACTGGAAAAGGTATTGGCAACCGGTGAACTGGCAGTGACCTCGGAATGCGGTCCTCCCCGGGGGTGTCGTCCGGAAAAGGTCAAGGAAAAAGCGGCCCTGCTCAAGGATCACGTGGACGGCATCAACGTGACGGACAACCAGACCGCCATGGTCCGGATGTCTTCATTCGCCGCCGGGATTCTGATCAAACAGATCGGCCTGGACCCCATCCTTCAGATGGTGTCCAGGGACCGTAACCGCCTGGCCATGCAGAGCGATATCATCGGGGCGTACTCCTTCGGCATCAACACCATGCTGTGCCTGTCCGGTGACCATGCCAAGTTCGGAGACCATCCCATGGCCCAGGGCGTGTTTGACATCGATTCCGTGCAGATGATCAAAATGGTCCGACAGATGAGAGACCAGGGCCTGTTTCAGGGCGGTGCCAGGATCGACGAACCCCCCAAAATGTTCATCGGCGCGGCCGCCAATCCGTTTGCCGATCCGTTTGAACTGCGGGTCATGCGCCTGGCCAAAAAAGTCAAGGCAGGTGTTGACTTTATCCAGACGCAGTGTATTTTTAACCTTGATAAATTTGAAGAATGGATGAGCGGGGTGGTGGACCGGGGCCTGGACGAGCAGGTTCACATCCTGGCCGGCATCACGCCCATGAAGTCCGTGGGAATGGCCCGGTACATGAAAAACAAGGTGCCGGGCATGGATATTCCCGATGACGTCATCAAGCGCCTGGAAGGCGTACCCAAGGAACAGCAGCCCGAGGAAGGCATCCAGATGGCCGTGGAAGCCATCGAACGTCTCAAAGAGGTCAAGGGGGTGCACGGGTTCCATATCATGGCCATTGAATGGGAAGAAAAAGTGCCCCAGATCGTGGAACAGGCAGGATTGTATCCCAGGCCCAGGGTATAGCAGGCCTTAATAATAATCCTCATGGCCTGGAAGGCCACAACAGAATAATGAAAGTATAAGCGTAACACTTAAAACTTAACACTTAAAACTTAACACTTAACACTTTCATATCAAGGAGATCATAACATGAGCGAACAGAAACTCATTCTGGTGGTGGATGATGACCCGGATCTGGTGGAAGCGGTGTCCATGAAGCTGGAAGCCAAAAATTACCGGGTGGCCAAGGCCTATGACGGCGTGGAAGCCATGGATCGCATCAACGAAGAAAAACCGGACCTGGTGGTACTGGATGTGATGATGCCCCGGAAAAACGGGTGGGATGTCTGCGAGGAAATCAAGAACAGTGACACCTTGAAAAATATCGCGGTCGTGCTGTTGACCGCAGTGGCGGATTCGGTGAAAACCACCAGCTACACCCATCACAACGGCAAAACCACGCTGGCGGACGACTATATCCCCAAACCCATCGATCTGGATGAATTGATGGAGATTGTGACCGATCACTGCGGCTGATCGAACGGCCTTGTCTGTTCAGCCTGCACGGACAGCAATGAACCTGGATGGCGGAAAAGCCGGATCATGTTTTCGCCATCCAGCTTTTTTTTCAATTGGACGGTGCGTGTCTGAATCATGAAACCGATTCCCATCAACGGCATACGGCTGGGGCCGGGACAGGTATGGACCGGCCAGGGCTCATCGCGTATCCGTCCGTTGGATTCCGTGTGTCAGGCCCTGTCGACCCGGCGGATCAACATGGTCTGTGCCGGGCTGCACCGCCGGGAAAACCAGGAATGGTTTTCCGGTTGCGTGGAAAGTCAGTACCGGGATGTCCTGGCCAGGCTGTCGGACAGGGATACCACCGTGCCCCCGCCGGCAGACGTGACCCAGGTGTCGGTCTACCCCCACCGCAACCGTCTGGAAGTGCCGTCGGTTCTGATGGCAATGCTTGCAAGAGCGGACATCCCTTTTTTTCATCTGGTGTCATCTCCGGCGGTCATCAGTGTGGTCATAGACACCCGGAGCCAGGATCAGGTGATCGCGCTGCTGGAAAACACATTTGATTTGCCGGTATCCCACACCCCCTATTTTCAGGAGATCGACCAGGACATTTCCGCGCTTTTGAAAAAATATCCGGAAACCCGGTCCACCTATGTGGAAGAAAAAATCAAGACCTACGGCATTCAGCTGACTCCGGGGGTTTCCCTGCTTCAGGTACAGGATTCCCGGGACCGGTTGATGCAGATTCGGCACGGCCTGGTGGCGGACGGCGACCCCGATGCCCGGTTTCACCTGGTATCGGTGATGCAGATTCCCGGCCGGCGGATCGATGCCGTGTTTGTGCTGGGGACCCATCGATTCGACAATGAAAACGAAGAACTTGAACCGGTGGACCTGATCACGTTTCACGGGCCCCATTTCGGGGATCGATACCGGATTCTGCAGGCGGCGCTGAACTGTCTGGAGATGGACCGGGTGCCCCTGCGGGCCGCTGCCTGCACCGGTGCCAGTATCAGCCTGGTGTTTCCGGCCGGTGCGGGAACCGCGGCTCAAACCGCGCTGGCAAAAGGATTTGACGCCCCATGACCCTTGACAATCCACCTTCTGAAGATTTTTTCTGGCAGGTGCGTATCTTTGATGCCCTGACCGATCCATCCGTGATCATCGATCTGGAAAAGAGCGTGGTGGGGGCCAACAAAAAATTCTATGACACCTACAACCTCACGCCCGAAGATATCCTGGGCAAAAAATGCTATCACTCTTTTTTGTATAAAAACACCCCGTGCAAATCTGAAGACTGTCCGATCTCCCGGGTGATCGCCAACAAAGAAGCCCATACCTACACCCTGAAGCGGCAGTACAAATGGGAAGAACGGGTGTTTTCTCCGATTTTCGACGATCAACGGAACGTGGCGTATGTGCTGTCCAGTATCCGGGATATCACCCGCACCAAATCCCTTGAAAGCCAGTTGATCGGTGTGAAGGAATTTATCACCCGGGTCATTCACGCCTCTGCCAGTGCCATTGTGGCGGCGGACCGGTCCGGCCGCATCGAACTGATGAATTCCGTGGCCAAAGAGCTGTTCGGGGCGTACAACGGCGGAGAAGGGGCCATCACCCAGACGGAACAGCTGTATCCGCCGGGCAAGGCCCAGGAGATCATGCGCATGCTCAGGGATGAAAAAATCGGGGGCAGGGGCAAGCTGATCATTCCCAGGATCACCATTGTCAATGCCAAAGGGGAACAGGTGGATGTGGAGATGTCTGCTGCCATCATTTATGACGAGAATGGCAATGAATCCGCCACCATGGCCATCTACAATGACCTGAAAGACAAAGGCAAGGTGGAGCAGGAACTGAAACAGGCCCAGAAACAGCTGGCCCAGTCCGAGAAAATGGCGTCTCTGGGGCAGCTTGCCGCGGGTGTGGCCCACGAGATCAACAACCCTTTGACCGGGGTGCTGTTCTACGCCAGCCTGCTGCTGGAACGTACCGATCTGGATGAGGATGCCCTGGCCGATCTCACATATATCGTGGAAGATGCCAACCGGTGCAAAAATATCGTGAAAAGTCTGCTGGTCTACAGCCGGAGCACGGATTCCAACAAACGCATTGTGCATATCAATGAAATTGTGGACCAGAGCCTCAAACTGGTCCGGGATCAGAAAAAATTCCGCAACATCCAGATCCGCCGGTTACTGGACGATGAGATGATGCTCATCCATGCGGATGTCAGCAAACTCAATCAGGTGCTCATCAACCTGATCATCAATGCGGCAGACGCCATGAAAGGCAATGGCAGGATTTCGTTGTCCACATACCGAAACAAGCCCAACAAAAAAGTGTTTCTGGAGGTGAAAGATACAGGAGAGGGGATTCCCAGAGAAAACCTGTCCAAAATTTTCGATCCGTTTTTCACCACCAAGGAAGTCGGGAAAAGTACGGGTCTGGGGCTGAGCATTGTCTACGGGATTATCGAAGAGCACGGAGCACGGATTTCGGTCAAGAAAACCGGTGTCAAGGGCACCACATTCATTATTGAATTTCCCATGTATGTCCCCAGTGAAGACGGGCCTCATTTTTGTGATCCCCCGGGATCCGCATGATGGTTTTGAGCATGAAACAATGTGAACTCTCAGGATGGAACAAAAGATGTCAGATACAGAGATGGAAGCGGGAGCGGCAGAGAACCAACAGCCGGAAAAAAAAGCGATGAAAACAGGGACGGATACATTTTCGTTTCAGCCCAGAGTGCTGGTGGTGGATGATGAAGAGCGGATTCAAAAAGTCTGTCACCGGATGCTGACACAGGAAGGATGTGACGTGGCCCTGGCGGACAATGGTATCAAGGGGCTGAAAATGATCGAGGATGCCCATTTCGACATTGTACTGCTGGATCTGATGATGCCGGGCATGTCGGGTATGGATGTGCTTACCGGAATCAAAGCCCGTCATCCGGATACGGTCATCATCGTGATCACGGGATATGCCACCCTGGAGCATTCCATTGAAACCATGAAAAAAGGGGCGTTTGATTTTCTGTCCAAACCGTTTTCCCCCCAGGAACTGCGGATGGTCATTTCCAAGGCCACGGAATTCATCCGGACCCTTCAGGACATTGCCAGCGAGAAAACACGGATGCGCGTGATGGTCAACACCTTGAGAGAAGGGGTGCTGACCACGGATCATCAGAAAAGGATCGTTCTGGCGAATCCGGCGTTTTTGAACATGATCGGGTCCAAAACCCGGTCCGCCATCGGCCGGCATGTCAACGACATTGTCAAGCAACCCCGGATTACTGACATGATCGATCAGGCCCTGGACCAGACCTCCGGTTATTTTTCCGAACTCACGGATGAACTGACCCTGATTCCGGAAGACAGCAAAGAGGAGAAAATCATCGGAATCCGCTGTTTTCCGTTCCGGGACCGGCTGGACCGGAACCTGGGGGCCGTGACCGTGTTTCATGATATCACGGCATTGAAGAAAATGGATCAGCTCAAATCCGACTTTGTGTCCATGGTGGCCCATGAGATCAAAAGTCCGTTGAACTCCATTCTCATGCAGATGAAAGTGATTCTGGACGGTCTGGCCGGCGATTTGACGGAAAAACAGACAGAAATACTGAATCGAAGCGCAGACAAAATCACATCTCTGGCACAGCTGGCATCGGAACTGCTGGACCTGTCCAAAATTGAATCCGGTCTGATCAACCAGGAAAGAGAACTGCTGGACCTGGGGAACCTGATCGAGGAACAGGTGTATTTCTTTCAGGACAAGGCCGATGCCAAAACCGTGCAATTGACCTGGAAACCCGGCCCGAAAGAACTGTCGGTGATGGCCAATCGCACCAATATCGAAGAGGTGGTCTCCAACCTGATTTCCAATGCCATCCGGTATACCCCGGCCAACCAGAAAATCGATGTGTGGTGTGACCAGACCGATGACTGCGTCAACATTCACGTGTCCGACACGGGCTTAGGGATCGCCGAAGACGAGATCGACCACATCTTTGACCGGTTCTACCGGGTGAAAAACGAACACACCCGGTTCATCAACGGCACGGGCCTGGGCCTGGCCATCGTCAAAAGCATTGTGGAATCCCACCACGGCACCATCCACGTGGAATCCGAACCCGGCCACGGCAGCCACTTCACTGTCTGCCTCCCAAAGTAAGTTGTTGATAACCAAGTCTCAAATTTTGTTTGGATTCAATATATTATACGATTAATTACATTGGAACAGGGTGGTTTTTCGAATTTGGGGTTGTCCGACTTGGGTTTTCATGTGGGGATCCGTGGTTTTCAGTTGATTTGCCGGGAGGGTCCTGATATGTTTTGGCTGGTTTGAATTTAAAAAACCTTCTGTACTATTGATATCAACCCCCTTTGAAAGACGATAAAAAAAACATGGATAAAATTCAGATCATCGGCGGCAGAAAACTGGAAGGCAAGGTCACCATTTCCGGGGCCAAGAATGCGGCGCTGCCGCTGATTGCATCTGCCATCCTGGTGGACGGCACCTGTGAATTTCACAATGTGCCTCACCTGATGGACATCGAGAGCATCAAGCGGTTGCTGGAAGATCTGGGGGCAACCTGTTCTCTTGATGAGCATGTCATGACTGTGGATGGGTCCGGCATCCACAAGATCGAGGCGGAATATGACCTGGTGCGCAAAATGCGGGCCTCCATCCTGGTGCTGGGGCCGCTGGTGGCCCGGTTCGGTCATGCCAAGGTGTCCATGCCCGGCGGGTGCGCCATCGGTGCCCGGCCCGTGAACATGCACCTGTCCGGACTGGAAGCTTTGGGGGCTGACATTCACATCGATCATGGGTATATCGAGGCCCGGGCGGACAAACTGACCGGCAGTGAGATCTATTTTGACAATCCCACGGTCACGGGCACGGAAAATCTGATGATGGCGGCGGTGCTGGCCACGGGTCAGACCGTGCTTCGAAACGCGGCCCGGGAACCGGAAATCATCTGCCTGGCCGATGCCCTCAACGAGATGGGGGCCAGGATTTCCGGGGCCGGATCTCCCATCATCACCATCGACGGCGTGGACAAACTTCTGCCGGCAACGGTCACCGTGATTCCCGACCGGATCGAAACCGGCACCTTTATGGTGGCGGCGGCTGCCACCCAAGGGGATGTGTGCATCCTGGGAGGCAATCCCGAGCATATCGGCGGGGTGAGCAGCAAGCTCAAAGCAGCCGGGGCCCGGATCGACACTCAGCCCGGTGAAATTCGGGTCAGGGGAGGGGAGACCGTCCAAAGTGTGGATATTCAGACATTGCCGTATCCCGGGTTTCCCACGGATATGCAGGCCCAGTTCATGGCCTTGATGAGCACGGCCCGGGGCTCCAGCATGATCCATGAATCCATTTTTGAAAACCGGTTCATCCATGCCAATGAACTGATGCGCATGGGCGCGGATATCTCCCTTCCCAAAGTCAATCTGGCCGTGGTCAGAGGTGTGCCCGAACTTCAGGCCGCACCCGTGATGGCTTCGGATCTGCGGGCCAGTGCGTCCCTTGTGATTGCCGGGCTCATGGCAAAGGGCACCACGGTGATCTCCCGTGTGTATCACATGGATCGGGGATATGAAGCCATGGAGGACAAATTTTCCGCACTGGGGGCGAATATCCGGCGGATCAAATAAAACATCGACCTTGAATCAGGATATACGCGCATGTGAGACTTTTGTCACAACCGTTCATTCCGCCGCTGGTCCCGATCATCCTGGCCATGATGACCGGGATTCTTGCCGGCAGTGTGTCCTGTTTGCCCCATCCGGTCTGGACCGTGATGATTCTGGCGGTGTCACTGCTCGTGTGCGTTGTATGGGGTGCCGGTAAAAAAGCGATCATTATCGGTTTGTGTCTGGGAGCCGGCATCTGGTCGGGATATCAGAGTGTCCTGATTCATTCTCCCCGGCTGCCGCCCGGCCATATCTCGGGTTTCTACAATCAGAGAGACATCGTTTTGACCGGGCAGGTGGTCTCCTTTGCCAGGCAATATCCCCATAAAATCCGGATCACAGTGGACTGCCGGACAATCCAGGTGCCACAGGAATCCGGCGTTCCACGCCGTTTGAATGCAATCGGGCGCATCTATTTGAACTTGTATGGAATTTCCGATGTTCCCATCCAATTCAAGGATCATATCCGGTTTACCGGTCCCATCCGTCCCATCCGGAATTTCGGCAATCCCGGTGCATTCGACTATCTCACTTTTTTGAAGCGCCAGGGCATTTTCGGTTCCGTTCATACCCATGTGAGCAAAATTCAACAAATCACGGATTCACCTCCGTCTGTCTGGACCCGGGGAATCCGGCAACTGGAAAACACCCGGAACCGGTTCTATGAATTTGTCATGACCCGTCTGGATCACCGGGACGGGGCCCATGTCCTGGCCGCACTGGTCACAGGCATCAAACACGGCATGCCCCCGGTGCTGCGAGATCAGTTTGCCAAGGCCGGCACGGCGCATCTTCTGGCGATCTCGGGGTTGCATATGGGGATTCTCAGCCTGATTTTTTTCTTTTTTTTCTACCGGGTGTTGTCGGTGTTCCCGGGATTATTGATCTCTGCCAGGGCCCGGAAAATCGCAGGCATACTGACCCTGATGCCCCTGGCCCTGTATCTGGTTTTTTCCGGGTTTTCTCCGTCCACCCAGCGGGCGTTCATCATGATCGCCATTTTCATGATTTCATTTTTGATCGAAAAACAGACGCATCCCTTCAACACGCTGGCCGGTGCAGGTATCCTCATTCTTCTGGCAGACCCGGCCGCGTTGTTTTCCATCTCGTTTCAATTGTCGTTTACAGCGGTTTTGTTCATCATTGCCGGCATGAAGGTGATGGAGAAATATCCGGCCCTCACTTTGCCCAAACCCTTTGGTTTCGTGATATCCATCAGCAGCGTGACCCTGCTGGCCGGTCTGGGGACGTTTCCTTTGATTGCCGGGTATTTCAACCTGGTGTCTGGGGTCCAGATTCCGGCCAACCTGGTCCTGGTGCCGATCATCGGATTCATCTGTCTGCCGGCCGGCCTGGTGAGCCTGATGATCTGGCCCCTGATGCCTGGCCTGTCAGCCTGGCTTTTGACCGGTGCGGCCCGGCTGGTGGAATGGGGTTCACTGTATGCAGCCTGGCTGATCGATCTGCCTTTTGCCTGGTCTTATCTGCCGGCCTGGTCCATGTTTGATATCATCATGGCATATGTGGTTTTAGGCGCTGTTTTCTGTGTATTGTACAGCAGGAAATCAACACCGTTCATGGCCGCGGTCATGGTTGCCGTCATAAGCATCTATGGGATCCGGATGATGACACGGTCCGGGCCGCCGGACCATATGACCGTCACGGTGCTGGACGTGGGCCAGGGAAATGCCGCACTGATTCAAACCATCGAAAACAAGACCATTCTGGTGGATGGCGGCGGGTTTTCAGGCGCCACGCAATTTGATGTGGGCCGGTACGTGGTGGCCCCTTTTTTGTGGCATCAGGGTATTACCGCCCTGGATGTGGTCATCCTCACCCATCCGGATGCCGACCACATGAACGGCCTGGTGTTTATCCTGGAAAATTTTCAGGTGGGCACGCTGGTTAAAAACAGGGATACGAGTCCCCATGCCGCGTTTGAACGTATCATGACCGCGTGTGACAAAAAAAAGATCCCGGTGTTCATTCCGGATTGTGAAAAAGATCAGGTGGCCTGGGACCATACCCGGCTGACATTTTTTCAATGCCAGTCCCCGGATACTGAATGGGATGCCAATGACAATTCCCTGGTGTTCACACTGATATGGGATGAATTTTCCATGTGTTTCCCCGGCGATATCCAGGCCGGGCGGGAGCGCCTGCTGGCCGGAAACACAGGCAGCCGTCTGTCTTCGAAAATTCTGTTATCGCCCCATCACGGCAGCAAGACCTCGTCCACCCGGGGTTTTCTCGAACAGGTGGCCCCGGAAACCGTGGTCATCTCCTGCGGATTCAACAACCCCTACCGGTTTCCCCATGCAGATATCATCCACCGGTATCAGCAACAGGACATTCAGGTTTTCCGAACCGACCAGCACGGTGCCGTGACCATCACATCCAGGGGCCGCGATTATACGGTCGTTGCCTATCGTTCAGGCCCTTGAATGTCACGTACGTCGGTTTCAAATGGTGGCCTTGCGGGGAAACGCGGGATCACGGCGTTTGAAATATTTGATGAACGGGACAATCACCTTGTTTTTGTTTCCCCCGGATACGTCATAGGTGATACTGACGATGGGCACCCCGGTGGTGGCTTCCAGCCGGGCCGCCATGGCTTCGGTGATCAGGCCGGGACAGCAGAAGGCCGGGGTGGCCTGTACCAGAAGGGCCATGTCCGGATGGTCCTGGAGGATATGATGGATTTTCAGGATATTGTCCATGGACTCGCCCGTGTGCTCCGGCAAAATTCCGTATCGGGTCAGCACATCGTCACATGTAACAGACACTTGTAAATCCGATTCCCGGAGCACGGGTTCAAAATATGGAAAATATTTTTTTTCCATGGTGTTCATGGCCACCAGCAGCGCTTTGTTGGAGATCAGGCTGAAATACTTGCCTTCCTTGAACCATTTTCTGAAATAGGACCCGGCAATGATTTTGACATATTTGTAATACGGGGTGGTAATCACTTCACCGCCGTGGGCCTCGATATAATGGATCAGGTCCTGGTTCATCACCTCATTGTCTCTGACATACAGATCCCCGAAAATCGCCACTTTGGGCCGGGTACCCATATCCCGGGTCCTGATCTGCCGGAACAGGGGAATGGCCTGTGCCAGTGCCTGCTCTTTGGATCCGCCTGTGGCAAATGCCCGGTCGATCACAGCCAGGGCCCGGGACAGCACCCGGTCGGTTTCACCGGGCGTGATTTCATAGGGCCTGATTTTGCATCCGATGCTTCGCAGCAGTCCGCCGAACATATATGCAAAATATGCATTGATGGACGCTTTGTAGGAGATATCAAACAATGACAGTTCGCCCAAATAGATCCCGGATTTTTCAAACCCGTTTCCTTCCTGTTTGAAAATCTGTTGAATATGATATGGATACAGGCGGATGTTGCAGGCAATATCCGACCGGTTGAGCCACAGCACGGTATCGGCGGGATTCAGGCGGTTTTTGTTGACGGTGTGAATGAATCCGGCCGCCAGTGCATTCAATGGAATACACTGGCCCGTGTTGGTGAGCAGGCTTTTTTTCAGGGTTTCAGGGGTTTCTTCCATCAACAGGGCCCGATGGCCTTCATTTTTGAAAGTGGACACGATCAATTGACCGGTCAATGCATCCCAGTTGGGGAAAATAATGGTTTTGTCTCCGGGCCGGTCAAAAAACCGCGGGGTAAAATCCAGGGGCCGGGCCGCCGGACGTGAAGTTGCCTGAAAATGGTTGGTAAACGCCCGCACCGCCGCCTCGATTCTTGTTTCATACCCCACACTGGAGTCATGTTCATCCAGTTCCAGCACCAGATAGGGTTTGTTGCTTCGCTCCATGATCCGCTTGAAATAATCCACCCCGAACGCATCCGGAGAACATCTGAAAGAGGTGATATAGACCGGATACAGGCCTTCGGTCAGCGCGGCGGCATATGCGGATTCCAGAATGCGGGCCGCGTATTTCCAGTGTATTTCCTCCAGCAGCGGTCGGATGGGGGAAAGGTCCATTTCCGAGGTGTCCAGCATGTCCTGGAAAAACGTCTGGATTCCCATTTTCTCAAAAATCTGGGGAATGTGATGGTTCATGGTATCGGGCAGCACGGTATAGGGTCGTCCCAGCAACAGCACTTTCACGCCGTTGATCTCCCGGGTCCGGTTTTGGAAAAGAGCGGCCAGCCGCTTTTGTTCGTTTTTTCGGTCTTCCATGGCCCTGTCCCAGGCGGTATGAATATCGAAAAATGAGACAGGACCCTGGGGCATCAACGGCTTTAACGCCTGGTACAGCGCTATTTTGGTGTGAAAACCGGTGTACAGATATTTGATGGTGGGCATGATCAGCCGGTCTGATTCATCAAGATCCAGGCAGGCCAGGACCGAAGGCATGAACTGGGTGTAGTAGCAATGCTGGCGCCGGATTTTTTTCTGAGTTGATTTTTCTTCAAAATAAAACGGCAGAAACACATGGGACACTTTTTTCAAAAGATGCGACACATGACCGTGCAACGCCATGACCGGGGCACAGAATTCCGCCTTTGCCACGGTTTTGCCCAGCGACACCGGGTGTTTCAATTGTCGGCTGACCACGGTTTTAATGCCCAGCAACGAAAAAAACTGTTCCCAGAACACCAGGTCTTCAAACAGGTGAAGCGCGGCAGGAATACCGATGACCGGGGCATCCGGTGCCGGGGCACCCGCTGTTACCGGCCGGGAAGGCGGCTTTCTTGCTTGTTTCATACTGTACCGGGTGTCGGGTGAAACCATTTTTTGGGTATCATAGTCTCTACCGCACAAAAACCCATACGCCCGGGGCCGGCCGTCCACATCGGCAACCGTGATTTTGCAGTGATTGCTGCACAGCTGACACACCTCCTGACGGATGGGAATGGTTTTTTTCCACAGATCAAACCCCTGGAACGTGGTGGATTCAATGGTCTGTTCAGCGGCCAGCAGAGCGACGCCCAGCGCACCGGTCAAATGGCAGAACTGGGACACATGGATCGGTTTTTGCAGTTTTTGTTCGAACGCCGCCACCAGGGCCCGGTTTCGGGCCGTGGCACCCTGGAACAGGATACAGTTGCCGATGTTGCCCACTGTGGCCACTTTGGTCAGGTAATTGTCTCTCACCGAATGCAGCACGGACGCCAGAATTTCCTGCTGGTCATAGCCTTCGGCAAAAAAATAGTTGATGTCCCGTTCCATGAACACCGTGCACCGGTCACTGGATACCGGGGCGCTGATCCCTTCGGCCCGATCTGAATATTCAGACAACGGGCACATGAGCTTTTCGGCCTGTTCTTCAATAAAGCTGCCGGTCCCGGCCGCACACACGGTGTTCATCACCGATGCCGTGACCCTGCCGTGCTTGAGCAGGGTGAACTTGGCATCCTGACCACCGATTTCAATGATGGTGTCCACATCCGGGTTCAGGTTCACGGCCGCCGTGGCATGGGCCGTGATCTCATCGGGTTCGATATCCGCACCGATCACCCGGCTGCTGATCCGGCGGCCGGACCCGGTGGTGCCGCATCCGGCGATGGTCACATCCAGCCGGTTCCGGGTGATCCAGTTTTCCATGACCTTGAAAATCGTCTGCACGGCCTGAACCGGCCGGGACGCGGTTTTGGTATAACACCCGATCACGGGCACCCGGTCTTTGGTGATCAGAATGCTCTTGGTGCTGGTGGATCCCACATCCAGACCCAGAAAACAGGCAGACAGATCCATTTGAGAAGGGTCCGTATAAATTTCCACTTCCACCGGGTCCGCCAGATAGGTCTCATGACAGGAAAAATCCGGATAATTTGACAAATTCAGGGATAACGGGGGATACCGGTAGTCGTCTTTTTTAACGGTATCGGTGAAAAACGCCCGGGGAGAGGCAAACGTTTCAGGAACCGGTATCGGGTTTCGGATCTCATCCGAAAGACACAGGGCCGCTCCCAAAGCCCCGTAGACCTGCGCACAGTCATCGATGGTCAGTGTCAGGTCCAGCAACGATTCCAGATATCTTGTCACCGAGCGGTTCCGGGATACCCCGCCGCAAAAAATGATGGTACCGGTACAGATTTTTCCTTTGAACAGGGTGTTGGCGATGTTTTTGGCCAGTCCGTGGCAGAGCCCGTCACAGATCTGTTCAATATTATACCCTTCCTGCTGGGCATGAATCAAATCGGTTTTGGCAAACACGGCACACCGGGTGGCGATGTCGGGCCGGGACTGCCGGTTGTTCATGGCATATTCACTGATTTCATGGGAGCCCTGCAGGTTCAGGCGCCGGGCCTGCTGGTCCAGAAAACTGCCGGTGCCCGCTGCACAGGAGGTGTTGTGCCTAGCCCCGGTATAGTTCCCGGCAGCGTCAAACAGGCTCAAGGAAAATTTCTCACCGCCCACATGAAGCAACGCATCAAAAGAGCGGTCATAAAGGAACTTGGCGGCCCGAATCAACGCCACCTGGTCATCATACCGGTCATGGCTGAAAACAAATCCCGGCGTGGCATCCGTGACCGCCACACGGGTCACCGACTGCATCACCTCATGGGACAGCAACTCGGTGAGGCATGCCTTGACATCCCCCTGGTGAGAGGCACTGGCTTTATGAAGAAGCGTTTTGTTTCCGTCAATCACCGCTATACTGACAGAGACAGATCCGACATCGATTCCCGCAATGGTATCATTCATAATATTTTTTTCTTAGGGTAAAAAATGGTTCCGACTGTATGGTATTTTCGTTTGACCCTTATAGGTATTGTTTTTTGGTTTTTGTGTCAATCCAATATTTCTCTTTTTTCAATTGCTTGTTTTTTGCGGTTGATTCGGGTATAAGTCTTACGATTATGATCATGCGATTGATACAGACCATTGGCACTGTGTTTTCCAGACATTTCGAAGCCACGGGCCGTCTGACCCGGTTTTTTCTTGCCGGTATCCGCCAGATCCCGGTATATCCGTTTCAGATGGGAAAAATTCTGGATCAGATCTGGTTCATCGGAGCCAAATCTTTGTTTGTGATCCTGTTGACCAGCCTGTTTACCGGTATGGTGTTAGGGCTCCAGGGGTATTACTCGCTGGTGGGCTTCGGGTCGGAAGCGGCTTTGGGATCGGCTGTGGCATTGAGTCTGATCCGGGAACTGGGGCCGGTTCTCACCGCCATAATGATCACGGCCCGGGCCGGATCTGCCATGGCCGCTGAAATCGGTGTCATGCGCATGTCCGAACAGATCGATGCACTGGTTACCATGCAGATCCATCCAGTCCGGTTTGTTTTCACCCCGAGGATGGTGGCCGCACTGATCAGTTTTCCTTTGCTGACGGCATTTTTTGATGTGGTGGGCATATTCGGTGGATTTCTGTCCGGTTCCCTGTTAATGGGAATCAATCCGACCGTCTACATGGACAAGGTGATCCAGAGCATCAGCGTCATGGACATCTGGGGCGGATTCATCAAATCGGTGGTATTTGCCCTGGTGGTGACCACCATCTGCTGTTACCGGGGATATTACGCCCATATGAACAACCAGGGGCAAACCGGAGCCAAAGGGGTCTCTTTGGCCACCACCCGTGCCGTGGTGCAATCGTGCATCTGGATCCTGATCTGGGATTATGTGATCACCTCTTTTCTGGTATAAGCCAATGACCCAACCTTTTATTGAATTCAAACATGTCGGAAAACGGTTCGGGACCCTGGACGTCCTCAAAGACGTCAACCTGACCATAGACAAGGGAACCGTGACGGTTGTGATCGGCAAAAGCGGTACCGGAAAATCGGTTCTGCTCAAACATGTCATCGGCCTGATCCAGGAAGACGCGGGCGAAGTGCTGTTTTCGGGAAAACCTTTGAACCGGCTTCCCCGAAAACAGGCAAAACAGCTTAAAAAATCCATGAGCTATATGTTCCAGGACAATGCGTTGTTTGATTTTCTGACGGCATTCGATAACATTGCGTTGCCGCTGACAGAAACCACCCGGATGACGGATACGCAAATCAGAGAAAAAGTCCATGACCGGATGACCCAGTTGAGTATCGAGGGAATCGACCATACATATCCGTCCGAGCTGTCCGGGGGCATGCGCAAACGGGTGGCCCTGGCCCGGGCCCTGGTGACGGATCCGGAAGTGATTTTATTTGACGAACCCACCACCGGTCTGGATCCGTTGCGCAAAAATGACGTGCATCAGATGATCAAGGAGTTTCAGAAACAACTCGGGTTTACTGCGGTGATTGTCAGCCATGATATTCCGGATATTTTCGATCTGGCCCAGCAGATCGCGTTTTTAGATGAGGGAGAAATCGTTTTCAAAGGAACCAGACAGGAAATCATGGCATGTGAAAATGAAAAAGTTCGTGCCTTTATCAGGGGAAGGGAAGTGTATGACCGATCGAAAACGTGATTTTTATGTGGGTGTGTTTGTCATTGTCACTTTGATCTGCACGGGATATCTGTTTCTGGTTGTGGGAGAAATGTCTCTTTTTTTTAAGGACCGGTATGCCATACATGGGTATTTTTCATCGGTATCCGGCCTGAAAAAAGGAGCGTCTGTGGACCTGGCAGGGGTTCGGGTCGGTAATGTTTCTGGCATCACGATTGACACAAAACATCTGGTGGCAAAAGTAACAATGGAAATTGACAGTTATATTGAAGTCTCGGAAGACAGCATCGCTTCCATCAGAACCGCCGGCGTCATCGGTGAAAAATTCATTGAAATCCTGCCGGGCGGATCCGATTTCATGCTGTCGGAGGGAGATGAAATCCAATATACGGAATCAGCCCTGGATATTGAATCATTGATCAAGAAATTTATTTTCAACAATGAATCCTCCTGAAATGAAAAAGAATTGTAACACGCAACGCATCGAGGAGCCCGGATAAAAAATGAAATACACACATGTTTGGATGCTCATTTTGGTACTCTGTGTCATCACCGGTCTGGGATCACCGGCATGGTCCCAGTCCTCTTCTGCCCAGAAGCAAGACACCGTGCAACAATCAGAACAAGACACCGATCCATCCTCATCCGATGATTTTTTTGAAGAGGATTTCTTTGAAGAAAGCTCGGCCGACAATGCCATCGACCCTGTGGCGGATCCGTTCTATTATTTCAACTACGCCATGTATGTGGTGAACGACAACGTGTACTTTTATGTGCTCAAACCCATTGCCACCGGTTATAAGACCGTGATGCCCACACCGGCCCGAAAAGGAATCCGCAACTTTTTCCATAATCTGATGTTTCCGGTCCGGTTTGTAAACAATCTGCTGCAGTGGAAGCTGGAACAGGCCTCGGATGAATTCGGTATTTTTCTGGTCAACTCCACTGCCGGGATTCTGGGGTTCAACCAGGTGGCGCAGAAATATCTGGACATGCACACCCAAAAAGAAGATCTGGGGCAGACCCTGGGAACTTACGGCATCAAAGAGGGGTTTTACCTGGTGTTACCGGTGTTGGGACCGTCCTCGCTTCGGGATGCAATCGGCCGGGCAGGTGATTATTTCGTGTTCGATCCAATCGACCATGTCGGTTCCTGGGAACTGGAACTGGGACTCGATGTCCTGGACATCGTCAACCGGACCTCGTTTCGTATCGGAGACTATGAACGCCTGAAAAAAGCCGCACTGGATCCATATGTGGCGATCCGGGATGCCTATATCCAGAATCGGCGCATGCAGGTCAATCAATAGGCGTAACCGGAAACAGGTCCCTGCGCCGGTGAGGCAGAAAATACCGCATGCGGTGAGACCGGACATGCGCAAGCTGTTTTGGATCCAGTGTGACAAAATGCAGATGATTTTTACTGGACAACCTCCGGGAAATCAGTTTGCCGTCCGGTCCGATCACCACGGACAGGCCCGGAAATGTCAGTCCCGCCCCATTATCCCCGGTCTGGTTCACGGCCGCGACAAACACCCCGTTGTCAAATGCCCGGGCCGGCAGGTGCCGCATCCAGGAACTGAACTTGTCTTGTTTCGTCCCCCGGGGAGACGCATGGGGCAAAACAATGAGATCCGCCCCCTGTAAGGCCATGGCTGTGGACAGTTCCGGAAAATGGGCATCATAACAAAGCTGGATCCCGAATCGGATCCGGGCATGCTCGAACAATGGAATTCGGGTCCCCGGCGTGAAAAGACCCTGTTCATTGGGCGCAATATGCAGTTTCTGATATGTGCCGTATGGGGTATGGGGGGTGAATACCAGATGAGATCCAAACATCCGCTCATTCACCTTTTCGGCCAGACCGACCAGAATCGCTATGTTCAATTGATCAGACAGCCGGGCGAATGTTCGGATCAAACCGGAATCGATGGGGAAAATACGTTCGGAAAACAGATGATCCGTGCCGTACCCGGTAAGGGTCATTTCCGGAAATATCACCAGATCCGACCCTTTGCGGGCGGCCGTCGAAATGATATCGAGACAGGTGGTCAGATTGTCTGTAAACCGGTTGCACAAGCAGGTGACGATGGCCAGACACAGGGTCACCGGTTTCATAACTTGAAATTGGCGGAAATTTTGAAAACCCGGGTTGCGGGCAGATTCAATATGGGTGAAACCCCGGTCTGCCGGGAGATCTCTTCCAGGGAATCGGCAATCTGCTCCCGGGAAGGGGCGATGAATGTGAACCAGATATTGAACTCATGGTCCCGCATGTAATTGTGAGTGACACCGGCATACGCATTGACAGTCCGGGTGAACCGATCGATTGTTTCTTCCGGCACGTTTGCCGTGCAAAGGGTGGAATAATATCCCAGCCGGTCCGGACCAAAGTTCCCGCCGATACGCCGGATCACCAGCGAATCTTTCATGGCCTGAATACGCGCAATGAGTTCTTCCTCGGAAAGATCCAGTTGGTCCGCCAGCACCCGAAAGGGACGGGCATCGATGGGAAAATCCAGCTGTATCGTGTTGAGGATGGCTCTGTCTGTCTCGCCGATGGTATTCATGCATCAATCCTGGGGGGGGTATGGTGTAAGTCAAAAGAAAAATCGGTCGATAAACAACAAAGGCCCTGTTGTGTAAACAGGGCCTTGAAATCAGTTCAAATCAACCAGTGGTTGTTGACCTATACACAACCGGTTGGTTTGGGCAGGCCGGCCATTTTACAGGCTCCTTTGCCGGGTCCGGAGGGAAACAGCTCATAAATGTGTTTGAGCTTGAACTTGGTGAGTTTGGAAAGAACCCGAACCATGGGAGCGATTCCGTTTTTCTCATAATAGTCCTGAAGCACTTTGACCAGCTGCCAGTGCTCATCCGTCATTTCCTCAATTCCTTCCTGGGTTTTTACATAATCCACCCATTCTTCCGAATAGGAATTGTAGTCAAGAAGGAATCCATCCTCATCTACTTCAAATGTTTTCCCGTTAAAATCAACTGTTGCCATGTAAACTTTCCTCCTGTAAATTGTTATATTGCTATCAGGTTAAGACATGTACTGTCTTGGCTTCTAAAGGTCAGCCTCGATAATTGAAAACTAAACATATCTCAGCGACCTGTGCTTGTCAACAAAGAATCATGATTGAATCATAAAAAAATAACCGGCCAGATCCGTTGGATTTTCAATATTCTTTCGGGGTCTGGTTGATCTCTTCCAGGGTGAATACCGGCCCGTCTTTACACACCAGTTCCCTGCCGATATTGCACCGTCCGCACATACCGATCCCGCACTTCATCCGGTTTTCCAGAGACATGATAATCTGGTGAGGCTGATATCCCAGTTTGGTCAACGCCGGCTGGGTGAATTTGATCATGATGGGCGGGCCGCACACAATGGCAAACGTGTCTTCATCCGCAACCGGTGCGTTATCCTCCACCACCTGGGGCACAAACCCGGTATGATATTTCCAGTCGGGATCATCGGTGCCGTCCACGGTGATATGCATGTTGATATCATCCCGCTTTTCCCAGTCGAACAGTTCCTCCCGGTATAACAGCATTCCGGGGGACCGGGCCCCATAGACCACGTCGATGTTGTTGAATTTTTTCCGGTTGGCCGGATCCAGCATATAGACAATGGAGGACCGCAAGGTTGTAAACGCGAATCCACCGCCGATGATGACCACATTCTTGTTTTCCAGTTTGTCCCAGGGGTACCAGTTGCCCAAAGGCCCTCTGATGCCCATGATATCCCCTTTCTTCATGTTGTGAAGATGGGTGGTGACCACGCCGGTCCGAAATACCGTGAATTTGACAAATCCCTTTTCCACCGGAGATGAAGCGATACCGATGGGAATCTCGCCGACACCGGGAATGGACAGTTCGGCAAACTGCCCGGCTTTGTAGGCAAATTTTTCTTCATCTTCCGGGTTTACAAAAACAAAGGTAAAGGTTTTCAGGGATTTGTCTTCCGTTGCCACTTCAATATCATCAATGCGAACCGGATACGGCATATAGGGGTTTTCCATGTGAGTTCTCCTTGATGTTCGCTATTTGGTTGTCTCATAATCATTCATCCGGTTGCATACCTCCCGGATATCGATATTCACCGGACAGGAAGCCACACACCGGCCGCATCCCACGCACATGATTCCCTGGTCGTATTTGTCCAGAAAATATTTGAGTTTATGCATGAACCGCTGTCTGACCCGATGGACACGGGTGCCTCTCGGATTATGGCCGGATGCGTGATGGGTGAACAACGGGGACATGCAGGAGTCCCAGTTACGAAACCGCACCGCCGTATTGTTCCGGGTTTCATCCTGAATGTCGAAACACCAGCAGGTGGGACACACAAACGTACAGGTCCCGCAGTTGATGCAGGAAAAAGCCACCTCATCCCAGAACGGGGCGTCATACAACTCCAAAAGGTTCTTTTTTGCCAGCTGGTCTGTGGCCACGTCGGTCTGAATCTGGTTTTCCGCTTCTTTTCTCAGGATATCGAACAGGGCCTGGCTTTCCTTGGCATCCGCTGTTGTATCAAATCCACAGGCCCCGGCCCATTTTTCCCCTTTTTCGGTCAATATCTTGGCCAGATATCTGTCATCCATATCCGCCATCAGCACATCCAGCCCGTCTTCACTGAACGGGCCGCATCCGGCGGCGGTTGAAAAATCACACGGTCCGGGACGGGTCACACCCAGCCCCACAAAGGTGGTGGCTGCATAGGCCGCACACCAGTAGGGATCCTGATAATCCGGATTGTCGAAATTGAGTTTCACCAGCTGCACGGCTTTGGCATCATAGGGCCGGATCCCCAGCACCACCCGGGGCATATCATCGGTTTCCACGGGCTTCATGACATGATGGTCCGCCTGTGAGTCATCCAGGGTGGCGGTCAGTATTTTTTCCGTCTGGGGAAACAGCACGGATTTGGGTGACATCACCGTGACGGCGGCATCCATTTCCGGATGCGTATCCGGCTCCAGGGGCTTGATCTGGCAGCCGTTTTCATCCTGAACAGGACCATAGATCCGAAAGGTGCTTCTGGATCGATCTATCCCCGGGGTCCAGTCTTTTTTATCAATTGTAATGAAATTCATATACATACCCTTCTTGTTTACTTGATAAAATCATTGGGATCATTCGGGCTGTAAACATCCAGCGGCGGCCGTTTCTCCAGATCCAGGCCGGCTTCCCATCCAAACAGTTCCAACGCATCCTTGTTCAGCTTGCGTGTGAAATCCCGGACATTGATCCCCATGGGGCAGGCTTCCACACACGCCCCGCAATCGGTGCACCGGCCGGCACAGTGAAAGGCCCGCAGGAAATGAAATGTGGCGACATCAGTTTCGTTCTGGCCTTTCCCCACCCACTGGGGACCGGATTCGTCCACAAAACAGGTGGGGCAGTAGCACAAAGGACAGGCATTCCGACAGGCATAGCACCGGATGCAGTTTTCCGTGAGTTTTTCGAAATAGGCCCACCGGGCATCCGGATCCATGGCAGCGATCCGGTCCACGTCCGCATAGGGCTGATCCAGGGTCTGTTCTTCCACGGGGTCCCCGGCCATCACATCATAGACCGGCGGATTCCGATGGGTGCATACCCGGCAGTTGTGCCGCAGTACATCCGCTTTTTTCACCGTTTCCGTCTTTGAAGCGGATGTGATGGTCAACGTATCGCCGTCTTCTTCAAATCCCGTGATTTCATCTTCAAACAAAGCCGCAATCTTTCGTTTGTCCACCATGCCGGTGCAGGGCACCCCGATGATATAGATCTGTTCCCGGGAAATCTGATTTTCCACGATATGGGTGACCAGGTTTCTGGCATCACAGCCTTTGGCCACCACAGCGATTTTTCCCTCTTTTTTTGACAAGCTGTTTTTCGAGACATAATTGGCCAGATTGAGACCGCATACCGAGTTGAAAACCAGTTTGCCCACATCTTTATCAGAGGTTACAGCCACGGGCCGGGCGGCCATGGGAATGGAGCCGCCGGCAAACCCGATCACTTTTTCCACCGTGCCCCTGGCCAGCAGGTCCGCACCAATGGCCCTTATTTTTTCAATACAGGTATCCATAGTTCACACCTTTATTTATTGTAATCTTTGACAAATTTTTTGTTGGGCCCCAGGGCTCTGACCTTCTCGGAAATTTCTTTGACCACATCCACGAACTTGGTGGCCTCGGCCGAAGAGATCCAGGAAAAATGGACCCGGTCCCGATCGATCCCCATATGTTCCAGCAGGTTGCCCATCATGGCAAATTTGCGCCGTGCATAATAATTACCATCCAGGTAATGACATTCACCCGGATGTCACCCGGATACCCACACGGCATCCGCGCCTTCCCGGAGTGCGGACAAAATGAATTTCGGGCTCATGCGGCCGGAGCAGGGGATCCGGATCACCCGGATATCGGCCGGGTACTCCATCCGGCTCACTCCTGCCAGATCTGCTGCCCCATAGGAGCACCAGTTGCACAGAAAACTGACGATGTTAATATTTTTTTCGGTCATGTGATTGTTTCTCCTTTAAGCGGTTTCACCCAGGGCAAAAATCTGTGAAAAAATCTGGTTGGTATCAAATCCCCGCAGATGGATGGCACCGGAACGGCAGGATGCCACACACAGGCCGCAGCCTTTGCACAGTACGGCATTGATATCGGCTTTGCCTTCAAACCGGCCTTCGGTCATAAATGACGGGGCATTGTAGGGACAGATGGACACACACACACCGCAGGCGGAACATTTTTCAACATCCACACTGGCGATGGTGCCGGAGGTGAACAGGCTGTCTTTTTTGGCCAGCAGGGTCAGGGCACGGGATGCTGCGGCCCGTCCCTGGGTGATGGCTTCGTTCACCGGTTTGGGATAATGGCCGGAACCCGCCACAAACACCCCGTCCGTGGCAAATTCCGCCGGTCCCAGTTTGGCGTGTTTTTCAACGAAAAACCCTTCGTCATTCAGGGGCACCTTGAAGAAATTGGCCAGGCGTTCATCTTTTCTGGGTACCAGGGCAGCGGCCAGGGTCAGCAGATCCGCATGGATGGTGATGGGCTGATTGAGTACATGGTCTTTGAGGGTCACGGCCACATAGTCTTTTTCCACTGTTACCTCGGGTTTGTCCGTGACATCATACCGGATGAAAATCACCCCTTTTTCCCTGGCCTTTTTATACAGCAGTTCCCGTTCTCCATACGTCCGGATATCCCGATAAAGGATAAACACGTCCATCTCAGGGTTCTTTTCCTTGAGTGCAATGGCGTTGTCCACGGAATGGGTACAGCACACCCTGGAACAATACGGCCGTTCCGGTTCTCTGGACCCCACGCACTGGATGAACACGGCCGACTTGACCGCATCCAGTTTCGGATCGTTTTCCCTGAACATTTTGTCCAGATCCAGGGTCCGGATAATACGGTCATCCTGACCGAAACTGTATTCCGTGGGTTCCAGGGCCTTGGCACCCGTGGCCAGGACCGCAATCCCGTGTTCCAGTTCCGTGGTTTTTCCATCGGTGTTCAGTTTCGAGGTGAAATTCCCCACAAACCCGTCCACCCCTTCCAGGGTGGTGTTTGTATGTACAACGATGTTTTCGTTGGTCTGGATATCGTCGATCAGGGCGGACAGATGATGCTGCACATCCTCGCCCTGGGCGGTTTTCCACAATTTGAGGGCCTCACCGCCCAGCCTGTCTTTTTTCTCGATGATATGGGTTTCATACCCTTGAAACGCCAGGCTTCTGGCGGCGGTCAGGCCGGCCAGGCCGCCGCCCACCACCATGACCGATGCATTGACCTGGATTTTTTCCTCTTTCAGGGGCTGGGCCAGGCCGGCTTTGGCAACCGCCATGCGTACCAGGTCCTTGGCTTTTTCCGTGGCAATGTCCGGGTTGTTTTTATGAACCCAGGAGTTATGGTTCCGGATGTTGGTCATCTCGAACAGGTATTTGTTCAGCCCTGCGCTCTTCAGGGTTTCCTGGAACAGCGGCTCATGGGTTTTCGGGGTACAGGCCGCCACCACGATGCGGTTCAATCCTTTTTCCCGGATGATTTCCACCATCTTGTCCTGGGCATCCTGGCTGCACGCATACGTGGTTTCTTCGGCCACGGTGACATAGGGCAGGGTGGCCGCGTATTCAGTGACACCGGGGCAGTCCACCACCCCCGCAATATTGGAACCGCAGTCACAGATGAACACACCGATGCTGGGCCGGTCTCCCACCACATTGGTTTCTTCCACCACCGGAAACTCTCGGGTCAGGGTGTTTCTGACGTCAGCCAGGGAATCACCGGCAGCCGACGCGGCAGCCGATGCATCCAGGACCGATTCGGGGATATCCTTGGGATTGTTGAATACCCCGGACACATAGATCCCGTCCCTGGAAGTGGTCACCGGTTCAAAGGAGCCAGTTTTGGCAAACCCGGATTCCGTGAGATCGATGTTGAATTTTTCGGCAAACGCACGGGTTTCCCTGGTGATCTCCAGGCCCACGGACAAAATGATCATGTCATAGGTATCTTTGACAATCTGTCCCATTTCATCCACATACTGGATATGCAGGTCCCCGGTGTCCGCATCTTCGGTCACCGAGTGCACCCGGGACCGGATAAAATGGATGCCATGACGATCTTTGGCTTCCTGGTAGTACTTTTCAAATTCCTTGCCCGGCGTTCTCATGTCCATGAAAAAGATGGAGCAGTCCAGATCACTGCCCGCATGTTCCTTGGCAATGATGGCTTCCTTGACTGCGTACATGCAGCAGACCGAGGAACAATAGGGGTTGTCGCATTTGTTGACATCCCTGGAGCCCACGCATTGAAACCAGGCGATCTTTTTGGGATCCTTGCGTTTTTCCGCCAGCAGTTTGTCTTTTTTCTTCTTGGGTTTGACAGGCAGTTTCGGAAACGTGGTCACATGCCCCATGGTCGGACCGGTGGCCGACAAAATCCGCTCAAACTCCATGGATGTCACCACATTGGCGAATTGGGCATATTGATAATTGTCAAACCGGGACGGATCGAACGGTTTGTACCCGGGAGCCAGAATAATGGACCCGGCATCGATGGTGACCGTTTCTTCGGTCATGGTGTAATCGATGGCATCTGCCGGACACACCTCTTGACACGTACCGCATTTGTCCTTGGTCAATTTCAAACAGACGTCCGGATTGATGGCGTATTTCAACGGCACTGCCTGGGGATATTCCACATAAATGGCGGTTCGGGTTATCAGGTCCGCATTGTATCCGTCATCGAATTTGCCCGGGCACTTTTCCGTACAGGCCCCGCAGGCAATACAGCGGTCTTCTCTGACATACCGGGGTTTCTTGAGGATTTCCACCTGGAAATCGCCTTTTTCACCGGTGATGTTCTGAACTTCGGAAAGGGTTAACAACTCAATGTTTAAATGCCGGCCGACCTCGACCAGTGTGGGTGAGATAATTCACATGGCACAGTCATTGGTTGGAAAAGTCTTGTCCAGCTGGGCCATGACACCGCCGATGGACGGGCCTTTTTCCACCAGATAGACATAAAATCCGGAGTTCGCAAGATCCAGTGCCGAGAGCATGCCGGATATACCGCCGCCGATCACCACCACTGATCCGGTTTTTTTTGATTCCATTCTTTGTCTCTCCTGTTTAGTTCTTAAAACGATATCAGCCAAAACAGCCCGCAGACGTAAATGACTGTCTTATAAATGTCTTGAAAATTTTCCTTAATATTAATTGCTGTTAATCAAAAAAGTATGTTATAAAACCATCTGTCAAACAATGTCAACCATTATCGAACAAAACCCTTGTACACAAATGATCCATGAAAAAAATCATTACGATATGCGGTCCCACGGGCATTGGAAAAACCGGTTTTGCCATTTTCCTGGCAAAGGCTTTCAATGGTGAAATCATCGGGGCCGATTCCATGCAGATCTACAAGTATATGGATATCGGTACTGCCAAACCCGATGCATCGGAACGGGCCCAGGCACGTCATCATCTGGTGGATTTTCTGGATCCGGCTCAGGATTTCGATGCCGGACAGTATGCGCAACTGGCCGACCGGGCCATCGATGCCATTGGGCAAAACAACCGGATTCCCATTGTGGCCGGGGGCACCGGTCTGTATATCCGGTCCCTGTTATACGGCCTGTTCCGTTCTCAACCCGTGTGTCCGGCCACCTTGGCCGAACTGACCGAAACCCTTGAAAAAAAAGGAAGCCCTTATCTGCACGGGCGGCTGGCATCATGTGATCCTTTTGCCGCACAGCGGATCCATCCCCATGATGGATTCCGTATCATCCGTGCGCTGGAAGTGTTTCTCAACACGGGGACCCCCATTTCCCGGAAACAGACCCAGCAGCCGTTCACCCGCCCCCGGTACCGCAGCCTGACGCTGGGGCTGTATATGGACCGCCAGGACCTGTACGACCGCATCGATCAGCGGGTGGATATGATGATGGCCCAGGGCCTTTTATCCGAAGTTCAAAATCTGGTAAATAAAGGATATCCCCTGAACCTGAAATCCATGCAGTCCATTGGATACCGCCACATGGGACAGGTCCTCGACCAGGACCTGGATCTGGACACGGCGGTATCGCTTTTGAAACGGGATACCCGGCGGTATGCCAAACGGCAGTTCACCTGGTTCAGAAAAGAGCCGGGGATTGTCTGGGTTACCCCCTCTCAAACGGATCATGCGGCTGCGCAGGTCAAAGAATTTTTGACATCTTCCTGAAATTTGCCTATAGTCACTACCGTGACACCCATTTTGACATTATTATAAAGAACTGTATATGACACCTCGACGTTTTCCGATCCTTCCGTCTCTGGCCGGCATTTCAGCCGTCATTTTGTTGTGCGCCATGTGGGGATGTGCTCCCAGACCGGTTCACCCCCCCGATCAAGACCCGCCTGTAATTGAAACCTCTTCGCCGGACCCGGCCGAGCGGGTTGCCGCCCGGGTGAAAGAACTGGAATCCGACGCTGCCGCGTTCATGAAATCCGGTGCTTTGACGGATGCATTCAATTTGTATAATCAGGCCCTGATCCTGGATCCGGCTTCCCCGCAGAAGCAGCGGATCATGGACAAGGTGGACCCATTGCTGGCCAAAGCGCCTTCCGGCGTGATCCAGATTTTTCTGGAAACACCCGGCCTGGCAGTGCCTGAAGCGTTGCTGCAATACTGGCTGGGGGTCAACCTTGCCCAGGAAACCGCGTATACAGAGGCGTTATCCGTGCTGACACAGTTTACCGTTCTCTGGCCGGATCATCCCCGGGTGCCGGATGCGCAGGCCCTGATGACAATGATCGAGCAGACGTTGTTTCAAAAAGATACCATTGGCTGTCTGCTGCCGCTGTCCGGGAAATACGCGGTATACGGCGACAAAGCTCTGAAAGGCATTCAACTGGCCATCCAGGAGCTCGCCGCTGTCCACAACCGCAAGTTCAATGTTATCATCAAGGACACTCAGGGAGATCCGGATATTGCCGCCGCGTGCGTGGATGAGCTGGACCAGGCCCGGGTGGCGGGGATTGTCGGTCCCCTGCTGACGGTGGATGCGGCCGGAGCCCGTGCCCAGGAATTGAAAATCCCTTTGATCGCTTTGACCCAGAAAGAAGACTTTGCCTTGTCCGGGGAGTATCTGTTTTCCAATTTTATCACACCCCGGATGCAGGTACAGACCCTGGCCGCATTTGTCGTCAGAACCCTGGGTCTGGAAAAGGTGGCGATCCTGTATCCGGATGAACCGTATGGCCGGCGGCACATGCAATTGTTTTCAGAAGCGGTGACCGATTATGGTGCCAAGCTGGTGGCAATGCAGGCGTATGACGGCAGCCGCACCGATATCACCGACGTGATCGGCAAATTCACCAGGCAGGTCGATCACCCGCTGGAATCCTCCGACAGTGATGATTCCGATCGGATCACCTTTGATTTCGAGGCGTTGTTCATTCCGGATGCGGCCTCCCGGATCAATATGATCCTTCCTCAACTGGCGTTCAACGATATCCGGGACATCGTGCTGCTGGGAACCAACCTCTGGCATCACCATAGCCTGCTGGATCAGACCAAAGGGTACAACCGGAACACATTCATCACGGAAGGGTATTTCAAACACAGCCGCAAACCCGCCACGGTTCGGTTCAACAAGGCGTTCTTGAATCTGTATGGAGAATCCCCCGGGTTTCTGGAAGCCATTTTTTATGATACTGTACAGATCCTGCTGTCAACGGTCATGGAAACTTCCGTGGATTCCCGAAAGCATCTGAAAGAAGCGCTTCTGGAAGAAATCATTTTTGAAGGTGCCACGGGCAGAACCCTTTTCGACAACACCGGGGCCGCCCGCAAAGAATTGTTTTTGATCACCATCAAAAACAACCGGTTTGTGGAGCTCGACCGGTGATCCGGCTGTGACCTATCCGCCGAAATACACATCCTGACCGGTCGCCTCCAGTACCGACTGCCACAACCGGCCATTGGGATCCAGCCGTTTCTGCCGCCCGGCGGAAGCTTCCATGGGCACGTGCACGTAATGGTTGTTCCAGTAACTGATGAGCAGCTTGGTTTTTCCGGCCATTCCCGCATGGACCGCATCTCTTCCCAGCAGTCCGCAGAACACACTGTCATTGGCGTTGGCCGGCAGGCTGCGGATGATATAGGCGGGGTCGATGTATTTCAAGGACACATCCAGATTTTTTTCCTTGAACCATTCCGTGATTTTATCTTTGAGAAACAGGCCGATATCCTGGAGCACGATGTTGCCGGAGGGATCGTATTTTTTTTCCTTGTTTTCGAAAAAATTCTGTCCAGCGCCTTCCGCCACGATCACCACGGCATGGTTCCGGGTGTTGACCCGGTTTTCCAGTGCTTGAAGAAACCCGTTATCCCCATATAGATCGATATCCACCTCCGGGATCAGCACAAAATTGCCATCCTGCTGGGCCAGGGCCGCCGTGGCCGCCAGAAATCCCGAGTGGCGGCCCATGAGTTTGATCAGACCAATGCCGTGGGGATAGGCCTCTGCTTCATTATGGGCCCCTTTGATGGCCAGGGTGGCCACATCCACGGCAGAATCGAATCCAAACGACCGGGATACCAGAAAAATATCATTGTCGATGGTTTTGGGAATTCCCACCACCGAGATCTTTAAATGTCTTTTATCAATCTCGTCGGCAATCTTCTTGGATGCCATCAGGGTGCCGTCTCCGCCGACCATGAACAGAATGCCCACGCTCATCCGTTCCAGACAGTCCACCACCACACCGATATCCTGGCTGCCCCGGGAGGATCCCAGAATGGTGCCGCCCATATCCTGAATACCGGCCACGGTATCCGGAGTCAGGTCCAGAATGTCATGGCCGTATTCCGGAATGAATCCCTGAAGCCCGTGGCGGATGCCATAAATGGTCTTGACTTGATAAATATGATACAGTTCCAGCACCACGGCCCGAATGATGTCATTGAGGCCCGGACACAACCCGCCGCAGGTCACGATGGCGCATTTCAACTTGCTGGGATCGAAATAGATTTTTTCCCTGGGGCCGGCCTGTTCAAAACTGAGCAACGCCTGACAGGTATCCACTGCATCCTGGATATATTCCGTCTGAACATCCACAATGATCCGGGAATCATCTGAAATAAAGGAGTGCCGCCGCTGGGTCGACCGGGCCACCCGCTTGATGGGAGAAACAATATTGGCCTTTCCGAGCACCGGAATATCCGTGCACAAATCATGGGGTATCATCGACTGCCTCCGTTGAACTTGAAAGATCCTTTGCCAAGAATATCATGCAGATGCAAAATGCCTTCCAGCCGGTTGTCACAATCAACGATGGGCAACACCGTGATCTCATGTTTTTCCATCAGGTTCAAGGCATCGTACAGATAAGCGTCCATCTTGGAACATCGGGGATTGTGAGTCATCATATCCACTGCCGGCAACCGGTGAAAGTCCGTCATTCCCTGAGCGATGGTGTGGCGGATATCTCCATCGGTAATGATGCCTTTCAACTGTCGGTTCCGGTCGAGTATCAGGACCGCCCCCAGGCTGTACCGGTCCATGGTGTCAAGGGCCGTCGACATGGTGTCTTCCACAGATGCGCATGGGGCCCGGTCCGCCGCAAGCATGATTTCACCGACCCGGCTGGCCAGGCGCTGCCCCAGAGCCCCGCCGGGATGAGACCGCATGAAATCGGTTTTCCTGAACTTCTTTTTTTCGATCAATACCACGGCCAGGGCGTCTCCCATGGCCAGCTGGGCCGTGGTGGAGGCGGTTGGGGTCATGTTGAAAGGACAGGCCTCTTTTTCAACGCCTGTGTCAATGACCAGGTCACAATAGCGGGCCATGGTGGATGTCGGATTGCCGGTAAACCCGGCCAGGCGGCATCCGATACCCCGGATCACGGGCAACAGCCGGTTGAGTTCGCTGGTTTCCCCGCTGTTGGAAATGGCGATGAACACATCATGGGGGCTCACCATGCCCAGATCTCCATGCACGGCTTCCACCGGGTGCAGAAACATGGCGTTGGTGCCGGTGCTGCTCAGGGTGGCGGCAATTTTTCGGCCGATCAATCCGGATTTTCCAATCCCGGAAACAATCACCCGTCCCGGTGAATCACAGATCTCCTGAACAAGGGTTTCAAAGGCCTGATCCAGTTTTTCCGCCAGGGCCAGAATGCCTTGGGCTTCTATTTTCAATACGTCAATGGCTTTGGAAATAATCATTGTAAAAAAATCTTGGGTTCATGGTTGTTTATGATCCGGTTTATACACCACTCATCCGGTTTTTCCCATAAAAAAAAGATTTTTTAAAAAAATGATGCATAAAAGATCGGCCTTTGATTGACATTGGAATGGTTTTTATGCTATCTGATTGCGGTTAACCAACCTGACATTTGGAACATCTTTAGGAAGCCAACCGCCCTGAAACGTCTTGTTGACATGGCAATTCAGCCGTTTTTCAGGCGTTGATCAAGTAAACCCACAAGGATTTAGGAAACGTGTATCATGATTTGTACAACGATTAGGGAAGGGGAAGACTGTGTATTCATGACAGCCGCCGGCTGCAGCTATAATGAGGGAAACTGCCTGCCTGTCGTGGAGGAATGCATGGGGTGCCAGAGATTGTCTGAATACCCCACCGGAATGTATTGTAAAGCGGCACCGGATCCGTCCCTGAAATGGAAGAACGGCTCCTGCAACATGGCCACACATATGAAGACCACAACAGAGAGCAAAAAACAGAAAATCAATCCCATCAAGGCCTCCAAGAGAAGATAATTATTTTTTGACCGCATTTCACAAGACTCTGTGGTTTTTCATCTTCAATAGAAAGCCGCAGAGTTTTTTTTTGATTTTTTGTGAGGAATCTGCTGATGAACGTGATTGCAAAAGAACTGAACGATCTCATTTCTCAAGCCAATCCCCATATCATGGACATGCTGTCCGATATGGGAAAGGCCCTTTTTTTTCCCAAAGGCATATTGAGTCAGAGTGCGGAAGCCAAAATCAAGGCCCATAAAATCAACGCCACCATCGGTATTGCCAAACAGAACGGCCATGTATTGAACCTGCCTGCCGTGACCCGGTATATTACCGGTATCGAACCGGACGAGTATCTGCCTTATGCCCCGTCCTTCGGTCTGCCCGGGCTGCGGGAGCAATGGAAAAAAGCCCTGTATGAAAAAAATCCGTCCCTGGCCGGGGGTGACATCAGTCTGCCCGTGGTCACTTCGGGCATCACCCACGGGATCTCCGTGTTTTCGGACATGTGGGTGAACCAAGGCGATGTGATCGTGATGCCGGACATGATGTGGGGCAACTACAACATGACCTTCACGGTGCGCAACCAGGCGAAAATCGTTCATTACAAGGCCTTTGATGATGCATTGACACAATTCGACATCGATGATTTTGAATCCGTGATAACGGCCGAAGCCGCCCGGAACGATAAAATCATCACCGTGCTCAATTTTCCCCACAATCCCACCGGATACACACTGAGCAAATCGGAAGCCGACCGGGTGGCAGATATTCTGCTCAAGATCGCTCAATCCGGCACCCATGTGGTGGCAGCCTGCGATGATGCCTATTTCGGACTGTTTTTCGATGAAGAGACCAGCAAAGAATCTTTGTTTGCCAAACTGGCCGGCAAACACGAACGACTGGCCGCCATCAAGCTGGACGGTGCCACCAAAGAAGATTATGTCTGGGGGTTCCGGATCGGATTCATCACTTACGGCATGGCGGTTGCAGACCCGGCAATGATGACTCACTTGAACCAGGCCCTGGAAAAAAAGACGGCCGGCTGTATCCGCGGCAATATTTCCAACGCGTCCCACCCGGGCCAGACCCTTGTGCTCAAAGCCATGGCCGATCCGGAATATCATCCGCAGAAACAGGAAAAATTCAGTCTGCTCAAACAGCGGGCCGCCAGAATCAAAACCGTTCTTTCGGATCCGGCATACCGGTCCGGATTTGATGTGTATCCCTTCAATTCGGGGTATTTCATGTGCATCCGCCTCAAAGGTGTGAATGCGGAACAGCTGCGGCTTCATCTGCTCGACAGATACGGGGTCGGACTGATCGCCATTGGCGACCGCAATATCCGGGTGGCGTTTTCCTGCCTGGAAGAAATGGATGTAAAACCGTTGTTTGATATTGTCCTGCGCGGCATCAACGATCTGCGCGCTGACTGAAGCAAAAAAGGATTTGAAGGAACATGGGATCGTTTGACGTCAAGGTGGCCTTCAAGTGGCTGTTGAATTTTTTTCTCATCGGCCTGATCGCCGGTCTGGGTGCCGTGATTTTCCATTATCTGTGCGGCCTGGGCATGCATTATTTTCTGGACATGATGGCCGGATACCGGCCGGATGCTCCGGCCGGCGAGCATGCACTCCTGCCTTCCACCGACACCCCGTTCAACCGGTGGATGCTGCTGATACTGCCGGCCCTGGGAGGATTGGTGTCGGGCTGGCTGGTATACACGTTCGCTCCGGAAGCGGAAGGCCACGGCACGGATGCCGCCATTGACGCATACCACAACAAGGGCGGCAAAATCCGGAGCCGGATTCCCTTCATCAAGACCATCGCTTCCACCATCACGCTGACCACCGGCGGATCCGGGGGCAGGGAAGGACCCATTGCCCAGATCGGTTCCGGGTTCGGGTCGTTTCTGGCCACCCGGCTCCATTTGTCGGAACGGGAACGACGTATCATGATGGCCGCGGGTATCGGTGCCGGGGTGGGCAGTATATTCCGGGCCCCGCTGGCCGGGGCCCTGTTTGCCGCCGAGGTGTTGTACCGGGATCCGGATTTTGAATCGGAAGTCATCATTCCGGCCGGTATTTCTTCGGTGGTGGCCTATTGTATTTTCTGCCTCGTGTATGGATGGGGATCTTTGTTCGATTCACCGGGGTTCAAGTTTCAAAACCCGCTGGAGCTGGGGCCTTATATTGTACTGGCCGGAGTTCTGGTGGTGTTCGGTTATATCTATGTCAAAGTGTTTTACGGCATGGTGGAATTTTTTAAAACACTCAAGGTTCCCAATCACATCAAACCCGCCATCGGGGGCCTGTGCACCGGGATCATCGGTTTTTTTCTGCCCTATACCCTGGCATTCGGCTATGGCATGGCCCAGAACGCCATTTTCAACCAGGTGGCCATTTCCACGTTGATCGCTCTGGCCATCGGCAAAATTTTCACCACCTCGTTTTCCATCGGTTCCGGTGGCAGCGGCGGAGTGTTCGGCCCTTCCGTGGTCATCGGCGGAGCCCTGGGCGGGGCCGTAGGTAATATTTTTCATCAGCTGATCCCTTCCATTGTCACCCATCCGGGGTCGTTTGTGATTGTCGGGATGGCCGGTTTTTTCACGGCGGTTTCCAACACACCGATTTCCACCATCATCTTTGTCAGCGAGATGACCAATTCCTATCATCTGCTGCTGCCCAGCCTGCTGGTGTGCTCCTTGTGTTATCTGTTGTCCCAGCGGTTCACCATCTTCCAAAACCAGGTCAAATCCCGGGTGGATTCGCCGGCCCATGCCGGAGAATTCATGATGGATATTCTCCAGACCATGAAGGTGGGCAGCCTGGATCATCTGATCAAAAAAGTCCAGTGTGTCAGTGAAAACATGTCATTTTCCGAATTCAAAACCCTTTTCCAGATCACCAAGCAGCATTATTTTCCGGTGCTGAACGCCAACGGTGAATTCACCGGCATTTTTTCATCCAATGACATCCGGGAGGTGATTTTCACCATTCATATCGAAGATCTGGTGGTGATGAAAGATATCATGATTTCCGATTTGATCACCACCACCCCGGCCCAGGACCTGAATGCGGTGCTGCATAAACTTACGCAGAAAAACATCGATGCATTACCGGTGGTGAATGAAACCAATCCCAGAGAACTGATCGGCCTGATTTACCGGCGGGATATCATCGCCCATTACAACCGGCACATTCAAGGGCTTCGGGCGGCGCATTCAAAAGATCAGACCACGGGTCCGGCGTGATTCATTCATAGTTCACCTGTTTGAGAAACAATCCCCGGGCCGGTGCCGTGGCCCCGGCCCGGGACCGGTTTTTTGCCCACAGGATGTGTTGGAACCCGGACGGATTCACTTTCCCAAGACCCGCATCCACCAGAGTCCCCACCATGTTCCGAACCATGTTTTTCAAAAATCCGCTGGCGCAGATTCTGAACACCCGCCGGTCAGGATCCAGCCGGTCCATCCGGGCCAGAAACACCGTCCGGACCGTGGACCGTCTGGGAGATCCCGCATTTTCAAATGATTTGAAATCCTGGGAACCGCAGATCAGGGCACAGCACTGGTTCATCACGTCCAGATCCAATGGCCGGTGAACATGCCAGACATAGTTTCTGCCCACGGCACAGGGAGTTTCCCGGTTCAAAATGTAATAGTTGTATTCCTTGGAGATCGCTGAATATTGTGCATGAAACGTATGGGGAACCCGGTCGCACCTTTGTAAGGCAATGGGATGTTTCATCAGGCGGTTGACCCCTTTTTTCAGCGCCTGGGGTGCCAGGGAGGTGTCGGCACAAAAAGAGGCCACCTGACCCAGCGCATGAACCCCGGCATCGGTTCGGCCGGAACCGGCAAGGGTGACGGGCTGGTTGAGTATCCTGGACAGCACCTTTTCGAGCTCACCCTGTATGGTGAGTTTTTCCGGTTGCCGCTGCCATCCGGAAAACCCGGTGCCGTCATACTCGATGATCAGTTTAAAGGTCTGAATCATGACCGGTGTCAGGTGCTGAAATTTTGTCCAGCCGGGTGCCGGCCCGGTTGATCTGCCGGGCCAGGTGGTGGACGGTTTCAGGGCCCAGAATTCGGGTATAGTTCAGATAAAAGGTTTTGTAGGCCCGGGCAATGGCCGGTTTGAGTGCCAGCCCCTGGTCGGTGGGGAAAATGGCAGTGGTTTTGCCGTTTTTTTTTCTTTCCACCAGATTTTTTTTGGCCAGCGCATCGATGAACCGGGTGATGGTGGAGGGGGTCAGCTGCAGCAACGTGCCCAGTTTCTTGGGATTGATGCCCGGGTTTTCATACAGGATCAAAAGAAACGACGCATGGGCCGGAGAGAGTTTCAACGGAGCAAACCCGGCTTCCGCCAGTTTCAGCAGTTGTCGTGCAAATGCGTTGACACTGTAGAACAGGCAGTTTTCCAGAAAATGCCGGGATTCAGCCGGGTGTGTTTCATCCCTGTGGGTCGTGTCGTCAGGCATGGCTACCCTGATCGTCACCAAACCGCTGTTGAATCTCTTTGACTGCAGGTTCATTTTCCATGAGCACCCGGACACAGTCCGGGTTCAGTTTGGTGCCGGACAGGCGATTGAGTTCTTCAAACGCGGCATCATTGCTCCATGCCGGTTTATAGGACCGGTGGCTGGTCAGCGCATCAAAAATATCCGCCACGGAAACGATCTGGGTTTCAATGGGAATCTCCTCTTTTTTTAAACGATCGGGATACCCTTTACCGTCAATGGTTTCGTGATGGGACCCGGAAATGTTCTGTAACAGGGTAAGGTGTTCAAAGGATTGAAGACCCAGATGACCGGCAATGGCATCGATAATATCTCTGCCTTTGCTGGAATGGGTCTGCATGATTTTCCATTCTTCCTCGTCCAGCCGCCCGGGTTTGAGCAAAATATTATCGGGTATGCCGATTTTGCCGATATCATGCAGCGGGGCGAACAGAAACAGGTTTTCTATGAATTCATCGGTCAGGCCGGGATGGCCTTCTTTTGCCAGGGCCCGGGCAATCAACCGGGCGTACCGGGCCATCCGTTCCAGATGGTTTCCGGTTTCAGGATCCTTGTAACTGACCAGACTCAAACAGGAACGGAATGACCCCACCAGCATCTGTGTGGATTGCAGTTTGTTGATCATCAGGGAATTGATCAGCTGTGCGTACAGGTCCAGTGTTGTCAGATCCTGTTTTTTGAACACTTTTTTTTGGTAAGAATTGAAAAACAGCATTCCAATGAAGGCATCACAATCAAAAAGAGGAACTGAATAGCTGGCCTGATAGCCTTTGGATGCAATGTTCTGGGTGTGCTCATGGGTGCCGTTTTTAAACACGGTCATATCGTTTACCAGCCGGTTTTGTTTCAAGGCCTTGATTTCCATCAGGGAGGGTGCGTTTTCCATCAGGCACTCATAAAACTGCAACGGCAGATCTTTTGCACTCTGAACAAAGGTTTTCAAGGCATTCATCTCCCGGTCGTACAGCGCAACGGCAACACGGTCGACATAGGCGAAATCCTGCTGGATCATCTGGTGCAGGTGCTGAAGTTTTTCACCCAGTGAGGCGGTACTGTGCAGGTTTTTATACCGGCCATGGGTCAGAACAATATCTTCCATTTTTACTGTGTCCATATGGTTTTGGCGTATTGTAATCGTATTTGCGGGCATAATCAACACCCGGCTGAAGACAGAATGTATATGTTTGATGAATATCAGTGAAAATAATCGTTGTCAATCCATTTACACCCTTTGTTGCCAACGCTATAATAATCGGCCATATAGGATTGTTGACGGGTCCAGAAAAAAGGCGGTTGAAATGAAGGGATTTTCGTTTGCCGGCATTCATGCCGGGATCAAAAAAAACGGACGTAAGGATTTAGGACTGATTCTTTGTGAAAACCCGGCCACGGCTGCGGCCGTGTTCACCCGGAACAAGGTAAGGGCGGCCCCGGTGATTCTGGGACAGCAAATGATACAAAAAGGGGCCTGCCAGGCGGTGCTGGTGAATTCCGGCAATGCCAACTGTTTTACCGGTGAGCAGGGAATAAAGGATGCCCGCCGTTCCATCCGGATCGTGGCAGACACCTTCGGCGTTCCCCGGGACCTGGTCATGGTGTCTTCCACCGGGGTGATCGGGGCCCCGTTGCCCATGGAGAAATTTGAAACCGGCATACCGCAGCTGAAACAGCACATCGATACCGGCACACCGGCAGATTTTGCCACCGCCATTCTTACCACGGATCTGACCACCAAAATTGTTGAGATGACCGCGGATATCGACACGGATCAGGGCCGGCAGACCATCGCCATGATGGGTATGGCCAAGGGATCGGGCATGATCCGGCCGGACATGGCCACCATGCTGGCCTATGTACTCACCGATGCCTGCATCAGCGCTTCAGATCTGAAGCAGGCGTTGACATCAGCCTGTGATAAAACCTTTAACCGCATCACCGTGGATGGAGATACTTCCACCAACGACACATTGCTGTGTCTGGCCGGTGGCACCGGTAATGCCCATATTACAGACGATGCCTCCCGGGACGTGTTTCAGAATCTGCTGGAAACCGTGTGCCTGGATCTGGCCACCCGGATTGTCAGAGACGGGGAGGGGGCCACCAAACTGGTACAGATCACCATCAAAGGCGCTGCCACAAAACAGGACGCGTTCAAGGCGGCAGAAGCCATTGCCCATTCCAGTCTGGTAAAGACCGCCATTTATGGGGAAGATCCCAACTGGGGCCGGATCACGGCGGCAGCCGGCCGGTCCGGTGCGGCCGTGGACCCGGAACAAATGGACCTGTATTTTGATTCGGTCCCTCTGGTGACAAACGGAAGGTGGCTGGGGAAACAGGCGGAACAAAACGCGGCTCAAATAATGAAAGCCAAAGAGATCCGCATCACCCTGGATCTGAACCTGGGGATGCACACGGATCGTTTTCTTTTCTGTGATTTCAGTGAGAATTATGTCAAAATCAATGCCGACTACCGGTCCTGAATCTGAAAACCAGCTGATGCGGCTGCAGAAATTTCTGGCCCGGGCCGGGGTGAGTTCCCGGCGGGCGGCCGAAGATTTGATCGTCAACGGCCGCATCCAGGTCAATGGGCACCGGGTGACAACCCTGGGCACCAAAGTGGATCCCAAAACAGACGGGGTCCTGTTTGACGGCAACCCGGTCTGCCTGCCCGAAAAAAATGCGTTCATCTATATTGCCGCCAACAAACCGGTGGGGGTGGTCACCTCCTGCGCCCGGAAACACGGAGACAAAATCATTCTGGACCTGGTGACCCTGCCGGACCGGATTTTCCCGGTGGGACGTCTGGACAAGGATTCCCGGGGTCTGGTGCTGCTCACCAATGACGGGGTTCTGCACAACAAACTGTCCCATCCCTCCCATAACCATGAAAAAGAGTACCGGGTGACCACGGCCCGCCCGGTCAAGGACACGGATCTGGATGCCATGGCCCGGGGCATGATCTTTCAGGGGAAAAAAACCCGGAAAGCAGACGTGGTCCGGATATCGAAAAACAGCTTTACCATTGTACTCAAACAGGGGTTGAACCGCCAGATCCGGAAAATGGTGGGCAGAACCGGAAACCGGGTCGTGGTGCTGGAGCGGGTCCGAATGGCCAATGTGATTTTAGGCAATCTCGCCCCCGGGGCCTGGCGGTATTTGACCCCCGAAGAGATCAAGGGGCTAACCCAGTGACCGGATCCCGATGGCGGACCGGATCTTATCCAGAAACGGGACCGAAAACGACCGGGCTTTTTGGGCACCTTTGATCAGGATATCTTCAATGTCTTTTGGATTTTTGATCAACGCATCATACCGCTGCCGGGGTTCGGTCAGAAGCGCGTTGATGTATTCGAACAACTCCTGCTTCATCACCCCCCAGGCGATCCCCTGCCGGTACCGGTCCGCCATGGCACGGGTTTCCTCTGCCGTGGCAAAGGCCCGGTAAATGGAGAACAACGTGCAGGTGTCCGGGTCCTTGGGTTCGTCCGGCCCCAGGGAGTTGGTCTGGATCTTCATGATCATTTTGCGCAGTTTTTTCTCCGTATCAAACAGCGGAATGAAATTGTTGTAGCTCTTGCTCATTTTCCGGCCGTCCAGACCGGACAGGACGGCCGTGTTGTCATCCACCACCACTTCGGGCAGAACAAACAGGTCCTCATACACATGGTTGAACCGGGCCGCAATATCCCGGGTCATCTCCAGATGCTGAACCTGGTCTTTTCCCACCGGCACTTTACCGGCGTTGAACATGAGAATATCGGCGGCCATGAGAATCGGGTATGAAAACAATCCCATGGTGATGGCCTGGTCCGGGTTTTTGTTGCCGGCGGCTTCATTTTCCTGAACCCGGGCTTTGTAGGCATGGGCCCGGTTCATCAGTCCCTTGGCGGCCAGACAGGTCAGAATCCAGGTCAGTTCCGGAATTTCAGGGATATCCGACTGCCGGTAGAACACGCAGTTGTCATGATCCAGCCCTAAAGCGATCCAGGCCGCAGCAATCTCCAGCGTGGACTGCCGCCGTTTGTCAGGATCCTGGTTCTTGATCAACGAGTGGTAATCCGCCAGAAAATAATACGAGGTCAGGTTCGGATCCCTGCTGGTGGCCACGGCAGGGCGGATGGCTCCCACAAAATTGCCCAGATGCGGGGTGCCGCTGGTGGTGATGCCGGTCAAAAAGTCTGCATTTTTCATTCGATTGTCTTTCATCATCAAAAAATCATGTAAAAAAAAAATGGATTCAACCATAAAGCGCTGGTTTTATCAATATCAAATCATGTTGTTTTCCCGGGCATACGTCACGGCAAAAGCCATCTCTTTTTCCCGGGTATCCAGATTTCCGTCCAGCCTGGCATTGAGGACTTCATTTAAAATTTTTGTAAAGGCCGGCCCGGGCGCAACCCCGATGCTTATCAGATCTTTGCCACGGATTCTGGGGGTCACATGACGGAAATCGGTGTAGAAATTGGAGATATCTTTGCGGACCGCCTCGTTTTTTGTCAACGCCATGATATAGAGGATGAACACGGTGTTGAAATTGATCAAAGCCCAGTACAGTTTCTGCCGGGAAACCGGGTGGTTGGATTCGATGAAGCTGAGCCGGTTTTCCGCCTTGTATCTTGTTTCCAGCAGCAGCTGCCGTTCTCCGGCCGGGATCATGAGCCGGTCGCAGACCTGTTCACTGACCTTGAAGGTGCACCGGTTGAGCAGCACCATGAAATACACGGCCCATCTGGGGTAGGTTTCTTCCACATACAACAGGTCATGCCAGGCCAGGGTTTTGTTGGCCGACTCCAGCATCTGGTAGGTAACCGGCGTGATTTCCAGCCGGGGATGAATTACCTTTTCAAGCCCGTAACCCGTCATGGTTCGAATGGCGGGAATGGGATCTTCCTCACTGAAAATCTGCTTGAGTTCCGACAACACCCGCAGGCCGCTCAAGTTTTTGAAACAGTCCACCTTGATGGCATTGCGAATCAGGTTGGCGGTCACTTTGCCGATGTCGAATCCGAACCGGTTGGCAAACTTGATGGCCCGGAAGATGCGGGTGGGGTCCTCCACAAAACTTACATTGTGAATGGTGCGGATGGTTTTGTCTTTCAGGTCCCTCGTGGCCCCGAAATAATCGATCAGTGTACCGAATGTCTCGGCATTCAGACTCAGGGCCAGCGTGTTGATGGTGAAATCCCGGCGGGCCAGGTCCCGTTTGATGGAACTTTTTTCCACAATGGGCAGGGCCGCGGGGAAATCATAATATTCCAGCCGGGCCGATGCCACATCCACTTTCACCTGTTCGGAAAAAACAATTACCGCCGTGCCGAATTTTTTATGGGTGTTCACCCGGCAGTTCAATTTTTCAGCGACATGTCTGGCAAAAGAGATTCCGTCTCCTTCCACCACGATGTCAATGTCGTCCACTTTGCGGTGCAGCAGCAGATCCCTGACAAACCCGCCCACCACATACAGATTGATTCCCAGCTCATCGCCGGCCGCTCCGATGGATTTGAGAAGATCCATCGTCTCGTCATCCAGCCGCTGGGTCATGATATTTCGAATCTGCCGTTTCCGGGCGTTCTGTTTTTTATACGCCAGCTGATCCGTGCGTTTCACCGCCTTGTCATGCTGGACCAGAAAATTGAGCAGGTCCGTGCGGGTGATGACCCCCTTGATTTTCCCATCATCGATCACCGGAATGATCCGCTGTTTGTTTTCAATGATCTGGTATTCAATCTCCGCCATGCCGGCATCGGAACAAACAGACGTGACTTCCGAATTCATATACTCTTCCACGGGCCGCTCCCTGAGCTGGTGAAACAACATTTTTTCCACCACCTGGCGGGTAATGTATCCTTCATAGGCACTGGTTTCAGGATTGACCACCAGCAGGGTGTTGATATTGTACCGGGTCATGATCTGACCGGCCTGCTCACAGGAGGCCCCCGGTGCGATGGTGATGGCCGGAGAAGACATCAGGGAACAGGCCACCTGGATCTGCCGGGTTTCTTTTTTCACCTGATCGATGAGCAGGTGCTCCACCTGGGCCAGGGTATGGTTCTCGATTTTGGCAGAAGCGGCATAGGCATGACCTCCACCGCCGAACATGGACAATATCCGGCCCACATCCACCTCGGGGATCCGGTTTCTGGCAATGATATGCACCTTGTTTCCCATGAGTACCACGGCAAAATACAGCTCCAGATTTTCCATACGCGTCACTTTCTGGACAATGGAAGCCAGGTCCGTGATATAGGAAGCCGAGGAGATGGTGGAGATATGAACCTCCAGTCCGTTGATCTGGTGCCGTGTCATTTCATTGAGCAGGTCGTTGAGCCAGGAGATCTGTTCCGCTTTGATTTCTCTGACCACCAGGCTTACAATGGTATTGAGGCTGGCCCCGCAGCCCAGCAGAAATCCGGCCTGGATGAAATCTGCCGGGGTCGTGGACGCATACGTGAACACGCCGGTGTCTTCATAGATGCCCAGGGCCATGACCGTGGCCTCTTCCGGGGTGACCGGGATATTTTTTTTCTGAAGGAGTTCGCACAAAATGGTGGTGGTGGCCCCATAGGTTTTGAAAATCTCCATGGTCGGGATCACATCATCGGGTCCCGGCGGATGGTGATCATACACATGGATGGCCACCTCGTTTTTTTCCAGCAGTTCTTTCACACCGGTCAGCCGGTTTTTCTGGCGGGTATCCACCAGCACCAGCGTATGGGTTTCTGAAAAATCGATGGCGGCCGGGTCTGCCATGTTGAACAGATACCCCATGGAATGGATGAAAAAATCCCGAAGGGTTTTCTCCTGGGATCCGGGAAAAATGATCCGGGCCTCCGGATAGAGCTTCTGGGCCGCAAGCATGGCGGCGATGGCATCATAATCCGCATTGACATGACTGGTAATGATGGTTTCGGCGGTATGGCCTTTTTTTTTGGGTACCACGTCACAACTCCTGTTGAGATTGAATATCGAATGTTATATAGACTATCTGAGAAGAATTTACAAATTCAATGGCCCCCGGTTGAAACGCATCTGCAGCCGGGCCGGTTTGCCGGTCCCGCAACTGCAAACAACCCCGATAAAAGGATATGTTATGTCTGCTGTTTATCTGTGGAAAGGCAAAAATCCCAGAGGAAGATCCGTCAAAGGAGAAATGGAGGCGGAAACCCCGGAGCAGGTCCGGAATATGCTGGTCCGAAGAAAAATCACTCCGGGAAGAATCAAGAAAAAACCCAAGGATCTGTTTGAAAACATCGAATTTTTTCAGCCCAAGGTCACGGAAAACGATGTCATCATTTTTGCCAGACAGTTTTCCACCATGATCGATGCCGGCCTTCCCCTGCTTCAATGCCTGGAAATCCTCCAGGCCCAGCAGGAAAATCCGACTTTTAAAAAACATCTGAAAAAAATCAAGGAATCCGTGGAATCCGGCGACACCTTTGCCGATGCCCTGAAAAAATTTCCATCCGATTTCAATGAATTGTTTGTCAACATGATCGCAGCCGGTGAGGCCGGGGGGATTCTGGATGTCATTTTGAGCCGGTTGGCCGCATACATGGAGAAAATGGCAAAATTGAAAAAACAGGTCAAAGGGGCCATGACCTATCCCATCATCACCATCATCGTGGCCATTGTCGTGGTGGGGATCATCCTGGTATTCGTGATCCCGGTATTTGAAGAGATGTTTGCCAGCATGGGGTCGGCGTTACCGGGCCCGACCCTGATGGTCGTGGGGTTAAGTAATTTTGTGGTGGCCAATATCGGATATATCCTTGGCGGCATTATCGGTACTGTGGTTGTGGTCCGACGGTTCTACAAAACCAAAAAAGGCCGGATCCTCATGGATGACCTGTTTCTGCGGCTGCCGGTCATGGGTATTCTGATCCGGAAAGTGGCAGTGGCCAAGTTCACGCGCACCACCAGCACCATGATGTCATCCGGTGTGTCCATTCTGGAAACACTGGATATCGTGGGCCGCACCTCGGGAAACAAAATTGTGGAATTTGCCATCCAGGATGTCAAATCCGGAATTTCCGAAGGGCGGTCCATGGCGGACCCGTTGCTGGAAAGCGGGGTGTTTCCCCCCATGGTCTGCTCCATGATCGCCGTGGGGGAATCCACAGGTGCCCTGGACACCATGATGGAAAAAATTGCCGATTTCTATGATGACGAGGTGGACCAGGCCGTAAAGAACCTCACGGACATGATCGAACCTTTTATGCTGGTGTTTTTAGGGGTGGTTGTGGGGGGACTGGTCATTGCCATGTATCTTCCGATTTTCTCCATGGCAGGCGGCATTGGATAGGCCCATACCCACAGATCCGCTCCTGGATCGGTCAGACCGGGTGCAGCAGCTCAAATGGATTGTCCTGGTCCGGGTGATTTTCTGCATTGTGCTGATCTTCTCCAGCCTGGTGTTTTCCACGGGCGAGAACCTGTCTTTTTTGTCCCAGCCGTTTGTGACACTGTATTACCTGGCTGCCGCGGTATTACTTTTATCCGTGGGATACGGCCTGTGGCTCAAACAGGGCAGAAACCTGATGGTACTGTCCTATGTCCAGATTCTGGTGGACACGTTTTCGGCCACGGTCATCATCTATGTCACCGGCAGCCTGGACTCCATTTTCACATTTTTATATCTTCTGATCATTATATACGGGTCCATGCTGGTGCTTTTGCGCGGCAGCCTGATCATTGCCGGTATTTCCAGCATTCAATACGGGCTGCTGATCCTGCTGGAGTATTATTACATTATTCCTCCGTTTTCAGGCCAGCACACAGCCCCGGCGTCTTTGAACCCCAGCCTGGTCTTTTACCGGATCATCATTATCATGTCCGCTTGCCTGGCCGTGGCATGGCTGAGCGGCGTGTTGTCCAGGCAGCTGAGACGGGCCCGGCAGGATCTGAAAATCGCCCATGCCCATTACAGGCGGGTGGAAAAAATGGAAGCCGTGGATGAAATGATTTCCGGTATCGCCCATGAAATCAAAAATCCGCTGGCATCTCTGGCCGGATCCATTCAACTGCTCAGAGAAGACGCAGCCCCCGGCAGCCGGGAAGACCGGCTCATGAAAATCATTTTGCGGGAAACCGACCGGTTGAAAACCATTGTCGATGAAATCCGGTTGTTTGCCAAACCCGGCCGGGCCAATGCCGTGCCGGTGAAGGTTCATGAAGCCATCATGGATCTGGTCACCCTGTTTTTGAATTCCGAAGAGTTCAAAAACAGGATTCAACTTGTCACCCACCTGGATGAGGATCTGGTGGTTCACATCGATCCGGTCCACCTTCAGCAGATTGTATGGAATCTGATCAAAAATGCGGCCCAGGCCATTCCCGGTAAAGGAAAAATCGTGATCTCGTTGACATGTCCCCGGAACCACCGCATTTACCTGACCATCAGAGACAACGGTCAGGGTATCGACACAGATCACGCCCGCCATGTGTTTGATCCGTTTTTCACCACCAAGCCCGACGGCACGGGGCTGGGTCTGCCCATTATCCACCGGCTCATCGAAACCTATGACGGATTGATCGATTTTGATTCCATCCCCGGCAAAGGAACCCTTTTCACCATCATATTCAAACCGGCCAAACCGGTGGCAGATCGAACAAAATCTTGACAAACACCTGACAAACAGGCTATTTAGTTATGTTTTATCATATTGAATCTTACAATACATATAACGGAAACAACAGCACTCATGGATAAAGACACCCGGATCATCCAGGCCAGGAAAGAAAAAATCACCGCTATCAGGGAAAAAGGGATCGCCCTGTATCCCAATGACTTCAAAATTTCATGCACGGTGGCGCAGCTTCGACACATCATTGACAACGACCCGTCTTCTCTGGGCGAAAACGGCCGGACATTCAAACTGGCCGGACGGATGATGGCCATCAACAAGATGGGAAAATCCTCTTTTGTCCGATTCAAGGACGGACCGGAACAGATGCAGGTGTATATTCAGAAAAACAAGGTCGGGGATGACACTTACGATGTGTTCAAAAAACTGGACATCGGGGATTTCATCGGTGTCACAGGGCCTTTGTTTCAGACAAGGACCGGGGAATGGACCCTTTTGGCCACAGAGTTCCGGTTGCTTTCCAAGGCGTTGCGGCCATTGCCGGAAAAATTTCATGGCATCAAGGACCCTGAGAAAAGGTATCGCCAGCGGTATCTCGACCTGATTATGAACGAAGGTACCCGGAACATTTTTGTCACCCGAAGCCGCATCGTTTCTGCCATGCGCCGGTTCTTTGAAGAACACGGATTCATGGAAGTGGAAACGCCCATGATGCAGCCGTTGCCCGGAGGCGCCGAGGCCACCCCCTTCAAGACCTGGCACAATGCCCTGGGCATGGAGCTGTTTTTGCGGATCGCGCCGGAACTGTATCTGAAACGCCTGGTGGTGGGGGGCTTTGAAAAGGTGTTTGAAATCAACCGCAACTTCCGGAACGAAGGCGTGTCCACCCGGCACAACCCGGAATTCACCATGGTGGAATTTTATCAGGCCTATGCGGACTACCGGGATTTGATGTCGCTGACCGAAAAGATGTTTGCCGCCATTGTCGAAAAGATCAGCGGCAACACCGTCATCGAGTACCAGGGACACACCATTGACTTCACACCCGGATGGCAGCGGATCTCCATGATGGATTCCTTGTCGTCCATCGGGGGCATCGATCCGGAGTTGCTCCATGATATCCCGGCACTGCTGGCCTTTGCCAAAGACCGGCAGATCCGGATCACCAAAACCGAAAGCCCTGGAAAAATTCTGACCAAACTGTTTGATGTGCTGGTGGAACCCAGGCTGATTCAGCCGACGTTCATTACCGGATATCCAGTGGAAGTGTCTCCGTTGTCCCGGAAAAGTGAATCCGACCCGGACCTGACCGACCGGTTTGAACTGTTCATCGCCGGCCGGGAGATCGCCAATGGGTTTTCCGAAATCAATGATCCGGAAGATCAGCACCACCGGTTTCTCATGCAGGTACGTCAGCGGGATGAAGGAAACGATGAAGCCCACATCATGGATGCCGATTATGTGGAAGCCCTGGAATACGGCATGCCGCCCACGGCCGGAGAAGGGATCGGCATCGACCGGCTGGTGATGCTGCTCACGGATGCGGCCTCCATCCGAGAGGTTATTTTATTTCCCCACATGAAGCACAGTCACTGATCCTCCATGGCCGTGGAATTTTTCATAGCCCGGCGCTACCTCAAGGCCAAGCGAAAAGAAGGATTCATCTCTTTGATCACTTTTCTGTCCGTGGCCGGGGTCATGGTGGGGGTGATGGCCCTGGTGGTGGTGATTGCCGTCATGAATGGGGCCGAGAGCGAGTTCAGGCGCCGGATACTGGGGCTGGAGCCTCATATTCTGGTGATGAATTACAACGGCACCTTTGGCAATTACCATACCGTGCTTGAGGATATACAAACCCATCCCCGGATCCGGGATGCTTCCCCGATTTTGTTTGCCCAGGCCATTATCCGGACCCGTCACGCCATGTCAGGGGCCATGGTACGCGGTATTGTCCCGGACAACAGCGCAGCGCTGATCAAAGGATTTGATGAACCGGCCCTGACAAACGCCCTGGCTGTTCAAAAAGATTCCGGCAACCTGCCGGGCATTATCCTGGGAAAGGAACTGGCCCGGTCCGTGGGGGCCATGACCGGAGACAAGATCATTCTCATGTCCACCCGGTCCGTCATCTCTCCCATGGGACAGATACCGGCCATGAAACAGTTTGTGGTCCAGGGAACGTTTTCTTCGGGCATGTCCGAGTACGACGGTATGCTGGCTTATGTTCATCTGGAACAGGCCCAGTCCTTGACCAAAAATCCGGATCAAATTTCCGCCATCGGCATCTGGGTGGATGACGTTTTCAAGGTCAAGGAGATCCGGAAAACCCTGCCGGGCGACCTGGAACACCACCCGTTCTATGTACGGGACTGGATGGAAATCAACCAGAGTCTTTTTTCGGCCCTGAAACTTGAAAAAACCGCCATGTTCATCATCCTGACCCTGATCATTCTGGTGGCGGCCTTTAACATTGCATCCGCCCTGACCATGCTGGTCATGGAAAAAACAAAAGACATTGCGGTTCTCAAGGCCATGGGTGCCACCCACCGGATGATCCGTCAAATATTTATCATCAAGGGCCTGGTGATCGGGATGATCGGCACCCTGCTGGGAACCGTGTCCGGTATCGGGATCTGTCTGCTTCTGAAACGGTATGACTTCATCCGGCTGCCCAAGGCCTATCCGTTCTCCACATTGCCGGTTCAGCTGGATTCCATGGATGTGCTGGTCATTTCTGTCAGTGCGGTGATCATCTGCTTTATTTCCACGTTGTATCCGTCCTGGAAAGCATCGAACATGGACCCGCTGGAGGCGATTCGATATGGATAATGCCGGCTCTGTTCTCATGCGCCTGACACAGATCACCAAAAAATTCGGTACGCCGCCGGATGTCATAAACATTCTGGACGCATCCGAATTTACCATCACCCGGGAAATGACCCTGTCCGTGGTCGGGGCATCGGGCATCGGCAAATCGACATTGCTCAATATCATCGGTACCCTGGATCGCCCGGACAAAGGACAGGTCCTGTTTCAGGACCACAACCTGTTTTCCCTGAAACAAGATCAACTGGCCGCATTCAGAAATGAACGGATCGGATTCGTGTTCCAGTTTCATTACCTGCTCCAGGGGTTTTCCGCCGTGGAAAATGTGATGATCCCGGGACTCATTGCCCGAAAATCAAAAAAAAAGGTTGAAAACCGGGCTGTAAATATGCTTGAAAGGGTAGGGCTGGCAGATCGATGTCATCATCGGGTGGAAGACCTGTCCGGTGGAGAACAGCAACGGGTCGCCATTGCCAGGGCGCTTGTGATGAAACCGGATATGCTTCTGGCGGATGAACCCACCGGGAACCTGGATGAAAAAAACGCGGCCGGCATCCACTCTTTGATCACTGAATTGAACAAAGAACTGGGTATGACCGTGATTGTGGTGACCCACAACATGAAACTGGCCCGGATGATGGAAAAAACAGTAACGATCCGGAATGGAAAAATTGTACCGGTATGAGAAAGGGACTGATATGAAAAAATGGTTGATCAATGCAGTGCTGACAGGGATGATATTATGCTTATGCGGCCTGCCCTCCTGGCTGTATGCAGAGCAGACGGTCAGCGTCGCTGTGTTTCCTTTTTCCGTTCAAGCGCCTTCGGCCCACGAACCGCTCGGCAGAGAACTGCCCCGCATGATTGGAAAAAGTCTGGAAACCGAAGGGACAAAAGTGGTTTATGTCGAAAAGTTCGTGGACACGCAAACCTGGGATACCGACAGATTCCGACGGGAAGGCATTCGTCTGGGAGTGGACCACATCATCACCGGCAATGTCTTTATGGCCGGCAATGCGGTCAGTATCGATACGACCATGCATTCCATTTATGAAACAGGACCGTCCCGGCCTTTTTTTTCCCAGTCCGAATCGTTGGAAGAACTGCATGCGGCAACCCACACCCTGTCCCGGGCCATCATTGGAGAGTTGTTTGAAAAACGCATCATCTCCACTGTCTCGGTGACCGGCAACCGACGGGTGGACACGGATGCGATTTTGCGGATCATCTCCACGAGCCCGGGTGACATCATGAATGAAGAAAAATTGACCCAAGACCTGGAACAGGTCTATAAAATGGGGTTTTTCGATGACGTGGTGGTCGAAAAAAAAGAGCTGGATCAGGGGATTGAAGTGGTTTTCAATATCACGGAAAAACCCAGTGTCAGAACCATCAACTTTTCTCAAAACCGGGTGTACAAAGACGATGAACTGGCCGGGGTGGTGGATACCGGCACCGGATCCATCCTCAATGTGTATAAAATCAATTCGGATGTGGAGAAAATAAAACGCCTGTATACGGAAAAAAATTACCACAACTGCGCGGTTCATTATGAAATCACCCCGCTGGACAACAATCAGGCGGATATCGTGTTCGTGATCGAAGAGGGTGAAAAAATCAAAATTGAATCCATTGTGTTTGAAGGCAACACCCATTTCAAAGACAAAAAACTGAAAAAAACGATTCAGACCCGAGAAAAAGGATTCTGGTCATTCATCACCTCTTCCGGGGACCTGGATGAAAATGAATTGACAAATGATGTGCTGCGTATCGAGTCTCTTTACAAGAACAACGGATTCATCAATGTCAAGGTATCGGACCCCCAGATCGACATGGGAAAAGAAAGCATTGCCATCGGTTTCAAGATCGATGAGGGCCAACAGTACAAAACAGGAAACGTGGACATAACCGGGGATATTCTGACCTCGAAAACCGAGCTGTTCGACAAACTCCAGGTCAAGGAGTCCGATCTGTACAACCGGGAACTGATCCGAAAAGACATGCTGGGTCTCAGTGATTTATATTCCAACCAGGGGTATGCCAATGTCAAGGTGTCCCCGCTGGTGGAAACCGATGATGCCGGTCATCAGGTGCACATCACCTATGACATTGATCAGGGAGAACCGGTCTATTTCAACCGGATCCTCATCTCCGGCAATGAAAAAACCCGGGACAAAGTGATCCGGCGGGAGATGGCCGTGAAAGAGCAGGGCAAATTTTCCATGAGCGGTATTCAACGATCTTACAGAAACCTGAGCTACAGAGACTATTTTCAGTCTGTGGAAATCAACCCGGTTCAAACGGATGTGCCCAATCAGCGGGATCTGGAAGTTAAAGTCGAAGAAAAACCCACGGGTAATTTTTCTTTTGGCGGAGGATTTTCAACCGATGACGGGGCGTTCGGCCAGGTGTCTCTGGAAGAACGCAACCTGTTCGGCCGGGGGCAGAACTTGAAAATTCTGGCCAGAATGTCTGGAGAAACCGCATTGTATGATCTCGGGTTCACGGAACCCTGGATATTTGACAAACCCGTGTCAGCCGGGTTCAATATCTATAAACTTGAAAAAGAGTTCGAACATTACGAGCGCAATGCCATGGGCCTGACCCTCCGATCTTCCTATCGGCAGTTATGGGACTACACCACCATCGGGGTGGAATACAATATCGAAGATTTCGAGGTGGAACAGGTGGAGACACAATATACCAGTGTCACAGAAGGCGATTTTTTAACTGCCAGCATCAAGCCCCATATCACCTATGATTCCCGAAACCACTATTTCCTGCCCACGGAAGGCGTTTTCAGCAAGGTCTCGGTGCAATACGCCGGAGAGTTCATGGGCGGAGATATCGATTATACAAGGTATCTGGTGGAAGGGGGATTCTGGATACCCCTTTTCTGGAAATTTACCGGAGGATTTCATGTCGAAGGCGGATACCTGGATGACCGCACCAACGGTCAGGTCGATATCGACTGGGAGCGGTTCTATCTGGGCGGCATCAACTCGGTGCGAGGGTTTGACAAATACGACATCAACACCAGAGAGCCCGGGCAGACGATCCTTCGGGGCGGTGAAAAATACGTTCAATTCAATGTGGAACTGATTTTTCCCATCCAGGAAGAGCAGGGGGTGGCCGGGGTGCTGTTCTATGACCGGGGCGATGTCTATCGGACCAGTGAAAACGTTGACCTGGCCAAACAATATTCTTCGGCCGGACTTGAACTGCGGTGGAATTCCCCCATGGGACCCATTCGTCTGGCCTATGGGTTTGTGGTGGAAGGGCAGGATGACTACCAAACCGGAGATGGCCAGTTCGATTTTTCCATTGGCGCATTTTTCTAACAAATTTATAACGCAATCAGTATTCGGAGGAAACCATGAAGCATATCTTACTGGCAACCATCATAGGCCTTTTGGCCATCAGCTTTGTACCCACGGCATTTTGTGCGGATACGGTCAAAATCGGTGTCATCGATTTTGAAAGAATCATGAAAGAATCCAGTGCCGGCAAAATGAACCAGAAGGCCCTCAACACCCGAGGTGCCGAGCTCAAAAATATTCTGGAAAAAGAAAAACAGAACCTGGATGAAATCAATCGAGCTTTTGAAAAAGAGGCCCTGGTGCTCAGTGATGAAAAAAAACGGGATCGGGAGCGGGATTTCAGAAACCAGATCGAAGATTTCAAAATCATGCAGCAGGATTATGCCAATGAATTGAAAAATCTTGAAATGAAAATGATCAATGATATGCAGAAAGCGGTATTCGAGATAGCCAATGAACTGGGGAAAAAAGAAAAATACACCCTGATCATTGAAAAAAAGAATGCCGGTGTGATCTATATTGCGGACCCGGTGGATATCACAGACAGTGTCATCCAAAAATACAATGCCGTTACAGCCCGGGGAAACTGATTGCCTGAATGGATCCATGCATGAAACTGACTGTCAAAGAGATCTGTGAAATGATTCATGCCCCGGTGACAGGAGATCCTTCCATCGTTGTCTCCGGGGTTTCTTCCTTTGACAATGCAAAGGAATCGGATATCACGTTTGCCGGAGATGGCTCTTATCTGTCCCGTCTGGGCCAGACCCGGGCCGGGGCCGTGATCGTGCCCAGGGATGCCACTTTTGAAAACAGGCCTCATCCCTGTGTGTTTTTCGCTGAAAATCCCAGACGGGCTTTTTTTGAACTGGTGGCGCATTTTCATCCCGTGCCGGCTCCAGCCCCCGGTATCAGTCCCCTGGCCGTCATCGGAAAAAACTGTGTGCTGGGAAACCATGTCACCATCTCACCCCACGTGGTGATGGAAGAGGATGTGGTGATTGAAGACCATGTGCACATCATGCCCCATGTGTTTATCGGAAATGGTTGCGTGATCAAAGAACACACCGTCATCAGACCCAATGTCACTGTGATGGATGGAACGTGTCTGGGAAAACATGTCATCATTCACTCCGGTTCCGTGATCGGTTCGGACGGATACGGGTTTGTCCAGGATGGGGAAAGCCATTTCAAACTGTCCCATACCGGACATGTCATCATCGGAGATCACGTGGAGATCGGCGCGTGTAACACCATTGACCGGGGGACCCTGGGCGTCACCTGGATCGGCAATGGCGTGAAAACCGACAACCAGGTTCACATCGCCCATAATGTGTCCATCGGAGATCATACCCTGGTGGTGGCCCAGGTGGGAATCGCCGGGTCCACCTCGATCGGAAAACAGACCATTATTGCCGGGAAAGCCGGTATATCCGGCCATCTGACCATTGGCAACCATGTGATTGTGGGACCTTATGCCGGGGTGTCGTCCTCGGTACCGGACCATCAGATTGTGTCAGGCATCCCACACATGCCCCATAAAACCTGGTTGAAGGTCGTCAACATCCTCGGCCGGCTGCCTGACATGAGAAAAACACTTCTGGGCCTGAAAAAACGGCTTGAAGCCCTTGAACGCATCATACAAAAACCGGAGCAGCCATGATTCACCCTAGTGCCATCATCGATCCAACCGCTGAAATTGATTCCCGTGTGACGATCGGGCCGTATGCCATTGTCAAATCAAATGTACGCATCGGTGCCGGGACCACCATCGGGTCCTACACCACCATTGAACAATATGTGTCCATCGGAGAAGACTGCCAGATATTTCAGTATGCTGCCATCGGCGGTGCGCCCCAGGACCTGAAATTCCACGGGGAAAAAAGTTATCTCACCATCGGCCGGGGCACCATTATCCGGGAATTTGTCACCATCAACCGTGGCACGGAAGCCGGCGGCGGCATCACTGAAGTCGGCGAGGAAAACTATCTGATGGCCTATACCCATATCGCTCATGACTGCAAAACCGGCAGACAGGTCATTTTGGCCAACAACTCCACGCTGGCGGGACATATCGATATCGGAAACCATGCCACCATCGGTGGACTGGTGGCCATTCATCAGTTCGTGAGAATCGGAAATTATGCCTATATCGGGGGGAAATCCGCTGTGGTCAAAGATATCCCGCCTTTTGTCATTGCGGCCGGAGACCGGGCCACCCTCCACGGCCTGAACAATGTCGGGCTCAAGCGTCACCGGTTTTCCGATTTCACTCTGGGCGAGCTCAAAAAAGCCTACCGGATTTTTTTCAGGATCGGGCTGACCGTCAAACAGGCTTCCGAACGGGTCAAAGCCGAGGTGGAACAGATTCCGGAAGTGAAAAATTTCACGGATTTTATTGTTAATTCCAACCGGGGAATCACCCGATAAATTGAAACGATGAAAATTGGATTGATTGCCGGCGGCGGGCAGTTTCCACACCTGTTTGCGAAAAAAGCGGCCCAAAAAGGAATCACTTTGGTGGCGGCCGGATTTGTCTCTGAAACCGATCCGAGCCTGGCTCAAGAGGTGTCAGAGTTTCAATGGCTGTATCTGGGTCAGGTATCCAGACTGGTAAAATATTTCAAACGCCATGGTGTTGACGAGGCCGTGATGCTGGGAACCATTCAGAAAACCAGTATATTCAAGGATATCCGTCCGGATTTCAAGGCACTGGCCTTTATTCTCAAAACCGGCAAAAGTCATGACGATTCCATCCTGACACGGTTTGCCGATCTCATGAAAACCCAGGGAATTGACATCCGGCCGTCCACGTTTCTTCTGCCTGAATTGGTGAGTCCTGCCGGCTGCTGGACTCAAAGGTCTCTGGATCCTGCGGAGACGCAGGACGCATATCAGGGATGGAGACTGGCCAAAGCCGTGGGAAAACTGGACATCGGCCAGTGCATCGTGATCAGCAACGGCACGGTACTGGCTGTGGAAGCCATTGACGGCACCGATGCCACCATTGGCCGGGGAGGAAAATTGTCACAAGGCAATGGGTGTGTGGTGATCAAACTGTCCAAACCCCGGCAGGATCTGCGGTTTGACCTGCCGGCCACCGGATGCGATACCCTCCGGACCATGGCGGCATCCGGGGCCACGGCCCTGGTACTGGAAGCCGGAAAATCCCTGTCTTTTGACAGAGAAAGGATGATCGAACTGGCAGACACACATAACATTGCCATTGTTGCGCTCGCGGAAACGGATATCCCGTGAAGGATTCGGACAAACAGGTCCTGATACTGGCTGGTGAACCCTCCGGCGATGTTCATGGGGCCGGTCTGATCACGGCCATGCGGCAGCGGGATCCTTCCCTGACGTTTCATGGGATCGGTGGCACGTGCATGGCCGGGGCCGGGGCGCATCTGTTTTTTTCCATTGATCAGCTGTCCGCCATGGGGCTTCTGGAGGTCGTCCGCCAGATCCGCCCGGTCAAACAGGCGTTCGATCTTTTCAAACGTCACCTGCAAACCCTGAATCCGGGGCTTGTGATACTGATTGATTATCCCGGGTTCAATCTCAGGGCCGCCGCGTATGCCAGAACCCGAAGCCGGGCAACCGTGTTTTACTATATTCCGCCCAAGGTATGGGCATGGAATCGGGCCCGGCTGAAACAGATGAAACAGACCATCGATCATGCCGGGCTGATATTTCCTTTTGAAGAAAAAATATACAAAAAAGCCGGCATTCCCGCCACCTATGTGGGCAATCCGTTGCTGGATCAGTATCCTTTTCCATTGAAAACGTCTTTCAAGTCCAGGATCGATTCGTCCAGCCCCCAGATCATCGGGCTGCTGCCCGGTTCCAGAAAAAATGAAATACAAACCCTGCTGACACCCATGCTGAATGCGGCATTGAAAATTCATGGGTGTCGTCCCCATGTCCGGTTTCTGGTTTCTGCGGCGGATTCGATTCCTCTCGAGATGATCGAATCAAAGGTGATTGCCACGGGCATCCCTGACCGGTTTCACATCATTTCCGGCAATCCCCGGCAGATTTTTGAACAGACCGACATGCTGATTGCCGCTTCCGGCACCATCACCCTTGAAGCCGCGCTTTGCTGTATTCCCACGGTGATCGTCTATAAAATGTCTTACCTGACCTTTCGCATGGCACAGGCCGTCGTCAAGGTGAAGTATGCCGGTCTGGCAAACATCATCATGAACCAAGAAGTGATGCCCGAACTGCTTCAGGACTCGGTCACCCCTGAAAATATCGGTTCGGCAGCCCTTTATATGCTGGATCATCTGGATGAATACCGGCGGAAACTGGCCCCGGTCAGACGGTTGCTGGGAAGACCGGGGGCGGCTGACAGAGCCGCTGACATCGCTTTGAATGTAAAAAAACAGCCCGGAAAAGCGTACAAAAAAGAAAAATGGGTATTTGACAAATCACACCAAACCTTATTAAAGTGATTTTTTAAAAAATGACGTCTGCTTTGAAGGATAAAAATCCATCGTGGTGACATTGAATGTAACATTGCTGGTTATTTGCCTGGTGTTGTCCGGTTTTTTTTCATCGTCTGAAACCGCGCTGTTTTCCATTTCAAAAATCAAGGCCTGTCATGTCGCCAAAGACGGTTCGAAAACCGGACAGTTGATCATGAAAATGAAACAGGACCCCCATACATTGCTCACCACGATCCTCATCGGCAACAACCTGGTGAATATCGGCGGGTCTGCGCTGGCGACATCCATTGCCATTTCCTATTTCGAATCCAATGCCGTGGGCATTGCCACCGGGATCATGACGTTGATGATCCTGGTGTTCGGAGAAATTTTCCCCAAAACCCTGGCCACCCAGCACAATGTGCTGGTGGCCAGGGTGGTTATTTTTCCGCTGTACTGGCTGTCCAGAATTTTCTGGCCCCTGGTGCTGATTCTCAATTACATTCCCAGATTGTATGGATCGGTCAATCCGTCGTATCACACGGTTACCGAAGACGAACTGATGACCATGGTGGAAGTGGTGGAAGAGGAAGGAGAGATCAAGGAAGCGGAAAAAGAGTATATCACCAATATTTTTGAATTCGATGATACCTCCTGCAGTGAAATCATGACTCCCCGAGCGGATATGTTCGTGGTGGATGCCGTGGAAAAAATGAATATTCCCGCCATCCTGTCCACGGGGTATTCCCGGATCCCGGTGATTGAACACAGTATCGACAATGTGATCGGCATTCTGCATATCAAGAATCTGTTTGCCGACTATCAAAAGCTCACTACGTCGGATGAACCGATCGATTCTCTGGATATCAAAGCGATGATGAAAAAACCCTATTTCATTCCCGAGTCCAAGAAACTGGATTCCCTGCTCCAGGAATTCAAGGCCAAAAAAAGTCACATGGCCATTGTGGTGGACGAGCACGGCGGTGTCGCGGGCCTGGTGACCCTGGAGGACGTGGTGGAAGAAATTTTCGGGGAGATCATCGATGAAACCGACCGGATGGTACCGGACATCGTCCGTCTCAAAGACAACAAATGGCTGGTGGCAGGCCGGATCAATGTGGAGTACCTGAACAAGGAAATCGACATCCATATTCCGGAATCGGTCAGTTACGACACCTTTTCCGGTTTTTTCCTCGAGCAGATCGACCGGATTCCCCAGCCGGGCGAATCCGTGATCATCGACCGGTGGACGGCAACGGTCAAAGAGATGGACGGCAATCGAATCCAGTCTTTTATCGTCAAGAAAGAGGCATGAACATGACCGTCATCACTGCCGACACCCGGCTGTTCTGCGTGCTGGGCAACCCGGTATCCCATTCCCGAAGTCCGCTGGTCCACAACCAGGCATTTGCCGATCATCACATGGATGCCGTGTACCTGGCGTTTGCGCCCACCGATATCGGACAGGCCATGGATGCGGTCCGGCAATTCAATATTCAGGGCGTTTCCGTCACCCTTCCCTTTAAACAGAAAGTGATCCCTTTTCTGGATCAAATCGATGATCCGGCCTCGGCCATCGGGGCGGTGAACACCATCGTCAACCGAAATGGCGTGCTGTATGGATACAACACAGACAGCCGGGCCGCCATTGCTCCGTTAAAGGATATAAATCTTTTCGGCAAAACCGTGCTGATCATCGGGGCAGGGGGGGCGGCCCGGGCCGTGGCGTACGGTATTCATGAACACAAGGGGCACCTGATGATCACCAACCGGTCCCAGGACAAGGGCAGGGGGCTTGCCGCCCGCTATGACGCTGATTTTTTTTCCATGGATGACATCAGACACCTTCGCCCGGATATCATCATCAACACCACATCCATGGGCATGGCTCCCCGGACAAATGTGCTGTCCTGTCCGGCCGACTGCCTGACATCTGAAGCGCTGGTGATGGATGTGGTGTATACGCCGCTGGAAACGCGTCTGATATCCGTGGCCAGAGAAAACGGATGCCGGGTGGTGGACGGGCTGACCATGTTCATTGCCCAGGCCGCCGCCCAGTTTGAACTGTGGACCGGCATCTTGCCGGACACCCGGAAAATGCGGGACGCGGTTCTCAATCATTCGGATTTTCAGACCCAATGAACAACAAACCAGGACCTGTAATGAAACCATTGTACCCGAAATCTCTCTTGCCCCGGATCGTGACCGTGCCGGGGTCCAAAAGTATTTCCCACCGGATGCTCATCTGCGCGGCCCTGTGCAGCGGCACTTGCTGTATCCAAAATCTGCTGGATTCCCGGGATATCGGTTTGACCCTGCATGCATTGTCATGCATGGGCGCAACCATCGACAAAACAAGTCCGGATGCTGTAACCGTCACCGGGTTTGCCGGCCATCCATTGCCGTTTGCCGACCCCGTCTATCTGGGTAACTCCGGGACCTCCATGCGGCTTTTAGCCGGCATCGCCGGGCTCGGCACCACCCCGTACATCCTGACCGGTGATGCGCGCATGTGTGCCCGGCCCATGAAGGAACTGCTGGAGGCGTTGACACCTCTGGGGATCATTGCCGAATCCGTGACACCGGAAGGCGTTCCACCGGTGACCATCCAGGGCGATCACCGCCGGGGGGGAACCACCCGGCTGGACTGCTCGAAAAGCAGTCAATATCTGTCGGCCCTGCTGATGATCGGTCCGTTCATGACCCACGGACTGACCATTGAGCTCACCGGCCCGCCGGTGTCCTCTCCATATATCGACTTGACCCTGGATGTGATGAACCGGTTTCAGGTGACGGCTTGTCGCATCAACGACACCACGTATCACGTTCCCGGGGGACAGCCGTATAAACCGGGTGACCATGTGGTGGAACCCGACCTGTCCAATGCCGGATATTTCTGGGCGGCTGGCGCGGTCACGGGACAGAAGATCGGTGTGGCCCATATCCGCCCCGACTCTCTTCAGGGGGATTTCAAACAGATTCAGGTTCTGGAAAAAATGGGCTGTGATCTGTTTTTTGAAAACCGGGCTGTGGCTGTCAAGGGGCATGAACTGCATGCCGTGGATGTGGACATGTCCGACACACCGGATGCGGTGCCGGCCATTGCCGTGGTGGCGGCCTTTGCCAAAGGCACGACCCGGATACGCAATATCGGGCATTTGCGGGAAAAAGAATGTGACCGGATTGATGCTGTTACCTCCCAGCTTGAAAAAATGGGAATCCACACGGATCAGGGGGATGACTGGCTGACTGTGACCGGAGGAGCTCCCGTGGGCGCATTCATCAACACCTTCAACGATCACCGGATTGCCATGGCGTTTGCCGTGGCCGGGCTGAAAGTGCCGGGCATGCAGATCGAAAATCCGACCTGTGTGGGAAAATCATTCCCCGGGTTCTGGGATGTGTATGATGCCCTGTAATCTGATTCTCATCGGATATCGCTGCTGTGGAAAAACCGGTGTGGGCCGACATCTGGCAGACCTGACGGGATATGATTTTGTGGATACGGACCAGCGCATTGAAACCGAGTGCAACACCCGCATCAACGTGCTGGTGGCAGACAAGGGATGGACATATTTCAGGCAAAAGGAGACACAGATTATAGAGCAGATCCTTTTTCAAAACAACCAGGTCATTGCCACCGGGGGCGGTATGGTACTGGCACCGGAAAATCGGGAATTGATGAAAAAAAACGGGACAGTGATCTGGTTGACAGCCGATGTGAATACCATTGTCCAGCGCCTGGAAGCCGATGGCCTGACCGGTACACAACGGCCCCGGTTCACCACCCGGTCCCTGCTCGATGAAACCCGGGACCATCTGACCCGGCGAACGCCTTTTTATCACGCCCTGGCCGACCTGACTGTGGATACCACCGAACATTCCCCGCAACAGATTGCTGAAATTATCAAAAGGAGACTCGATCATGTCCGGATCT
>JAABUD010000236.1 GCA_011389555.1 Desulfotignum sp. | reverse complement strand
CCAGACCACCCACCTTGCCGTAAGCCACAATGGCGAACCCGCAATGATCGATCCCGTCGTTGGCCAGCTCCGGCGGCACCCCGTATCGGGTGGCGACGATATGCCAGGCGATACGCAGCACCCGGGCCAGAACGGTTTCCGCAATATAGGTGAGATGATCACTGACCTTCATCAACGGATAATTTCCGCTCACATCCGCGGCTGCCACCCGCAGGGTATTGACCTGGCGGAAAATGTTGAGTTCCTCCAGCAGAAATTCCTGGTCATGGGGATCGATTTTGGCCATCCGGACCGCCATTTCCTTTTCCAGGGCCGCTTTTTTCGGCGGCGCATACAAGGTGGCCGGGTGCATGAGTTCATCGAGCAGCACCGGATGGCTGGCCAGAAAAGAGATGATCCAGGGGCTTTTTTTCGCCAGGGTGATCAGGGTATCCAGGGCCTGGGTATTCTCGATGAGCAAAGACAGATACGTGGTCCGGCGCTCGATGGTGATGATCAGGTCCACCAGCCGGAGAAGTACCGCTTCGCTGTCTTTTGCCTGACCCGCTTTTCTCAGCAGCACCGGCACCAGCCGGCCCAGTTTCTTGCGACCGGCCGGGGTCAGTCGCAGCGTATTGGGATGCCCGGCCAGGGAACGGAGAACGGACAGGACCCGGCCGGGGTCTTCAAATCCGGCCACCTCGATGGCTTCCGGGGAAAACTGGGGATCATTGATGTTGAGCCACATCTCCTTGAGTTCTCTGGCAGCCGAATCCCTGGCATCATCGGTATCCGTGACCAGCAGCTGGGAAAAATGACCGTGCACACAGGCCATGACCTGATCCAGTTTTTTCTTGAACGCATCCAAGGTGTCAAACCCCGTGGAAAGGGCCAGAATCATCTGCTGATCCGGATGTTCCGGGATATCATGGGTCTGCAGGTCCTGGTATTCCTGAAGCCGGTTTTCCACGGTGCGCAGAAACCGGTAGGACTGAATCAGGTCATCCCGGGTGGCGGCATCGATACAGTCATGGCCGGCCAGCAGGTGCAGGACCTGTAAAATCCCCGGTGCCTGCAACGAGGGTTCCACCCCGCCCCGGATGAGCTGAAACAGCTGGCCGAAAAATTCGATCTCCCGGATACCGCCGGCCCCCAGCTTGATGTTGTTTTTCAGGCGGGCGTTTTTCACCTGCAACGTGATGCGCTGCTTCATGTCCCGAAACGAATCGAATGATCCATAATCAAAATACCGGCGGTAAATAAACCCGTTGAGATTGTGGAGCACCAGGCGGCCGGCTGCCAGATCCCCGGCCACGGGTGCAGCCTTGATCATGGCATACCGCTCCCATTCCCGCCCCTGGGTCTGGAAATATTCCTCAAACGCGTCCGCGCTCATGACCAGGGGACCGCTGTCTCCAAAAGGGCGCAGCCGGGTATCCACCCGGTAAAAATGCTGTCCGCTGTCTGAAGCAAAGAATTTAAGGAACTGTTTGCACAACCGGGTGAAAAAATCCAGGTTCGAGGTGTTGACCCGGCCGTCCAGAACCGTGTCGCCTTCTTTGGGATACACAAAAATCAAATCGATGTCCGAAGAAAAATTCAGCTCTTTGGCCCCCAGTTTTCCCATGCCGAGAACCACCATCTGCTGGGCATGGCCGTGTCTGTCCATGGGGGTGCCGTGGGTGGCACACAATTTTTCATACAGCACGTCCAGGGCCTGACTGACACAGGCAATGGCCAGTTCCGACAGATCAGACAGGGTGTCGGTCAGACCGGCTTTTCCGGTCAAATCCCGCCAGGCGATGCGGATGATTTCCCGGCACTTGAACGCCTTGAGCACGGCCTTTGCCTGGTCTGTATCCGCACCGGCGGTCTTTTGTTCTGCCTGGTGCTGATACCATCCCGGATTTCTCAGTTTTTCCAGGTCCCCGGATTCCGCCAGGTCTTGCAGCAGGTTGGGTTGTTTTGCCAGGCTGTCCGCAACAAAGTCGCTGAACAGAAACACCCGGATCCGTTCTTCAGGATGGACACGACCGGAATTCTGATTTTGCCCGTCTTTTTCAAGGCGGTCATAAAACCGGTCCAGCCGGGTCATCAAAAGGGATTTCAAGGAAGGGGAGAGACCTGGGAATACGTTGTCGATCATCCGGGCATCAGGTTTGTCGTCCATGGCACCGCCGAAAAGTTATGGGTTGTCAATTTTCACGCACACAGGGCTTTGCCTTCATACATAATACCAGAGGCATATTTTATCAAGACCTGAAGGCAGGGCCCCACCTCCTTTCTGATCAGCGCTGGAAACATTTGTCTTTTTTTGAAATTCAATGCAGGTTGACTAAAAAACAATACTGCCTTGCTAAATCGCTGTGTTTTATGATATTTATGAGAGCTTCAACAAGGGGCGCTTGACCATGAAACATGATCCGGACCGGCTTTCGGATCCTTTGATGACAACACCCGGCAACACAATCAACTGAACAGCGAACCCGCCGGGGCATTGCCCGGCACCAAACCCACAATCAACTCAAATGAGTGGCTTAGAAGGTATACAAAAAAATGAAAGCATTACTCGCCCTGGAAGACGGCAGGACCTTTGCCTGCAGAAGTTTCACAGGCCCCGGGGAAGCATCCGGGGAAGCGGTGTTCAACACCAGCATGACCGGATACCAGGAGATCCTCACCGACCCGTCCTATTACGGCCAGATGGTGACCATGACCTATCCGCTCATCGGAAACTACGGCATCAGCCCTGAAGATGTGGAATCCAACCGGATCCAGGTGGCGGCATTCATTGTCAAGGAATACCAGGATTTTCCTTCCAATTTCAGATCCAGAGGGACTTTGGCGGATTACCTGATCAAAAGCCATATATTAGGTGTGGAAGATCTGGATACCCGGGCGTTGACCCGGCATATCAGAAAATCCGGTGCCATGCGGGCCGTGATCTCCACCTCGGACCTGAACCCGGATTCTCTGGTGGCAAAGGCCCGGCAGGTGCCTTCCATGACCGGCAGCGACCTGGTGCAGTATGTCACCACAAAGAAGCCCTATTTCTGGAAATACAACCAGCCCGATTACGTACCGGCAGATTCTTTATCCAATGCCTTTGTCTGGCGGCACCGGGGGAAAAAACATTCGGTGGTGGCCCTGGATTTCGGCATCAAGTACAACATCATCCGATGCCTGGAGAATGCCGGGTGCGAAGTACTCACCGTGCCGGCAAAGACATCTCCGGATGTCATCAAGGCGCTTCAGCCCGACGGCATTTTTCTGTCCAACGGCCCGGGAGACCCGGAGCCGTTGACCGATGCCGTGGATACGATTCAACAGCTGCTGGGATCGGTACCGGTTTTCGGCATCTGTCTGGGCATGCAGCTTTTGGGACTGGCCATGGGCGGAAAAACCCACAAAATTAAATTCGGCCACCGGGGAGCCAACCAGCCGGTGAAAAACATGGCCACGGGTAAGGTGGAGATCACCTCCCAGAACCATGGGTTCGCCGTGGACCTGGACAGCCTGAAAGACAAATCCTCGGCCCTGTCCCACATCAACCTGAACGAAGACTCCCTGGAAGGAATCAGCGATGACACCCTGAAGGCCTTTGCCGTGCAGTACCATCCGGAAGCCTCCCCCGGCCCTCATGATGCGGCCTATCTATTCAACCAGTTTGCCAAAGTGATGACCCATGCCAAAGCGTAATGATATCCATAAAATCTTGATCATCGGGGCCGGTCCCATTATCATCAGCCAGGCCTGCGAGTTTGACTATTCAGGCACCCAGGCCTGCAAGGCCCTGAAGGAAGAAGGGTTCGAGGTGATCCTCATCAACTCCAACCCCGCCACCATCATGACCGACCCGGAAACCGCGGACCGGGTCTATATCGAGCCGGTGACCCCGGACACCCTGTGCAAGGTGATCCGAGCGGAGCGACCCGATTCGGTGCTGCCCACCTTAGGAGGCCAGACCGCATTGAACACCGCCATCGAGGCCGCCAAAACCGGGATTTTCGAAGAATACAACGTGGAGCTGATCGGTGCTTCCATCGAGGCGATCCACAAGGCGGAAGACAGAGAGCTGTTCCGAAACGCCATGAACAAAATCGGTCTGCGGATTCCCAAAAGCGGATTTGCCCACAATTTTGCCGAAGTGGAAGACGTGGCAAAAAAAATCGGATTCCCTTTGATTGTCCGGCCCAGCTTTACGTTAGGCGGCACCGGCGGCGGGGTGGCCTATAACATGGAAGAGCTGAACCGGGTGGCCAAATCCGGCCTGGATGCGTCTCTCATCAGCCAGATCCAGCTGGAAGAATCCGTGCTGGGATGGAAAGAATACGAGCTGGAGGTGATGCGGGACCATGCCGACAACGTGGTCATCATCTGTTCCATCGAGAATGTGGATGCCATGGGGGTCCACACCGGGGATTCCATTACCGTGGCCCCGGCCCAGACCCTGTCGGACAAGGAATACCAGGTGCTGCGGGATGCTTCCATCGCCATCATCCGGGAGATCGGCGTGGATACGGGCGGTTCCAATGTACAGTTTGCCGTGAATCCGGAAAATGGGGATGTGATCGTGGTGGAGATGAACCCGCGGGTGTCCAGAAGTTCGGCCCTGGCCTCCAAGGCTACCGGGTTTCCCATTGCCAAGATTGCGGCCAAGCTGGCCGTGGGGTATACCCTGGATGAAATCCCCAACGATATTACCGGCGAGACCATGGCCTGTTTTGAACCCTCCATCGATTATTGTGTGGTGAAAATTCCCAGATGGACCTTTGAAAAATTTCCCGAGGCCCAGGATGTGCTCACCACGGCCATGAAATCCGTGGGAGAGACCATGGCCATCGGCCGGACCTTCAAGGAAGCTTTTCAAAAGGGACTCAGATCCCTGGAGATCGGCCGGGCCGGGTTCGGTGCCGACGGAAAGGACCATCTGCCCGATTCCCTGGCCGGCAATGACCTGGAATATCACCTGTCCACACCCAACTCCCAGCGGCTGTTTTATATCAACTATGCGCTGAAGCACAACATGCCCATCACCACGCTTTACGAACTGACCCATATCGATCCCTGGTTTCTGTACCAGATGCGCCAGATCGTGGAACTGGAAAACCAGATCAAGCTGGCCGGGAAAAATTTGCCCGGCACTCTGCTGGAAAAAGCCAAGAAATACGGATTTTCCGACCGTCAGCTGGCCCATTTGACCCAATTGACGGAAAAACAGGTGGAACAGGAAAGAAAAGATCTGGGGATCGTGCCGGTGTACAAGCTGGTGGACACCTGTGCCGCGGAATTCCGGGCTGCCACCCCCTATTACTACTCCACCTATGAAACCGAATGCGAGGCCCGGGTCAGTGACAAAAAAAAGGTGATCATCCTGGGGGGCGGTCCCAATCGCATCGGCCAGGGCATCGAGTTTGACTACTGCTGCGTGCACGCCTCCTTTGCCCTCAAAAAAGAGGGGGTGGAGTCCATCATGGTCAACTCCAACCCGGAAACCGTGTCCACGGACTATGACACCTCGGACAAGCTGTATTTCGAACCCCTGACCCACGAGGATGTGCTGCATATCGTGGAAAAGGAAAAACCCTTTGGCGTGATTGTCCAGTTTGGCGGCCAGACACCGCTGAACCTGGCCACCGGCTTGCAGAAGGCCGGGGTCCCCATCATCGGCACCTCGCCGGAAAGCATTGACCGGGCCGAAGACCGGGACCTGTTCCAGGCCATGATGGACAAGCTGGGACTGCGGCAGCCGGAAAACGGCATTGCCCATTCTTATGAAGAAGCCCGGGCCGTGGCAAAGGATATCGGATACCCGGTCATGGTCCGGCCGTCTTTTGTTCTGGGGGGCCGGGCCATGAAGATCGTGTACGATGAAACCGATCTGGAGGAATTTTTTGATCTCGCGGTCCAGGCATCCCCGGACAAACCCGTGCTCATTGACAAATTTCTGGAAGAGGCATTCGAGCTGGATGTGGATGCCATCTCCGACGGAGAAACCACGGTCATCGGCGGCATGATGGAGCACATCGAGGAGGCGGGTATCCACTCGGGTGACTCCGCCTGTGTGCTGCCCCCGTATTCCATTGCCCCGCAACACATCGAAAAGATGGCCCGGGCAGCTGAAGCCATGGCAAAGGAACTCCGGGTCAAGGGATTGATGAATATCCAGTTCGGCATCATGAACGATACCGTGTATGTCATCGAGGTCAATCCCCGGGCCTCCCGGACCATTCCCTTTGTTTCCAAAGCCATCGGCGTACCTTTGGCCAAACTGGCCACCCAGGTCATGCTGGGCAAAACCCTGAAAGAGCTGGGATTCACCCGACAAGTGATCCCGCCCTACTATTGTGTAAAAGAAGCGGTGATGCCCTTTGACCGGTTTGAAAATGTGGACCCGGTCCTGGGGCCGGAAATGAAATCCACGGGTGAGGTCATGGGGATTGACCAGGACCTGGGGGCTGCCGTGGCCAAATCCCAGATCGCTGCCGGCCAGAAACTCCCGGAAACCGGTACGGTGTTCATTTCGGTCCAGGACAAGGACAAACAGGCGGCTTTTCCCGTGGCAAAGGAGTTTCACGACATGGGATTCACCATCATGGCCACCCGGGGCACTGCCGCGTTTCTGGAGGAAAACCAGGTGCCGGCCACCCCGGTGAAAAAGGTGTCCGCCGGACGGCCCCATGTGGTGGATGCCGTGAAAAACAAGGAAATCCAGCTGATCCTCAACACCGGTTCCACCAGTCAGACCCAGCGGGACGGATATGAAATCCGCCGGGCCGCCATTAAATACAAAATTCCTTATGCCACCACCACCGATGGGACCCGGGCCATCCTGGGCGCCATCAAGGCATTGAAAAAAGAACGCCTTTCCGTCAAACCCATCCAGGAGTATCATAAGCAAAATGTCTGATTGTATGACGATCCCCCCCAGTGAAAGGCCCAAAGATGAATGCGGTGTGTTCGGACTGTACCAGCATCCCGAAGCGGCCCAAATCACCTATTTCGGCCTGTATGCCCTTCAGCACCGGGGCCAGGAAAGTGCGGGAATTTCCGTGAACCGGGGTATCAATGACAAGATTTTTTCCCACAAAGGCATGGGCCTGGTGCCCGACATATTCGACATGGAGGATCTGGAACGGATCGAAGGCGGTTCCGCCATCGGCCATGTCCGGTACTCCACCACCGGGGATTCGGTGCTGCTCAATGCCCAGCCCTTTGTGGTGAATCACCGCCACCGCTCCTATGCCCTGGCCCACAACGGCAACCTGGTGAACGCCCATATCCTGAGAAGGGAACTGGAAGAAAAAGGCTCCATTTTCCAGACCACCATGGATTCAGAGGTGTTTTTGCACCTGTTCATCAAGAATTTGATCAAAGGTGACTATGAAACCGCCATCCGCAAAGCGGTTTCCAAAATTCAGGGGGCTTATTCCATGATCCTGCTCACCTGCAAAGGCGAGATCATCGGCATGAAAGACCCCAATGGGTTCCGGCCCCTGGCCCTGGGCAAACTCAACGGCCACTATGTGCTGGCATCGGAAACCTGCGCGTTCGACCTGATCCAGGCGGAATTCATCCGGGAGCTGGATCCCGGCGAGATCATCATCATCAACGAGGACGGCATCAAGAGTCTACGCCATCCCAAATCTGCGCCCCACAAGAGTTTATGTATTTTCGAGTATATCTATTTTGCCCGCCCCGATTCCACCATTGACGGCAAAAATGTCTATGAAATGCGCAAAAACCATGGTCAGCGACTGGCCCAGGAAAGCCATGTGGACGCGGATCTGGTGATGCCGTTTCCGGATTCCGGCAACTATGCAGCCATCGGATATGCCAGGGAATCCGGAATTCCCTTTGAAATGGGCATGATCCGCAACCACTATGTGGGACGAAGTTTTATCCAGCCCACCCAGTCCATGCGGGATTTTAGCGTGCGCATCAAGCTCAATCCGGTCAGAGAGTTAATCAAAGGCAAGGATATCATCATCATCGAAGACTCCATCATCCGGGGCACCACCGCCAAAACCCGTGTTCGGGCCCTGCGGGAGCTGGGGGTAAAAAAGGTGCACATGCGCATCTCCTGTCCCCCCCATAAATTTCCCTGCTATTACGGCATTGACTTCTCCTCCAAAGGGGAACTGATTGCGGCGGAAAAAACCGTGGACGAACTGCGGGATTATCTGGGTCTGGATTCGCTGCACTATCTTTCCATTGAAGGAATGCTCGAGGCCTCCGGCGTGAAGGCTCCGGAGCTGAATTTCTGCAAGGCCTGTTTTGACGGACACTACCCGGTCCCGTTCGACCCTGAATTCACCAAGCAGTGTATGGGATAACGCATGCAGAAAAAAACCGTTGCCTTTTCAAAATCATCCTCCAATCTTTTTTTTCACATTCTGACCCGGTGCAACCTGTCTTGTGCCCACTGCTACATCAACCCGGAACAGCATGGACACCAGACCCTTTCCATTGACACCATCCGGCGCTGGCTGGGATTGTTTTCGCCCGTGGCATCCCGAACCAACCTGATTTTTTTGGGCGGGGAGCCCACCTTGCACAAGGATCTGCCGGCCGCGATCAAGGAAGCGAGACACCTGCGTTTCAAGTCCGTCACCATTGACACCAACGGGTTTCTTTTCCACAATATTCTGGAAAAAATCACTCCGGAAGATGTGGATGTCATCTCTTTTTCTCTGGACGGGGCCACATCGGCCACCAATGACGACATTCGGGGACAGGGCAGTTATGATGCGGTGATCTCGGGTATTCACCGGGCACGAAAAAAAGGGTTTTCCTGCGCCATGATCTATACCGTGTCTGACAAAAACCTGCACGAACTGTGGAAAATGCCCGACCTGGTGGCATCTTTGGATATCCACCGTTTTTTTATCCAGGTCATCGGCATGCGGGGAAAATCCGCTGACCGCCGTACCGACACCCATCAGGTATCCAAAGGCCTGTGGCTGTCAGTGATTCCCGAAGTGGCCCGCATTATTGCCGAAACCGGCATCATTGTCACCTATCCCAAAGTGTTTCTGGAAACAGACGAGGCCTTTACCTGTGCGGGCATTGTGGCGGACAACTATTTCGTGTTTCCCAACGGCCGGGTATACCGGTGTCCTTTGTGCGAGGATTATCCGCTGCACGCCTATACCATCCGAAAAAACACCCTGGTGCCGTCTCCACCGGTCAATGAAAGCCATCTGTTCGATCTGACCATCCCTGAAGGCTGTGTCATGAACAAAATCATCCAGCCCGGCAACCTGGACTATCTGGCAGACGGCACACCGGCGCACAGGATCGCCTGCTGCATGCTCAAACAGGAACTCAGCCGGACCGTTTAGTTTTTTTTACTTTTTTCCGTGATTGTTTACGCCCTTCTGCCTCATGGGTCAGGATCATCTGCCTGAGACCATCGGTGTCTTTGGGATCCAGCAGAATCTGTGCATATTCCTGGGGGGTCACCGGCTGGATGAGAATTTCTTCATTGATCAACGCCTGGATCTGGTTCAGCAGCGGTTTTTCCCTTGGGCTGCAAAATGAAAACGCCTGGCCTTTGCGGGTGCCCCGGCCGGTTCGGCCCACCCGGTGCACGTAGTTCTCCGGATTGTCCGGCAGATCATAGTTGATCACATGATCCAGGTTCGGGATATCGATGCCCCGGGCGGATACATCCGTGGCAATCAGAATTTGTTCTTCTCCGGCCTTGAACCGGGACAGCACCTGGTTGCGTTCTGCTTGATCCTTGTCCCCGTGGAGGGTTGAAGCAGCAATCTGATCCCTTTCCAGGGCCTTTGCCACCCGTTCCGCTCTGACCTTGGTTCTCACAAACACCAGGATACGCTCGTTTTCATGATCCCGGACAAACCGCCGCAGAAAAAACCGCTTGTCATCCATTTCCATTTCCACCACCCAGTGGGAGACATTTCTGGATACCGGGTTGTCCGGCGCAATCTGAATCCGGATGGCAGATGTGCTCACCTGGGAAAAAGCCAGTTTTTTAATTTCTTTGTCAATGGTGGCGGAAAAAAACAGGGTCTGGTGCCGCCGGGGCAGTTTTTTCTTGATGGCCTGGATATCTTCCAGAAACCCTTTGGCCAGCATCCGGTCCGCTTCATCCAGCACCAGGGTGTTCACCCGGGACAAAGTGATGACCCCCTGGCTGATGAGATCGAACATCCGTCCCGGCGTGGCCACCAGAATATCGATGCCGTCTTTCAACCGGGCAATCTGCCGGTCCTGGTCCACACCGCCGTAAACCGCAAACGGGCGGACCCGGGTATGGCGGGACAGGGTATTGAACACCGCCCCGATCTGACCTGCCAGCTCCCTTGCGGGTACCATCACAATACACTGGATCCCGGTACGGGCTCCGGATTGTTTGGATTTGTGGATCCGGTCGATGACGGGAATGGCAAAGGCCGCGGTTTTTCCAGTGCCGGTCTGGGCCACGGCCAGCACATCTTCTCCTTTGAGAATGCTGGGGATGGCCTTGAACTGAATATCCGTGGGGCGGTTGAATCCAGTGGCGGCCAGGTTTTTTTTTATGGCGGCGGCGATGGGGTATGCGTCAAATTTCATAGGGGGGTCTACACTTTCATCAAGATCGCTTTCATTGTTGGATGGTGTTCACCATACCGAAAATGAGATTGAAACGCAACCGCTTGCTGCCCATCGTTTCTCTTTATCGTATGGTTTTTCAAAGATGTCAATATATACAGACAGTTTGGTTCCTTTCAGATGCGCATTTTATTCTTGACACCCGCCGGGCAAGCAGGTACAGTGGATATTTGTTTCAGGTGCTGCCCACGCAGTCAAAAGGGAATCCTGTGGAAGTCAGGAACGGTCCCGCCGCTGTAACCGGGGATGAACGCCACACACAACCACTGATGAGAACGACACGGGAAGGGGTGGCTGGTAAAATGATCCGGAAGTCAGAAAACCTGCCTGAACCGTTGATCGTATGCTAGCGAGGACCTGGGGTGATCAACAAAATGAGGATAAAAACGGTTCCCATATCAGTGCCACTGGTATGGGTTTTTTAATGCCTTGACAACAGGATGTCTCATGTTCTCCAGTATATCGGTTGCCATACCCGGAGGGAAAACAGGGTCTCTGGTGGTCCTGTTTTCCCTCGTCCTTCTGGGATCCATTCTGTTGTCCCTTTCCATGGGTTTTATGGACATTTCCGTTCCCGACATTGTGAAGATTGTTCTGGGCATTCCTTTGTCTGCGGGCACGGACGGCGCGTTGGGCATCGAAACCGTTGAAACGGTTTTATTTGACATACGACTGCCCCGGATCCTTACCTGCGCGGCAGTGGGGGCGGCCCTGGCGCTTTCCGGCGTGATTTTTCAGGGTATTTTGCTCAACCCGCTGGCCGATCCCTATACACTGGGAGTCTCTGCGGGTGCTGCCTTTGGCGCCAGCATCGCCATTCTGCTGAACCTGTCGGCCACCCTGGTGTCGATTCCCGGGTTTGCCTTTGCCGGAGCCTGTATCACCCTTTTTTTTGTTTTGTTTCTGTCCTATTCGCCCGGCAACCCGGCCGGGGGGTTTTCCTCCAACAACCTGATCCTGTCCGGCATTATTGTGGCAGCCATTTTATCGGCCGGTATCAGTTTTCTTAAATTCATAGCCGATGAACAGGTGTCGGTCATCATTTTCTGGCTCATGGGCAGTTTCGCCTCTAAAACCTGGCCCCAGTTTGCCCTGGTGTCTGTCTTTCTGGCCATGGGCTCTGGCGTGACCGCCTTTTTTACCAGGGATCTGAACCTGATTTCCATGGGAGACCGGTCCGCCATCAGCCTGGGCGTCGACCTGAAAAAGGTGACCCTGATTCTTTTAATCACCGGTTCCATGCTGGCGGCGGTCAGCGTGGCCATCTCCGGTATCATCGGATTTGTGGGACTGCTGGTCCCTCATATGATCCGGTTTCTCACCGGCCCGGACAACCGGAAGCTGCTGCCGGTTTCCATGCTGACAGGTGCCACGCTGCTGTTGTGGGCCGATACCATCACCCGGGCCGTGCTGCCCCATGAAATCCCCATCGGGGTGTTGACGGCACTCATCGGAGGCCCGGTGTTCTGCTGGATCTTCAAAAAAAGCCGGGAGTAACACATAAAACCATGGATATTCGTCTGGAACATATCGATTTTTTTCACGGGTCCTCCCGGATCCTGACCGATGTTACCTGCGATTTCCCTGCGGGTCAGTTTTATGCCATTTTAGGTCCCAATGGCAGTGGAAAAACAACCCTCCTGGATCTGATCAGCGGATTCAGAACACCGAATACCGGCCGGGTTCTTCTGGAAGAGACGCCGGTGACGGCTTTTTCCAAACGCAACACCGCGCGGATCATTTCTCTGGTCTCCCAGAGTTACGAGGTGAATTTCCCTTTTCAGGTCAAAGAGGTGGTGATGATGGGTCGCCACCCCCATATCGACCGGTTTGCCCGGCCATCCAAAGATGACAGGGATCGGGTGGATCAAGTCATGGAGATGACCGGCATCGCCCACCTGGCGGAGCGGGCTGTCACCCACCTGTCCGGCGGTGAAAAACAGCGCTGCGCATTTGCCAGAGCCCTGTGTCAGGACACCCCGGTGCTTTTACTGGATGAAGCGTTTTCCAATATGGATATTCACCACACGTTTCATCTGCTGGGCCTGGTGAAAAAAGCGGTTCAGGAAAATGGGAAAACCGTTATCGCAGTGCTTCATGATGTAAACCTGGCAGCCGGATTTTCACATGAACTGCTGTTTCTCAAACAAGGCCGGATCGCGGCCATGGGAGACACCCAGGCCGTATTGACCCAACAAAATATTGAAACCGTGTTTAATGTCACATCCAAGGTGGAATACAATGCATATGTCCAGGCCAGGCAGGTCTATTTCAAACCGGTATGATCCCGTGACACGGTTTCGGCTGCTGGTGGGGATGCTGATTCTTGCAAGCGTGTTCAGCGCCGGCGAGTGTCTTGGAAAGCCGGTGATTCTCATGGATGACAAAGGCCGGGAAATTCATGTGGAACAACCGTTCCAGCGGATCATTTCTCTTTATGGCGCCCATACGGAAAATTTGTTTCACCTGGGGTTGGGACCTGAAATCATCGGTGTGTCGGTGAATGACCGGTTCCCTGCCCACGTGCAGGAAAAACCGCGCTTTTCATTCCACGATGATGCGGAAAAGTTTGTGGCGGCCCGGCCGGACCTCGTACTGATCCGGCCCATGATCGACAACGGATACCCGGCGCTGGTGCGCCAGCTCGAGCGGTATCATATCACGGTGGTGTCGCTTCAGCCCGCCGATGTCACCGGCATGTTCGACTACTGGCGGGCCCTGGGCCGGCTCACTGGCCGACTTGACACTGCCGAACAGATGGTGGCGGTGTTTCAGAAAAAAACCGGGTTCATCGAATCCCGTTTGCCACCGGTACCGGACCGCAAAAAGGTATATTTCGAAGCCATCCATTCCCGCATGAAAACCTTTACCCCGGGTTCCATGGCCATTTTTGCCCTGGAAACTGCCGGGGGGATCAACGTGGCGGCCGATGCGCCCGCGTCCAGAAATACCAATATCGCCAACTACAGCAAGGAAAAAATCCTTGCCAAAGCCCATGAAATTGACGTATTCCTGGCCCAGAAAGGGATCATGAACCCGGTGTCCCTTGATCAGATTTTCAATGAACCCGGGTTTCATATTGTAAAAGCGGTAAAAAACCGGCACGTGTATCTGATCGACGAACATATTGTTTCCCGGCCCGTGCCCAGGCTGTTTGAGGGAATCATGACCATCGGGAAACTGCTGTATCCCGATATTTTTACATTCATAGAAAAGGATTTGTAATGAATAAAACCGGTAAACTGTACGGGGTGGGGGTAGGACCGGGTGACCCTGAACTGATCACCGTCAAAGCGGTCCGTGTGATCAAGGCGGCAGACATCATTTTTACAGCGGCTTCCAGTAAGAACAGCTACAGCCTGGCCGTGGATATTGCCTCCCCTTATATTTCCGAATCGGCAAAGATCGAAACCCTCAAATTTCCCATGACCAAGGATGAAATCCAGGCGGAAGCCGCCTGGACAGACAATGCCGAAAAAATAGCCCGGGCGTTGACCCGGGGATGGACCGTGGTTTTTTTGACTTTGGGTGACCCGGTCACCTATTCCACATTCGGCTACATTCTCAAAACCCTCAAACAGGTCATGCCCCAAGCCGACATTGAAACCGTTCCGGGCATCACCTCCTTTCATGCGGCCGCAGCACGGCTCAACCGGATACTGGTTGAAGGGGAAGAATCGCTTCTGGTCACATCCGGAGCGTACGGGGGACAGCAGATCCGCCAACTTCAGCAAGTAAAGAATATTGCCATTGTCAAAGCCTATAAAAACATTCCGGATATCAATGCGGCATTAAAGGAAGCCGGCATGCACGAAAAAGGGGTGGCCATTGCCCATTGCGGTCGGGAAAAAGAAACCATTTTCAACGACCTGGATGACCTGGAATCCCGGGCACCTGATTACTGGACCCTGATTCTGGCAGCCAAATGAGAGCCCAATCCCCTCATTATAAAGCGCTTGGCATATCGGTTGCCATATCTGCCCTGCTGCCGGTGATCAGTGCATTGTTTTTTTCTTTGGTTTCCATGGATGTGCTGGTTTCCCGGCTGATATTTCCCTTGTGCCGTATTACCGGTTTCATTGCCGTGGGGCTTGTGGCCGGCCAACTGATTGAAGGCCTTGGCTGGACCCGTCAGGTGGCGGTGCTGGCCCGCCCCTTGTTCCGGTTTTCCCGTATGGGAAATCATTGCAGCGCGGCATTTACCACGGCCTTTTTTTCCGGGACCGCCGCCAACGCCATGCTGGCTGAATATCACGACCAGGGCAAAATCACCCGGACTCGATTGTTTTTATCCAATTATATCAATCAACTGCCTGCGTTTTTCCTCCATCTTCCCACCACCATGTTCATTGTGATTCCTTTGACCGGGGTGGCCGGCGGATTGTATTTTCTGCTCACGTTTCTGGCGGTTTTACTCAGAACGACCCTTTTTCTGATATTTGGACATTTTTATTTGACATATCCCCGGGACCGGGAATCCATGGACACCCATTCCCACGCCGTGCCCCGGCCCGATAAAAAATCGGTTCAGGAGATCTTTCACAAAATTCGGCAGCGGTTGCCGGTCCGATTGGTGAACATTTTTGTCTGGGTTCTGCCGATTTATACCCTGGTCTTCATCCTTCACTGGAACGGAGTGTTCGACATTCTGAACACGGCCCTGTCCCGGACCGTGGCCCTCAACCTGATGCCGGTGGAATCCTTGTCCGTGGTCATTTTAAGTTTTGCCGCGGAGTTCACTTCCGGATTTGCCGCCGCCGGCGCACTGATGGATGCCGGGGTGCTGACCGTCAAACAAACGGTGATCGCCCTGCTTGCAGGAAATGTCCTGGCCTTTCCCATCCGGGCACTGCGCCATCAGCTGCCCCGGTATTTAGGCATTTTTTCTCCAAAAACCGGACTGCAACTGCTGTTATCGGGACAGATGTTCCGGGTGATCAGTATTTTCATGGTCGGTATCCTTTATTATCTGGTGGCATGATGAATCCCATACATGTAATCGGCATCGGTCAGGGCAAACAACATGTGACCCCACAGCATATTCAACTCATTCAGACAGCGGATGTGCTGGCAGGGGGCCGTCGGCTGGTGGGGCTGTTTCCGGAATTTCAAGGAGAAGTGATCTATATCGATCGTCACATCGATGCATTCATCCGGACCGTCAAATCACGCATGGTCGACTGCCGGGTGGTGATACTGGCATCCGGAGACCCGTTGCTTCACGGTATCGGTACGACGCTGCTGGCCCGTTTTGACAAATCTTTGCTGCGGTTTTATCCCAATGTCAGCGTGGTCTCCGCCGCTTTTGCCGCCATCAAAGAACCCTGGCATGACGCACAAATTATCAGCCTTCACAACAAAGACCTGCCTTATTTTTCCTTTACCCGTCTGTCCCGGGTCAACAAGGCGATTTTTCTGACCAGTCCCACGGCAGATCCTGTTTTCATCGCCCGGCAGCTCATTGCCCACAATCTCACAGGATTCAGAATTTGTGTTCTTGAAAACCTGGGAAGCAAGGAGAATGAAACCATTGCCTGGTTTACGCATCCCGCAGGCATGCTGAACCAATCGTTTTCCCATCCCAATGTCGTGGTCCTGTTACGATCCAGCGATGCTTGTTCGATGAATGTTTCACATGAAACACACCCGGGCATGCCGGAAAATCGATTCCGGCATGCCAATGGATTGATCACCAAATCCGAAATCCGGAGCATCACTCTTTCCAGGCTGAAACTGACGAACCCAACCCACATCCTGTGGGATATCGGGGCCGGGTCGGGTTCGGTGAGTATCGAGGCGGCCCTGGCCGTTCCGAAAGGCCGGGTGATCGCCATTGAAAAAAACCCGGATCGAATATCGGACATTCAATTCAACATCCGTCAGTTTCAGTGCCACAATATTCAGATTCAACACCTGGCTTTTCCTGAAGACATCAACACGCTGCCCCGGCCGGACCGGATCTTTGTCGGAGGCGGGGGCCCCGACCTGTCGACCATTCTCGAAACCGCTTGCCAGCATCTTGCCCCGTCCGGTATCATTGTGGTCAATACCGTGTTGATTCAAAATGTATCAAGTGCCTTCACCTGCCTGGAAAACTATCAATTCCAACCGGAAATGATTCAGGTGCAGATTTCCCGATCCCGACCCATGCCTTACGGGACCCGGATGGAGTCGTTGAATCCGGTGTGGATCATTTCCGGCACCAAACCCGAAACACAAGGACGGTAATGTATGACGCTGTCACATCATCCTGTTATCTTTGCCGGTGCCGGGCCGGGAGATCCCGACCTGATCACGGTAAAAGCCATGAACGCGCTGCGCCGGGCGGATATAATCATCTATGCCGGGTCTCTGGTGCCTGAATCCGTGCTCTGCTGGAAAGGAGCCCATACCCGGACCTTATCCAGTGCAGACATGAATCTGGAACAAATCGTCGATATCATGTGTTCGCAGCATCAGGCCGGAAAATTGGTGGTACGTCTGCACACCGGAGATCCGTCTCTTTATGGTGCCATTTTTGAACAGATGCGGGCACTGGACAAACGCAGTATCTCTTATCAGGTCATCCCCGGTGTGACCGCGGCATTTGCGGCTGCTGCCGCCATGGCCATGGAATATACCCTGCCCGAAACCACCCAGACCCTGATCTTCACCCGGATTTCCGGGCGAACCCCGGTACCGGAATCCGAAAACCTGGAGCTTCTGGCCGCCCATCAGGCATCCATGGCCATTTATCTGAGCATGGGCCATGTCCAAAAAGTAGCACAGATTCTGGGCCGTCATTATGGAGACACGGCCTGGTGCACCATTGCATACAAGGTAAGCCATCCGGAAGAAAAAATAGTATACTGCCGGATCAAGGACCTGAAAAAAACCTGTCACACCCACCAGATCACACGCCATGCACTGATCATTGTGGGAAAAGCGGTGACCGCCTGTCTGGAAAACCAGGACCTGCTGAAATCCAAACTGTATGATGCCGGATTTACCCATGGATATCGATTCGGAAACAAATAACCCCATCTTCGGCCGGATCGCTGTCTGGGCCCTGACTTCTCAGGGGAAACAGGTGGGAGAAACCCTGCTGCAGCAGGTGCCACAGGCCCGATTGTTCATCAGTTTTCGGCTCGCAGCCCATAGCCCGGAAGCAGCAGGATCGGTTTCCGACCCCTTGTCAGATACCTACATCGTGCCCGCACGGACAAAATCGAACGTGTTTCACCGGTTGTCCGATGCTGTGGCGGCCCGGTTTCACTCATATGACTGTCATGTGTTCCTTTTTTCCACCGGCATTGCTGTGCGGACGATCGCTCCGCTTTTGGTCTCTAAACAGACCGATCCGGCAGTGGTGGTTATCGATGATACGGGGCAACATGCCATCAGCCTGGTTTCCGGACATTTAGGACACGCCAATCTTTATGCCCGCCAGATCGCCCGTCTGCTGGGTGCCACCCCGGTCATCACCACGGCAACGGATGTGAATCACCTGCCATCCGTGGATTTGCTGGCAGACGGGCAAAATCTGTTCATTGAAACGCCCGGTGCCATCAAAACCATTAACATGGCATTTCTCGAGAACCGGAAAATCGGTGTTCATGATCCATTGAACCGGATCACCCCGCTGATTCCAGGGCAATGGATCGACAATGTCAGCACCGGGCTGCCCCGGGTGGTCTGTGACTGGCAAACCACCCGGGTTTCACGTGAAACTCTGGTGCTGCGACCCCGGGTGCTGGTGGTGGGCATCGGATGCAACCGGCACACCCCGTTTGACACCATCTTTGAGTTTTACACCACGGTGCTGGCAGATGCCGGCATCAGCCCCCACAGCGTATGTACGCTGGCCACCAGCGATATTAAAAAAGATGAACCCGGGATTCTGGCATTGTCTGAATCCCTGAACATCCCGATTCAATTTTATGACAACCCCCAGCTTTCTTCGGTGACATCCATCCAGAATCCGTCGAAAATGGTTGAAAAACATATAGGAGTATACAGCGTATGCGAAGCAGCAGCCATCCTGGCATCCAACAACGGCACCCTGGTCCTTCCCAAGCAGAAAAATCCGGACGTGACCCTGGCGGTGGCCCTGACAGCAAACGACTCTATGTCGTAGGCACCGGCCCGGGGGATGCGGCGCACATGTCTGAACGGGCCAACGCCGTCATCGAGGCCGCCGACTGCATTGCCGGGTACACCACCTATATCGATCTGCTCGGGGATCGGGTGGCCCGCAAAAAGATTATTTCCACCGGGATGATGAAAGAGGTGGATCGTGTGGAAATGGCCATCCAGGAATCGCTTTCAGGCCGCTCCTGTGCCCTGATCTCGGGGGGAGATCCCGGTATTTACGCCATGGCCGGACTGGTCTTCGAACTCTGCCAAAAAAAAGGGATCCCGGTGTTCCGGCCCCTTTCGTTGCCATCTCAGGCAATGTCACCCACAGGACAGAACCCGGCACCCGGCCCTGAAATCCAAACCGGGCTGGAGCTGGAAATCGTTCCCGGGATCCCGGCCCTGGCCGCCGGGGCGGCTCTGGCCGGGGCCCCGCTGACCCATGACTTTGCCGCCATCTCTTTGAGCGATCTGCTCACAAAATGGGAAACCATTGAAAAACGACTGACTTGTGCCGCCATGGCGGATTTTGTCATTGTCATCTACAATCCCAAGAGCAGAAAACGAACCTGGCAGCTTGCCCGTGCCCAGGAACTGATCCTGGCACACCGGGATAAAGCCACGCCGGTGGCGGTGGTCACCGGGGCCATGCGGGACAACCAGGACATTGTATTTACCCGGCTGGATCAGCTGCACACCGCCGTCATCGGAATGCAGACCATCTTGTTTGTCGGGTCCAGCGCATCGGTCAGATATATGGATTTCATTTTCACGCCCAGGGGGTATACGACCAAGTATGCCGTCACAAGATCGGGCACACAGGATCTGGAGGCATGATGAAAGGATATATACAGGTGTATACGGGTACCGGTAAAGGAAAAACCACGGCGGCTTTAGGGCTGGCTCTGCGCGGGGCCGGAGCCGGACTTCAGGTGTTTGTGGGCCAGTTCCTCAAACAGGGTAACTACTCGGAAATCCAGGCATTGTCCCGGTTTGAAACCATCACCGTGGAACAGTTCGGCATGGGCAAATTTGTCCGGGGCATGCCGTCACAAGAAGAAAACGCGGCGGCCCGGAAAGGGTATGCCCGATTGTGCAGGATATTGACCGCCAATGCCCATGATCTGGTGATCGTAGATGAAGGCAATGTGGCGGTTACCTGCCAGTTGTTGACCGAAAATGAACTGCTGGGTCTGATGGATCTGAAACCGGAAAATGTGGAACTGGTGATCACCGGCAGAGGCGCGTCTCCAGCCGTGACAAATCGCGCAGACCTGGTCACGGAAATGCGGGAAATCAAACACTATTTTCATCAGGGCGTCACGGCCCGCAAAGGGATTGAAAAATGAACAAACCGCATATTGCCATTCTGGGCACCGGCTCGGATGTAGGCAAAAGCATCGTTGCTGCGGGCATCTGCCGGTATCTGGCGGACAAAGGCCAGCATGTGGCACCGTTCAAGGCCCAGAACATGTCCAACAATTCCGGCATCACCCCGGAAGGCCTGGAGATCGGCCGTGCCCAGATCGTTCAGGCCGAAGCCGCCCGGATCGCTCCCCATGTGCACATGAATCCCATCTTGTTGAAACCGTTTGGCGACAAGCAATCCCAGGTGGTTCTGAACGGGAAAGTTCACGGCAATCACACGGCCATGGATTACCATACCTGCAAGGCGTTTTATTTTGAAAAAGCGTGCCAGGCGTTCGATGCACTGGCAGCCGTGCATGACCGCATCGTTCTGGAAGGGGCCGGATCCTGTGCCGAAGTCAACCTGATGGACACGGACATTGTCAATTTTCCCATGGCCCGGTATGCCGATGCCGATGTCATATTGACCGCGGACATTCACCGGGGCGGGGTGTTCGCCCAGGTGATCGGGACCCTGGCCTGCCTGCCGGATGATTTTTCCGAGATGGTCAAAGGCATCATCATCAACCGGTTCCGGGGTGATATCGATTTGTTCAAACAGGGAGTAGACTGGATTGAACAGCACACCGGCAAACCGGTTTTGGGGGTGTTGCCCTGGTATTCGCATTTCAAGATTGATGCAGAAGACTCTGTTGAAATAGAAAAAATCAGTACTTTCAATGAGTTAGAAAAGAACAAGCCTGCCATTGCCATCCTGAGGCTGCCCCATATCGCTAACTTCACCGATTTTCATGCCCTGGCCAGAATCGATGAATTACAAACGGTATTCATTGATTCCCCGGAACAGCTGAGCCGGTTTTCCGCCATTATCATACCCGGCTCCAAAAACACCCGAAAGGACCTGACCTGGGTCATGGAACGGTTTGAAACTCCGTTGAAAAAATATGTTCGCACCGGGGGCCATGTTTTAGGCATCTGCGGCGGATACCAGATGCTGGGGGAATGGGTAGAAGACCCGGACGGGCTGGAAGGTCGCCCGGGGCAGACCCGGGGTCTGGGGCTGCTGCCGGTCCAGACCTTGCTGCAATCTCCCAAAACCACCACGCTGAGCGAGTTCAAATGGGACCACGCCCACGGCAGAGGATATGAAATTCACATGGGTGCCACCCAACTGTCAGGCGGAAGCCCGTTTGTGAGCATCTGTTCCAGAAACGGGACAGCGGTTCAAGAAACCGACGGCTGTATTGCCATGGATGGTCATGTGGCCGGGACATATCTGCATGGATTCTTTGATTTCAACGACATCATCAAACAATGGTTTTCTTTGATTCAATTGCATCTTCAAACAGACCTGAGAATGGATGCCGCAATTGAAAAAGACAGAGATTACGACCGGCTGAAAATCCATATGGAAACCTATCTGAATCTGGATGCCCTGTGTTGACGAAAAAAAATCCGTTACTCACGGAGACGACCCATAATAAGTGCGACAGGGTGTTGGGTTATTGAATGAGTGGGGTCTGAAACAATGAAAAATGTTTTGCGCCTTCCGGTGTCAGCCGGCTTTTGTAAAAAATGAGCTGCTGAACCGAAAATTCAGGACTCCAGTGGTTTTCGAAACATTGGGTCAAAGACGTCAGAACACGGGGCCGGACCGGTTTTTTCAAACGCGCCAAAGTAATGTGCGGAAAAAATGGCCGGGATTGTACCGGGATACCGACGGCGAGAAGCTTTTTGTCCAGATCTGTCACAAGCTGTGTCAGACGGGGGGTGTGTCCATGAATGCCGCTCCACACGACCCGGGCATTTCTGACATCGGGAAAAACACCGATGCCGCCGGCTGTCAGCCGAATCACGGGGTATGCGCCAAAGAATTCCGCCATGACAGATTGAATGGGTACAAGCGACTCTTTGCGGGTCGGACCTAAAAACTTCAGTGTCAAATGAAACATTTCCGGGTTGGGCCAGGCAGCGGTCATTCCGGCTGATTTGAGTTCGGACTGAATATCGGATAAAAACCGTTGTACAGAATTCGGCAACGGTATGGCGATAAACGTCCGGACAACCGTTGACTGTTCAGCCATGACGCTTGTTTTTGAATCCCAGAAGCACCCGGTAGGGTCCCGGTGTTCCCTGGGGCACGAATGCCACACGATCCTGATCTTTCAGAACGGTTGAAAAGGGCTGGACCCGGCCGTTCACAAACACCACTTCCACATCCTCGCGGGTCAGCTGCATCTGATGCACCAGCGTTTCAGCGGTGGTCCCATCGGAAATGGACAGCGAGACATTGGTACAGGGCAGATGGTTCTGCTGAAGTTTTTTTTGTAAAAAAGAAAAAGCATTAAACGTAATTGTCGGCATGGTTGGTCTCCTTTAGGATCATTTTATCCAATATCACAAATATTCTCAATTGAAAAAAATGGGAACTTCTGCCTATATGTAACAGATGCGGCTGCGTGTCATCATATTGATTCTGGCAATCTTTGCTTTTGTATCCGTTTCCACGGGGGGATGGCTGTTTTATTATTCTTTTCGAAAGGCCACATTTCAGACAGAAGAGACCCGGGCGGCGGCCCAACTGAAACTGTTGACCGACCAGTTGGCCACATCCCTGTCTGAACACATCAAATCCGTCCGGGTCCTGTCCCGGATCAAAGAGGTGGAAACCGTTTTTATCGACACAAATCTGGAGACCATTTTCAAAGCGAATCAGATACTGGACATGGTTACCCGGTCCCTGGAACTGGATGTCAGCTACCTGATGGATCTCAACGGCAACACCTTATGTTCCAGCAACCGGAATCAGTTCGACAGTTTCGTGGGACACGATTTTTCTTTCAGACCCTATTTCACATCCGCCATCCAGGGGCAACCGGGCAGTTATCTGGCCCTTGGCGTCACCTCCATGAAACGGGGGGTGTATTACAGTCATCCGGTGTATCATCCGGAAAAACAAGACATCGTCGGGGTGGCAGTGATAAAATCATCCATTGAATTTCTGGAGACCAGCTTGTTTTCCAACCCGGATCACCTGCTTTTCTTTGTCAGCCCGGATGGAATCATTTTCATCAGCAATCAACCCCGCTTTCGGTTTAAACTGCTGTGGTCTGTGGACGCTGAAACAAAAGAGCGGATTGTCCAGTCCCGGCAATTCGGCAACGGTCCCTGGGAGTGGTCCGGATTCAGCCGGACACACGCGGCGGACCGGGTCATCGATCAAACGCATCGAGCATATGTATATGCCTCTTTTCCCGTGCCCCATTATCCCGACTGGCAAGTGGTGTCCCTGAAAAACAAAAAAATTCTTGAAAACCAGTTGTCCGCGTCGTTCATCAAAGGAATCGGGCCGGGAGTGATCTTTATTTCCAGCCTGGCAGGAATCGCGGTCTGTTTTCTGTACCAGCAGGCAGCCAAAGAGATCCGTCAACGAAAAGCGGCCGAGGAAAAACTGCGGTTCAGTGAGGAACGATATCGACATATTTATCATAAAACCCCTGTCATGCTCCATTCCATCGACACCCAGGGAAAAATTATCCGGGTATCCGATCACTGGGTGGATGTCATGGGATATGATCGAAGCGAGGTGATCGGCCGGCATTTGACAAATTTTTTCACTCCGGAATCCAAAGAATATGCATTGTCAAAAATTTTTCCCCGGTTTTTCAATACCGGATTTTTCAAGGATGTGCCTTATACCTATGTGAAAAAAAACAAGGATCCAATGGATATTCTTCTTTCCAGTTACGGGGTCAGAGATGAGGCGGGCCGGGTGGTTCGTTCACTGGCGGTGAGCGTGGATGTGACGGAAAAAAACCGCACCCAGAAAGATCTGGAACATGCCAAGGAAAAACTGGCCCGATACTCCCATGATCTGGAAAAACAGGTGCGCCTGAGAACGGCACAACTGGAAAAAGCCCAGAACAGCCTGAAAAATTTATCCAAAAATATCATTGCTTCCCAGGAACGGGAGAAAGAACAGGTGGCCCGGGAACTCCATGACCATCTGGGTCAGGTATTGACCGCGTTACGCATCGATGTGCTGTGGTTGAAAAACCATTTTACATCTTCACCGGACCAGGCCGTGGACCGGGCAGAGAAGATGAGTCTGCTCATTGACAAAACCATTCAGGATGTCAGGGATATGGCGTATCGGCTCCGCCCCAGGGTGCTGGATGACCTGGGCTTGTCAGATGCACTGGAATCTCTGGTATCGGATTTTGAAAAACGGTCCAATGTATCGTGTGTCTTTCGCCGGGATGTGATCCCGCAGATTGATAAAACACTGGCCACCGCCCTTTACCGAATCGGCCAGGAAGCGGTCACCAATGCCATCCGTCATGCCCAAGCCACCACCATTATCGTTGAGCTGAGAACCGATGCCCAGGGTCTGGTACTGACTGTGGAAGACAACGGTATCGGTTTTATTCCTGACAAAAACAGAAGCGGATTCGGACTGGAAGGCATGATGGAGCGGGCCAATCTGGCAGGGGGAAGGCTGGATATCTCGCCTCGAAAAGACCGCGGAACGAGAATCACCTGCAAGGTAAATGTGGAGGGATGGTGGTCATGATCACTGTGCTGCTGGCTGACGATCACAGTATTGTCAGAGACGGATTGAGGCGGGTGCTGGAAGACAGCAGCGACATCAAGGTCATTGCTGAAGCGTCCGATGGAGAAACCGCATTTGATCTGGCCATGACAAAACAACCGGATGTGGCCGTCATTGACATTTCCATGCCCGGCATGGATGGACTGGAAGTGGTGGCGCGCATGAACAGTTACTGTCCAAAAATCCCGGTTCTCATCTTGACGATGCATGAAGAGGAACAATATGTGATCCGGGCCATGGAAGCCGGCGCCATGGGATATGTCACCAAACAGTCCGCTCCGGAGCAGCTGGTGGCCGCGGTGAAAAAAATTCATTCAGGCGGTCGGTATCTGACGGAAAAAGCCAGTGAGGCGCTGGCCCTGCGTTTCATTCGGGGGGACAAAAACAAACACGCCATGGAATCACTTTCCCTGCGCGAACTGCAGGTGTTGCGCAAACTGGCGACCGGAAGCACCAACCGGGAAATTGCCATCACGTACAATATCAGTGTGAAAACCGTGGATACCTATCGGTCCAGGCTCTTGAAAAAACTGAGCCTGAGAAACAATGCCGATCTGTCCAGATATGCCATCCAGAATCGGCTGGTGGAATTTTAATCCGACACGTTCAACCGGGAAAAGTTGGTGAAAATCTTATTCAACGTTGATTTGCACTGTTCCATCTCCTCGTGGGAAATCCCCTGTTCCGCTTCCACAAGCATCTCCATCACCATGGCTATCAAATCATCCCGAAAGGATTTGGCTTTATGTGTCAGGTAAACCAGTTTACTGCGCTTGTCGAACCGGTCCGGAACACGAAGCACGATATTCTTTTTTTCCAGTACATTGAGCAACCGGGTGATGGCCGCCTTGTCCTTGACCGACACGTTGGAAAGCTCCTGCTGAGTCTGCCCGTCTTTTCGGTATAAATGAACCAGGATGCTCCATTGTTCATAACTGACATCAAATCCGGCATCTGCAAATTTTTTGGTCAGCCGTTTAATGATCGCCCGGGAAGTCCTGCCCACCAGGTAGGCAATGGATGTGTCAATGACGCGTTCAAAATTTTCCAGTTCAGGCAAACCCGAAGAAGCAACAGTAAATTCAGGCATCAATTGAGTCTGTTTCATGTATATTTTTTCCATTGACATGATAATTGCCAGCTATGTAGATCCGTTTGGACGTACTATGACTGAAAAAAGTTGATATGGCAACTAAAAATTTCCTCTCCCGACCTCTAAATGACAAAAAGCCGTTTCCCTCTGAGCACACATCGCTCGAGGAAAACGGCTTTTTGTGTCGAACAATAGCCGGCAGGATCAGGCGGCTGATTTTTTAGAAAACAGATTTTTCAATGAAGAAATCCAGATGCCGCTGAGAAACCAGGAATAGGCATAGGTACCGATGATGATGGCCACAAATGCCTTGACAATATCCATGGCACTGCCGTCCAGGGAGAATCCGGGCACATACCCGAAAAGCAGGGGCCCAAGGTAGAGAAACTTGGCAAATTTAAAGGAAGTAAACGCGGTTTTCCACATGTTGGCCTTGGCAATTGTGGCCCCTGCAAAGGCCGCAATGCACACCGGCGGGGTGATATTGGAATCCTGAGACAGCCAGTACACGATCATGTGGGCCGCCAGCATGTTCACCCCCAGATGGGTTAAGGCCGGCACGGCCACCACCGCGGTAACCAGGTACGCCGCTGTCACAGGGACCCCCATACCCAGCACAAGAGAGGCCAGGGCCACCAGCAGAATGGTCAGCAAAAGGGAGCCTCCGGCCAGTTCAATCATGATATCGGCAAAGGTCAAAACCAGGCCGGAAAAGGTCAAGACCCCGATGATAATACCGATGACCCCGACGGTGGCACCGATCTTCAGACTGTTTTCCGTACCTTCCCTGGCAGCCTCCACAAACCGTTTGGGGCCGATCCGGGTTTCCTTTCTGAAATAGGAAATAACGATACAGGTCACCAGTCCTATAATTGCGGAATAGGCCGGGGAAAACCCTTTGAGCATAAAAATGGTAATGATGATCAAAGGCAGGGTGTAATACCATTGTTTCTTGAAAATCTGCGTGGCACTGAACTTGGATTTTTCGCCAATGACATTCTCTTTTTTGGCTTCATAATGCACCATGACAAACACACTGAAAAAATACATGAATGCCGGAAAAATGGCCACCAGCATGATCTGGGAATAAGGCAGCCCGGTCAGTTCCGCCATGATAAACCCGCCGGCCCCCATGATGGGGGGCATGAACATCCCGCCGATGGAAGCTGCCGGCTCGATACCGCCGGCCACATGAGGTTTGAACCCGGCTTTTTTCATCATGGGAATGGTGAACATCCCCGTGGACACGGTATTGGCGATGGCACTGCCGGAAATGGAGCCGAACAGGCCCGAGGCAATGACCGACACTTTGCCGGGACCGCCGATTCGGTGCCCCACCGCTGCCAGGGGCCAGTCAATGAAAAATCTCTGGGCCCCGCATTTTTCCAGAAACGCCCCGAACAATACAAACAAAATCACATAGGTGGCAAGAACACTGGCCATGATGCCGAACACCCCGTCACTTTTGTAAAAAATGCTGACACACAATTCGGTGAACGGGGCCCCTGCATGGGATATCAGATCCGGGGCTTTATAGCCGTAAACCCCGTACAGCAGGA